>JBGSWI010000191.1:0-59000 GCA_041752515.1 Leptolyngbyaceae cyanobacterium | reverse complement strand
GTGATTGCGTTTTTGGGAACATCAAGGTTAATGTCCTTAACTGCCAGAAAGTCTCCATAGTAGATATTGACGTTCTCTGTGTGGAAGACATTATCAGTTTGAACGCTTTGATGAAGATTGGAGGTCATAGGTCAAAGTTAGTAGGTGGAAGGTGACAGGGATAAACAACAAATCAATCGTGTGAAGAATCTTGGGGCGATCGCTACCGTTTGCGGATGATCCAACGAGCAAGAATGTTTGCGAATAAAACGATGAGCAAAAGCACTAAGGCTGCCGACCACGCAAGCTCTTGCCAGTTTGGAAAAGGTGTAACTGCAAAGTTATAAACCAATACCGCGAGAGTCGCAGTCGGTCGCCAAACATCGAAGTTCCAAAATTGACTGAACAATGCTGTAAACAGGATAGCAGCCGTATCCCCTGCGGCTCGAGCAATCGCTAGAATAATGCCTGTCAGAATCGCTGGAATCGCGGCTGGCAAAATAACCTTTAATATTGTCTGATAACCAGAGGCACCCAATCCAACCGAAGCTTGGCGCAAATTATTTGGGACTGCTTCTAACGCTTCGGACGATGTTCTCACGATTAGAGGAAGCATCAAAATAGACAACGCCACCCCCCCAGCAAACGCTGAGTAGCTTCGAGTAGCTAGGACAATGATACTGTAAACAAATATGCCCATGACAACAGACGGCACGCCATTTAGCACATTTGTCAAGAAGGTAATCAGTTGAGCTTGTTTAGTATCTCTGGCAAACTCAGCGATATAGATAGCTGACAAAATTCCAAACGGAATACTAATGAGGGAAGCAATGCCAACCGTCATCAATGTCCCAACAACAGCGTTTCCGAAGCCCCCTGAATAAAATTGAGGAGAGTCACGCTGAAAAGGGGGCGGTGGTAGTTGAGTGAACAATTGTGGACTTAATCGAACGATTCCCTTAGCGGTTACATAGAAAAGGATTGCAGCCAGTGGAATAAGAGCAAGAATGGCAGCGATAACAACTAGACTCGTCATCACATTTGAGAAAATCGTCTTAGAGGTTACAGTTTTCTCTAAGCTTCTGCCCTTGGCTAAAGATGTCGGGAACTCTTGGCTAGTCATACTAACTTCTCAAAACGGTTAACATACTGAACATTCAACGCAGGAGCCAGCCAAAACACTCCGATTATCCTGTAAGGCAAGTCTACCTAAAGCTTCTTAATCTCAACCCGTTTGATGATTATTTCAGCAAGAACATTAACCAACAGTGTTAAGACAAACAAAATCAAAGCTGCGTACATCAAGGATGCGACTTGAAGACCAGAGGCTTCGGCAAACTGATTTGCCAGCAACGCTGAGATGGTAGATCCCTGGGCAAAAATGGATGGAGACGGGGTGTTTGCGTTCCCAACCAACATCGTGACCGCCATCGTCTCGCCCAATGCACGACCCAGACCTAGCATAATGCCACCAATGATGCCAGAAATGGCAGTCGGAATGATCACCTGAATTAGGGTTTCCCAACGAGTGGCACCCAATCCATACGCTGCTTGGCGCAACGTTGGGTTGACTCCAACCAATGAGTCTCTAGAGATTGAGGTGATAATGGGCAGAATCATAATTGCCAACACAAGAGAGGCGATGTAAATACCGCGCCCGGTCGGAGGCGTACTAAAAAGAGGAATCCAGCCAAAGGTTTGATGAACCCACATCATGGGACCCTGCAAAAAAGGAGCCAAAACAAATATGCCCCACAAGCCGTAGACCACACTAGGAATCGCGGCTAGCAACTCTACCATAAACACAATGGGTTGTTGAAGCTTAGCGGGCAAAAAATCTTCGCTCAAGATAATCGCAACACCCAGCCCAATGGGAACGGCAAGCAGCAATGCAATGATGGAACTGACGATCGTTCCATAAATTTGAGTCCAGGCTCCGAAAACCTCTGTGACTGGGTTCCAGCTAGATCCGGTGACGAAATCGATCACACCAAACTCTTGAATCGCAGGCAGCGCGTCTTTACCGACTTGCAGCGCGATCGCAATTAACATCAGACCAATCCCAAATGCAAAGATTGTGGTCAGCCACTTAAACCCAGAATCGATTGTGCGAGCCGTTTGAGTGCGCTCGTAAGCCATCTCTGAAGTGTTCTCTACTGCTGGAGTCATAACCGTAAGCCTATTATCAAGGTAATTGTGAGGTTTAACATAGTAGCCACTCCAAGCACGGCTTGAAGTGGCATGAAAAACTACTTACTTTTCTTCGATCGTGCCAAGCTTTTCAATCACATTTGCCACGACGCTATCCGGTAGCGGAATGTAGCCTAACTCAACGGCAGCCGCCTTTCCATCTTTTAACGCCCAAGTCCAAAGGTCTCTGAGGGTTGAACCCTTGGGAGTAGCATAGCTACTATACAGCAAGGCATAGGTCAAGCTCACAATGGGATAGGCTTCTTTGCCTTCAGGATCAGGGACACTGATTACAAAATTTTCACCGGGTTTTTGCCCATCGAGTGCCTTAGACGCAGCCTCAGGAGTCGGAGTCACGAAGGTGCCTGCCTTGTTCTGAAGGGTTGCCATAGGTAAGCCAATTTGCTGTGCTTGGGTAAACTCAACATAGCCGATCGCCCCAGGCGTTTGCTTAATTTGAGCCGATACCCCTTCGTTTCCTCTCGCCCCTTGACCCGCGGGAAACTCAATTGCACGCCCTGCACCCGCTTTCCAATTGGGACAAGCCTTGGCAATGTGAGCCGTGAAAATGGCGGTTGTGCCACTTCCATCAGCGCGGAAGACAAATGCAATTGGAGTGCTAGGAAGGGTCACACCAGGATTGTCTTTCGTGATCTTAGGATCGTTCCAAGTTTTGATTGAACCCTCGGTAATGCCACAGAAAGCTTCACGAGAAAGCTTCAAATCCTTTACGCCGTCAAGGTTGTAGGCAAACACCACGAACAGACCGGTGGTGGGGATTTGAATCAGCGCCCCTCGATCTTTGGGAAACTTCGCAGCGTCTTCTGCCTTAATCGGATCGTCTGTTCCGCCGAAGTCAACTGTTTGTGCCAGGAACTGGTTAATGCCAGCGCCGCTGCCAATCGACTGATAGCTGATTTGCACATTGGGCTTGACTTGACGATACTCAGTAAACCAGCGCTGATAGAGTGGGTTAGGTGCCGTTGCTCCAGCACCCGTAATCGAAATTGTGCCACCGCCACCGGCTGCGGGCGCACCGCCTGTACCGGGCGCACCACCAGTCGGTGGAGCACTGGGAGCGCAAGAAGCAAGACCTGCTGCTAAAGCGATCGCAGAAGCTGAGAGCGCCCAGCGACTTACCTTCACCAAAGAAACCATAACTTTATCATCCTCACATTATGACCCCCCCAACATTACAACCCTTCCGTAAAGAAAAGGTTAAGTCGCTTTATTTTTTTAAATTTTCAAAAGGCAAATTCGGGAGATAAAACCCTCGATAGAACACTGAAAGTGACAGAGTGCGCCCAAAAGCTAGAGGGCAACCCAAACCCAAGAGATGTGAGATCAATGAATTTGATGGATTTTTGTAACGAAATAACTGGCGTTTTGCAGCCGCGATCGCGGTATCGATTCAGGGTATGAAGTGGATGAATTGATCGGGGTATGCATCGAAATATCCAGGCAAAAATGTAGCCGAAATCACCTAATGTAGTCCAAACCACATAAAGTCTTTATGGGAAGTGGATACAGTAGGCGTGGTTGGGGTTTGGGCAATGTTTCTACTGCGTTTCGCAGGATCTCTCCTTTTTCACAGGATCTTTCATTTTTCGCATGAATGACATTTTTCACGGATGACATTTTTCATGGATGACATTTCGCATGGATGACAACGGTGACTCACGCAATTGGCAATCAACTCAGACTCACCATTAATGGCGAACGGGTTTGCCTCAAAGATGCCGACCCCACGGGTACGCTGCTGGAATACTTGCGGCAGAGCGATCGCACGGGCACCAAGGAAGGCTGTGGCGATGGCGATTGTGGAGCCTGCACCGTTGCATTGATTAGTAAAGGCGCAGATGGCAAACCTCATTATCAAGCGGTCAATAGTTGCCTGATTCCCTTGGGCGCGATCGCCGATCGTGAAGTGATCACCGTGGAAGGCGTGGCAAATGGACAACCCCATCCCGTGCAAACTGCCCTGGTGCAACTGGGTGGTTCCCAGTGTGGCTACTGCACTCCTGGCTTTATCATCAGCCTGTTTGCCGCCTATTACGATCGCGCCCTAGATGACGTGGCAATTGAAGGAAACCTCTGCCGCTGCACGGGTTATCTGCCGATTCGTCGTGCGGCTCAACAGGTGGCAGAAGCACAGTCCAGCGATATCAATGATGTTTTTAGTCAGGCTTTAGAACGAGCCTCGGTTGAACTGTCGCCTGTCAGCTATGGCACGAGCGATCGCCAGTTTTACCGCCCGGTGCAGCTTGGCGAGGTGTTCACCTTACTGGCACAATACCCAGACGCGACGCTGGTGGCTGGAGCGACTGATTTAGGGTTGGAGTTGAGTTGGCATCGACACCAGTATCCGGTGATGATCTCGTTGGAAGCCGTGGCAGAACTTCAAGGGCTGGAGCAAACCGCTGAATCGGTGGAAATTGGGGCTGCCGTGCCATTGAGCCAGATTGAATCCACGCTGCACGGCGTATTTCCTAGCCTGGATGAAATGCTGCACTGGTTTGCGGCGCGACAGGTGCGAAACCGGGCAACCTTGGGCGGCAATATCGGCACTGCGTCTCCCATTGGAGACTTGCCGCCTGTGCTGTTGTCCTTGGATGCAACATTGCGGCTTGCTAGCGATCGCGGCTCACGGGTTTTGCCCTTGGCAGATTTCTTTAAGGGCTATCGCCAGACCGATTTGCAGCCCGGTGAGGTGATTATCTCGATTGTAGTTCCCAAAACGCTTACGCCTGGAGCGGTGCGGCGTTTGAGTCAATCCTACAAAGTTGGCAAGCGCGGCACGGATGATATCAGCATTGTGGCAGCAGCATTCACGATTGACTTGGGCGATCGCGACCAAATTCTCCAGGCGCGGCTTGCCTATGGTGGCGTGGCGGCAACTCCGGCACGGGCGATCGCGGTGGAACAATTTCTCCTCGGCAAGCTCTGGAATAGTGCCACTGTGCAACAGGCGAAACCATTGCTGGGTGAAGCATTTACGCCGCTCAGCGATTTGCGTGGCAGTGCGGATTATCGCCAGCGACTAATCGTGAATTTATTTGAAAAATTCTTTGTTGAGGTCAGTGTGGATAGGGATGAAACCATTGATTTAGGGGAGGTTCCATCATGAATATGTCCAGCAAATCAAGTCGCAAACGCAGTCATGAAAGCGCAGAACATCATGTCAGCGGCAAGGCGATTTACACCGATGATCAGCGATCGCCCACCGGAACGCTATTTTTGTATCCGGTGCTGTCTCCCCACGCCAGCGCCAAGATCCTCAAAATCAATCCGCAGCCTGCCTATGGCGTGGCTGGAGTCGTCACCGTGCTGACGGCGGCGGATATTCCGGGTGAAAATAATACAGGCGTAATTATTCACGATGAGCCGCTGCTGCCCACGGAGGTTGTCAGCTATTGGGGGCAGGCGGTGGTTTGGGTCGTGGGTGAAACGGAAGATGCGGCACGACAGGGCGCAGAAAAAGTGGGGGTGGAGTATGAACCCCAAACGCCGATCGCCACAATTCAGCAGGCGATCGCGCTCAATAGTTTTCACAATCAGCCCCAGGTGTGCCGACGCGGAGAGCCAGAAAACGCCCTGCTCAGCGCCACTCACAGGCTTGAAGGCGAACTAGAAATGAACGGGCAAGATCACTTTTATCTGGAAACCCAGACCAGTTGGGTGATTCCCGATGGCGAAGGCAACTATCAAGCCTACTGCTCGACCCAACATCCCAGCGAGACGCAAATCATTTTGGCGCGGGTGCTGGGCATTGCGAGCAATCGTGTGGTCGTCACCTGCTTACGAATGGGCGGCGCGTTTGGCGGCAAGGAATCTCAGGCAAACCCACCCGCCGCGATCGCCGCGATCGCGGCACATAAGACGGGTCGCCCGGTGCGAGTACGGCTACGACGACATCACGACATGATCTTGACAGGCAAACGTCATGGCTTTTTAGGACGATACACAGTGGGCTTTGATAGCGAGGGCAAGCTACTTGCCTTAGACCTTGCCCTTTACTGCGATGGCGGTTGGAGCCTGGATCTATCGCCGCCCGTGCTGCTCAGAGCAATGCTGCACGTCGATAACGCCTACTACCTGCCTCACGTGGAAATTCGGGGGCAAATCGCCCAAACTCACCGCGTTTCCAACACTGCATTTCGGGGCTTTGGCGGTCCTCAGGGAATGCTGATGATTGAAGAGATTTTGGATCGGATCGCGCGATCGCTCAACCTACCGCCCGATGTCGTGCGAGAACGCAATTTCTATCACGGCACAGGCGAAACCAACACCACCTTTTATGGACAAGAAGTGCTGGATAACCGGATCGCCCGCGTCTGGAACGAGGCAAAAGCCAATGCGCAATATGCGGAACGAGCGATCGCCATTGAGCAATTTAATCAGACCAATCCCTATAAAAAGCGCGGCATTGCCATTACCCCCGTCAAATTTGGCATCTCCTTCAATAAAGTGCAATATAACCAGGCAGGCGCATTAATCTTGGTGTACGCCGATGGCAGCATTCAGCTAAATCACGGTGGCACTGAGATGGGTCAAGGGTTACATACCAAAATGCTGCAAGTGGCAGCAAAAACCTTGGGCGTAAACAGCGATCGCTTCCGTCTCATGCCCACCAGCACCGACAAAGTGCCCAATACCTCGGCAACGGCGGCATCCAGTGGGGCAGATTTGAACGGACAAGCCGTCAAAGATGCCTGCGAAACATTGAAAGCTCGACTAGCACCGATCGCCGCAAAACTCCTCAATCTTGATGCATCACTCGATGTAAGCGAGGATTTGATCTTCGAGGATGATTGGATCTACAGCCGCAGCGATCGCAGCGTTTCCATTCTGTTTAACGCCGTAGTCAGAGAAGCATACAGCGATCGCGTTTCCCTTTCTGCCACAGGCTACTACCGCACTCCAGATATCCACTGGGACTACCAAACCAATCAGGGCAGACCGTTCTACTACTTTTCCTACGGAGCCGCCGTCAGTGAAGTGGAAGTGGATGGCTTTACCGGCACTTTCAAACTGCGACAGGTTGATATTGTGCATGATGTCGGCGAATCGCTTAATCCCCTAGTCGATCAAGGACAGGTAGAAGGCGGCTTTGTCCAGGGGATGGGCTGGCTGACCATGGAAGAACTCGTGTGGGATGACCAGGCAAGGCTCCGCACCTATGCCCCCAGCACCTACAAAATTCCCACGGTCAGCGAGATTCCAGAACACTTCACCGTTCATCTACTGGAACGAGCCTCTCAGGACGGCACGATTTACGGCAGCAAAGCGGTCGGAGAACCGCCCTTAATGCTGGCGTTTTCCGTGCGGGAAGCGATTCGAGCAGCAGTAGCAGCCTTTGGCGATCGCCCAACCCAAGTCATCCTGGCAATTCCCGCCACACCAGAGGCAACCTTGAACGCCATAGACCAAGTGCGATCGCTTCTGAGGTATGTTCTGAGCAGTCAGGTGTAGGCTAGATCAAGGAGATTCCTGCTATCTGACAATTAATATGACCATCGCAGCGCGTGTTATTCATAGTGACCCTGACATCCTGGGAGGAACTCCTGTTTTTGTTGGAACTCGTGTGCCCGTGAAAACGTTACTCGATTATCTTGAAGCAGGCGATCCACTAGATGAATTCCTAGATCATTTTCCAAGTGTTAGGCGTGAGCAAGCGATCGCAGCCCTTGAGTTAGCAAAGGAAATGCTGACTGCCTATGCGAATCCTGCTTGATGAATGTGCCCCACGACCTTTAAAGCGTGAACTTGCTGATTACGAAATACGCACAGTTGTCGAGATGGGGTGGTCAGGAAAAAAGAACGGTGAATTGTTACGGCTCATGAGTCAAGCGGGCTTTACGATTCTGCTTACCACAGATCAAAATTTACGCTATCAGCAAAACTTGCAGCAAGCCGGAGTGGGAGTCGTTGTTCTTGTAGCACGCAGCAATAGACTTCCTGATTTAGTGCCTCTGATACCAGATGCTCGTAACGTGTTGAATACCATTGTTCCAGGGGAAGTGATCGAAGTTGGAGTCTTGTGAATTTTAGGTGAGACCGCCCTCACCCAAGTCACCCTGGCAATTCCTGCCACACCCGAAGCAACCTTACGGGCAATTGACCAGGTGCGATCGCACAGTCAAATGCTCTGAGCAGATTTACCTAACTTTATTGATTTCCACTAAACAAATTTATTTTTCGCTCATCTGGATGCGATCGCCCAGCGGTGTAGGGTAGATGCTGGACTGCGGACATTGCTAGTTGAGACTCGATCTCAGCGGTGACAATTTTAATTTTGGGTCGTAACAATGAGTGGAGGGGATCAGCCTCCCAGCAGAAAGCAAATACCAGAGCAGGTGCCCAATGGATCATTTAGAAGTCCTGACGATCATTTACAAGGCTTTCAAGAACGAACAGACCAGCTTAAACTTCTCGCGTAGAGGGATAAAGGAACTCCCGCCTGAAATCGGCGAGTTGACCAACCTAACAAGGCTCTTACTCTCCGGCAATCACCTGACCTCGTTGCCGCCCGCATTGGGGCGACTGACCAATTTGCAAGAGCTTGACCTCTCAGACAATCAACTGACCTCGCTGCCCCCCGAATTGGGACAGCTCGCCAACCTGACCACGCTTATCCTTTGGGGCAACAAACTGACCTCGCTACCGCCCGAATTGGGGCAACTGACCAACCTGACAACGCTTCGACTCTCCAACAATCCCTTCAGAACGCCGCCCCTTGGATTGGAACAACTGACTAACCTGAGAGCGCTTGACCTCAGCCACAATCACCTGACTTCGCTGCCGCCCAACTTGGGGCAACTGACCAACCTGACCAAACTGAATCTGGGGCGCACTCCCCTGACCACACTGCCGCCCGAACTGGGGCAACTCACCAACCTGACAACGCTACAGGTCGAGGACGGTCACCTGACCACACTGCCGCCCGAACTGGGACAACTCACCAACCTGACCGAGCTTGTCCTGCCCAATAATCGCCTGACCTCGCTGCCGTCTGAACTGGGGCAACTGAGCAACCTGATGCGGCTTGTCCTCTTGCGCAATCACCTGACCACACTGCCGCCCGAATTGGGACAACTTGCTAATCTGAGAGAGCTTGTCCTTTGGTCCAATTACCTGACCTCGTTGCCGCCCGAATTGGAGCAACTCGCCAATCTGACTAGGCTTGACCTTGGGGGCAATGCCCTGACCTCGCTGCCGCCAGAATTGGGACAACTCGCCAATCTGACCACCCTTAAACTCGTGGGCAATGCCCTGACCTCGCTGCCACCCGAACTGGGGCAACTGGTCAAGTTAGAAAAACTCTCTCTCTCTGTCAACCAAACCCCACTGCCAGACGAATTGGGGCAACTGGTCAATCTAAAAGAACTTTCCCTCTCCCACAAACAACTGACGACGCTGCCCCCCCAACTCTGGCAATTGACAAATCTGACCACCCTTAACCTCTCTAACAATGCCCTGACCTCGCTGCCCGCTGAGGTGGGGCAACTGGTTAATCTGACCACCCTTTACCTCTCTGAGAACGCCCTGACGACGCTGCCTGCTGAGGTGGGGCAACTGACTAAGCTGAGAACTCTTTACCTCAGAGATAATCAACTGACCGCATTGCCCCTCAAATTGGGGCGACTGCCCTTAATGACACTTGACCTCTCTGGCAATCCCCTCACCTTTCCACCGCCAGAGGTTTTAGCGGAGAAATCGGTTTATGCAATTTTGCGGTACTTGAGTAACCGACTTTAGTACGATCGCCGATTTTGCAGATCGGGCGGGTTTCATGCTTCAACCTGACACTCAATCCTGCTTTACCACCCAAATCTTCAATGCGATCGGTCAAGTAGGTGACGTTGGGTTCCGCTGCGCCTATTCGCTTACAAGCCAGAAGTTGACAGCGCTCAACCCAACCTACGGCGAGGGGAGATCGCACTAAAAGTTAAGGTTAAATGGTATTTGTCCCTGGAGGAACTCTGTCCAGATTGGAGTTGTTGTGTTTTGGAGGCTGCTGAAGTTATGACTGCTAAAGAATTGTTGCAGCGTTATGCTGCTGAGGAGAGAGATTTCAGCGGAGTTAACCTTGAAGGTGTCGATTTGAGTGGTACTGAACTGCGAGGAGTTATCTTTAGAGGTGCTAACTTAAGACGAACTAATTTTAGGAATAGTGACCTCAGTGGATACCGAGAAAAGCCAAATCCCTTTGTCTTAAGTGATTTCAGAGAAACCAACTGTTGTGAGGCTGACTTCAGTGGTGCGACTCTTGAAGTCGTTGATTTTAGTAACGCGCTCTTGAGTGGAGCTAATTTCAGTTGTGCTGTCCTTTATAAAGTATGGTTCATTGATGCCAACCTGGAAGATGTTAACTGGTCGGAATGTCTAGCTTGGCAAGTTACTGTAGAAGGAGCCCGACTGGGTACTGGCTTAGAGGGTATCATCTGGACCGAGTGGACGAGTTGGACAAAACGACAGTGCGATCGCCCCTCGTCCCATCGTCTGCCCCAAGCATGATCTGCGCTCTTAATCGTCGGAGAACTGCCAGCAGGTAGGTGGGCAATTCCCATCTTATTTGCTTGTGAGATATCATAATAAAGAGCTTATGGAAGCTAGCGTAGTGTCAGGAGTCAGCGTATGCAGTCAATCCTTCTAAGCCGAGAAGAAGTGGGGCGATGTGCAGAACAATTGTACGAAAGCCGAATCCGTCAAGAAGTGGAAATCGAAGGAAACATCGGCAAGATGGTCATCATTGATATTGAGACAGGTGATTACAAAGTTGATGAAAATGGCTTACGCGCTGCTGATTACCTAAGCGAGAAACATCCCAATGCCCGACTCTTTGGAATCAAAATCGGCTATAACGTCGGTGCTGCTTTTGGTGGCGGTGTCATGGAGCGTGTGGTTAAGTGATTTCGGGAATTGTGGATGATGGGCACGCGATAATTACCATTCCATTTCGGATTTCCGATCGCGCTGACTTCCCGATTGAGTTTGTGATAGACACAGGGTTTACAGATGAGCTTTGTCTACCCCCAGAAGCAGTTGCGTTACTCAATCTTCCTTTCAATCATGATATGCGTGTGAGTTTAGCAGATAATAGCCAAGTCATATTACCAGTTCATAAGGCAATTATTCTTTGGAACGGAGAGGAGCGAGAGGCTCGTGTGTTGGCTACAGGACGGCGACCCCTAGTCGGAACTGCTTTACTAGATGGACATGAGCTTGTGATCCAATTTACAGAGGGTGGATTGATCACTATTGACGAGTTGTAGTTCTTTGCGTTGGTGCAAACGCAGGTTAACTTGGTCGTTAGCGTGTCAGATCCGATCGCCAAAGTTAGATTTTAGATGCGATCGCCTGTCGCCGCATCGTCTGCCCTAAAAACAAATCCGCGATCCTTAATCATCGGGGAACTGCCAGCAGGCGATGTGTTCCACGCGATCGCTGCCACATTTAGAGTAATTAACGGGCGTGGAGACAACCCATTCGGCATCGCACTGGCGGCAATGACACCAAATATTGTGGCGATCGGCTTCTGCGATCGCCCGTTGCCACTGCTGCAACTCTTCTAAAGTGAACTGAGAATCGAGTCTAGTCACATCGTTTCTGCCAGGGACGGGATTCGCGTCCCTAGCCATTGATCTACACGTTACCTACACGCGATCGCGCACCTTGTTCACCGCCAGCGCTTCGACTAAACTGCGAACCACTGCGATCATTTCCACTTCACTGCTGAGTTTGTTGATCGCAGAGCCGATGCCTACGCCCGCCGCACCCGCCGCGATCGCCAAGGGCACCGTCACACTCGATAATCCAGACGCACACAGCACCGGCACATTCACCCCACGCGAAATTTCATAGGCAGCCGCCAGCGTGGGAGCCGCTTTTTCAATCAAGCCCAAGGTTCCCGCATGAATGGGAGCGCTGCTTGTGCCGCCTTCCGTTTGAATCATGTCTGCACCCGCTTTCACCAGGGCTTCGGCGAGTTGCACTTGTTGATCCAGTTCCAAAATGTGAGGAACAGTCACCGAGAGCGTCACAGAAGGCAGCAAGCGGCGCGTTTCACGGGTGATTGCCAGCACTTCGGCGGCTTCAAACCGAATGCCTTGAGCATAGAAACTATCAAAGTTGCCAATTTCGACTAAATCGGCTCCGGCTTGCATGGCGGCAGCTAGCTTCTCAGGCTCCACCGCCGAAACACACACGGGCAAGCTCGTGAGCCGCTTCACCATCCGAATCAGGTCCGTGTCAGCGGCAATGTCTACAAAGGTCGCTCCGCCTTGCTCAGCGGCATTGACCACCGCAGCTACGCGATCGCGATCAAAATTGTTTAACCCGCTAATCACTTTTAAAGCATTTCCCTGCGCTAAGGCAGCATTCAACGTTGCGAGAATTGTCATAGTGATTTTCTGTTAGTTACGGTATGACCATTTTGCCACCGTAGATGGATGGGAAGCCAGGAAAATCAACCGAATTAGAGACCCCAACCAACAATTTTATTGAATTGACCGTTCTCAAACCAATTTAACGAAAGCAAAAGTATCTTCTTGCCGCTTCCCATTCGGCTAAAACGTTACTCTATCAAAAGCGATCACTTGCCAAGCGCCCCATGCTCTCAAGAAAAAGGATATGGAACGACACCTGTAATCATTTAGTGTAGGGGCTGCTGCTACAACTTTTTACGATCACGCTGTTACTATCACACGATATGGATCATCCCCTTTACCTGCCAGAAATCGTGCCTTTTTTAGAGGGCGCTTTCAATTCCTCCTCGCTGGTGGTGGGCTGTAGTATGACAATTTTGTTGATAGGGGCGATCGCCCAGTTTTTGTTGATCCGCCAAACGTATCAGCGAGCCGCGCAACAAAGCGAAGAGCAATTTTGCCGATTGATTCAAACTATGCCCGTAGGCGTGCTGCTGTTGAATGCGGATGCAGAAATTGTGGTGGGTAACCCAACCGCCCTAGAGTTGCTGGGCATCAGCGCGACCGCAAAGCGATTTGAGTTACCCACCGACCCGCGCTGGAAATTTTTAGATGCAGACGGAACCCCCTTGCTGGCATCGGAGTTTCCGATTCAACAGGCGATCGCTCAGTGCCAGCCGATTCGCGATCGCGTTCTGGGCGTAGTCTGCGCCGGGGGGGCTGGCTGTCGATGGCTTTTAGTCAACGTCAACCCTCAGCTTGCAGCCGATGGCAAAATTGAGCGCGTCGCCTGCACCTTAAGCGACATTACGGATCAAAAACAAACAGAGGATGCCCTCCAGCAAAGCAACTCACGCTATCAAAATCTGGCGGAAAACGTGCCCGGCATGATTTATCAGTTTGCGCTCAAGCCCACTGGCAAGATTGCCTTCCTGTATGTCAGTCCGGGCTGTCGGGATTTGTTTGGCAGGGAACCAGAAGATTTAATCCAAAACGTTGAAGCGGGCTGGAATTTAACTCACCCTGAGGATCGGTTGCCCTTAAATCGTTCTATTCGTGAATCTGCTCGAACGTTGCAGCCGTGGGATTTTATTTGGCGGATTGTGGTGGGCAAACAAACAAAGTGGCTCCGAGGCAATGCCCGCCCTGAGTTACAGCCCGATAACAGCATCCTTTGGGATGGGTTGGTCACAGATATTACTAAGGGCAAAGAAGTAGAAGAGCGGCTGCGAAAAAGCGCAGGACGAGAACGGACGATCGCCCGCATCATTCAGCGAATGCGCCAAACTCTCACGTTAGAGAAAATTTTTGCTGCCACTACTGAAGAATTGCGCCAAGCCTTGCAGTGCGATCGCGTGGTGATTTTTCGCACGACCTCCATGAGCCAAGAGCAGCTTGTGGCAGAATCGGCGGCAGACGGGTGGATTTCACTGGTGTCACATTCCGCCGGAGACGACCCCAAATTGATGCCCTTTTGGCAAGCTGCACCCAACAGCATCGACACCTTAGGGGTCAGCTATTACTGCATTCCTGATATTTATCAAGCGGGGCTGCGATCGCAAGATATTGAACGGCTAGAAGAATTTCAAGCAAAAGCCTATCTGAGCGTACCGATTTTCTCTGGCAATCAGCTATGGGGTTCGTTGATTGCCTACCAAAACTCCGCGCCGCGCAAATGGGATTCTACTGAAACCAAAATTGTCTTGCAAATTGGCTCTCAGTTGGGCGTTGCCGTGCAGCAAGCAGAACTCCTTGCCCAAACTCAACGACAGGCAACTGAACTGCAAACTGCCAAAGAAACTGCTGATGCCGCAAACCTGGCAAAAAGTGAATTCCTAGCCAACATGAGTCACGAACTCCGCACTCCACTTAATGCCATTTTGGGGTTTACTCAATTGATGAGTCAAGACACGGCGCTGGTCGATGAACATCGTCAATATGTTGAAATTGTCAGCCGTAGTGGTGAACATTTGCTGGCGCTGATCAACAATGTTTTGGAAATGTCCAAAATTGAAGCAGGGCGGATCAGCCTCAACGAAGCCAACTTCGATCTCTACCGTCTCCTCGATGATCTGACCGCGCTATTTCAATTGAAAGCCCAGTCTAAAGGGCTGCAACTGGGGTGCGATCGCGATCGCGATCTCCCTCAATACATCCGCGCCGATCAAAATAAGCTGCATCAAGTGCTGATTAATTTAGTCAACAATGCGATCAAATTTACGCCAGAAGGCTGTGTTTGGGTGCAAGTAAGCCTGAAAAATGATAGACGAAACATGGAGAATGACGAAGGTTCAGCCGATCAATCTGCTAACGTTGTATCCACTTCGCACTCCTTACGCTTTACAGTGCGTGATACCGGTATGGGGATGACATCGGCAGAAATTGGTCATTTATTTCAACCATTTGGGCAAACTGAAACAGGGACAAAACTTTCAGAAGGCACGGGGTTGGGGTTAGCCATTAGCCAAAAGTTTGTGCAGTTGATGGGTGGCTCTATCACGGTGGAAAGTCAACTGGGTCAAGGCTCGGAGTTTACATTCGAGATTCCAGCGATCGCCCTAGCTGCCGATCAGGTGCAGGCAAAGGCGGCTCAGTATGAACAGGTTGTGGCACTGGCACCCGGTCAGCCGCCCTGTCGCGTGTTGATTGTGGATGATGACCCGACCAATCGATTGATTTTGGTGCGGCTCCTCAAAGGGGTTGGGTTTGATATACAAGAGGCAAAAAATGGACAAGATGCGATCGCTCTCTGGCAAAACTGGCATCCCCAGATCATTTGGATGGATATGCAAATGCCTGTGATGAGTGGGTTTGAAGCAACTAAGCAAATAAAATCTGATCCCACTGGGCAATCCACCGTGATTATTGCCATCACCGCTAGCGTGTTTGAAGAGCAACGCCAAAAAATTCTTGAAAGCGGCTGCGATGATTTCGTCCGCAAGCCATTTCAGCGAGAAGAATTGCTTGCCAAAATGGCAGACCACTTGGGGGTGAAGTATCTTTATGAAGCAGGGCGATCGCAGCCCAGACCGCCCATTCCACCGCCTTTATCTGCTCCTTTGCAGGCAGAGGCTTTGGCGATCATGTCTAACGAGTGGCTGGAAAAGTTTTACGCTTCAGCCTCTCAAGGAAGCGATACGCTGGCGCTGCAACTGATTGAAGAAATCCCTAGCGATCGCGCTCCACTCATCCACGCCCTTACTAACCTGGTTCACAACTTTCGGTTTGATCAGATCATGAATCTCACCCAACTCGCGCAGAATTTGGGGACCTCACGAGCAAAAACTACATGAGTCACTCCCCCTTCGATCCTCCGCCGATTGATATTCTCGTTGTAGACGACACTGCCGAGAATGTGCGCTTACTTTCAACCATGCTGACCCGCGAAGGATATCAAGTTCGGAAAGCGATCAATGGTCAATTAGCGCTGACGGCGGTTCAAGCCCGACTGCCCGATTTGATTCTGCTAGATATTATGATGCCTGATATGGATGGCTATACGGTGTGCAGCTACTTAAAAGGAATGGCTCACACGGCAGAAATTCCAGTCATTTTTCTGAGTGCTTTGAATGATGCCTTTGACAAGGTGAAAGCCTTCAAAGTGGGCGGTGCCGATTATATGACGAAGCCCTTTCACTTTGAAGAAGTGCTAGCGCGGGTGCAGCATCAATTGGCACTCCAAGCCGCAGAACGAAAAATTCATCGGCTGAATGCTCAACTCGAAGAGCGGGTGAGCCAGCGAACGCAGCAGCTTGAAATTGCCAACGCTCAGTTGCTAGAGATGGCGCTGTCTGACTCCCTCACCCAATTGGCAAATCGGGCTGCATTTATTGATCGCCTCAACGAATCACTCAATCAATTAAAAAAACAGCCCGATTTGCAGTTTGCCGTATTGTTTTTGGACTGCGATCGCTTCAAAATTGTCAACGATTCTTTAGGTCATTTTGTCGGCGATCAGTTATTGGTGGCGATCGCCCAACGGCTAAAACAGCATCTTCGGCAAGTGGATACCCTCGCCCGACTGGGTGGCGATGAATTTGCAATTCTGCTGCCCTCCACTATCGATCAACACGACACGATCCAATTTGCCAATCAAATTTTGGCGACGTTTGTCGAACCCTTTACATTGGAAGATCATCAGGTCTTTATTAACACCAGCATTGGAATTGCCCTCGGAAAAGCCGACTACGATAAACCCGAACACTTGCTCCGGGATGCTGACACCGCCATGTATCACGCCAAAGCCGCTGGCAAAGGTCAATATCGCCTGTTTGAAGCCACCATGCACCGGGCGGCGCTAGAACTGCTGCAAATTGAAACCGATCTGCGTCGGGCAATCAACCAGCAAGAATTCTCTCTCAACTACCAGCCAATCGTGGCGCTCAATTCTGGCAAAATCGCAGGGCTAGAAGCACTCATCCGCTGGAACCACCCCGATCGCGGTTTTATTCCCCCCTCTAACTTCATTCCCGTTGCCGAAGAAACTGGGTTGATTGGCGAAATTGGCACGTGGGTACTCAAAGAAGCCTGCCATCAAATCCGCGTTTGGCAGAAACAAGGTGTGATTGATCCCAATTTCAGCGTGAGTGTAAACCTATCGGCTCGTCAGTTTGCTCAAATTAATTTAATTCAACAGATTACCCAGATTTTGGCAGAAACCGACCTGTCGCCCCGTTGCCTCAAACTGGAAGTAACCGAAAGCGCCATCATGGATAATCCCAGATCAGCCGCAGATATTCTATCTAAGCTGCGGCAGCAGCACATTCAGCTTAGTATGGATGACTTTGGCACGGGCTACTCTTCACTCAGCTATCTGCAATCCTTTCCAATGGACTACCTCAAAATCGATCGCTCTTTCGTTATGTCTTTAGACGGCACTGAAGCGCAGTTGGGCTTAGTGCCGATTATTGTGAAAATTGCCCAAACCATGAATATGCAAGTAGTGGCAGAAGGGATTGAAACTCCCGAACAGCTAGCCCAACTGCGATCGCTCGACTGTGATTTTGGGCAAGGCTACTTTTTTTCTAAACCCCTCACCGCCGAGAAAGTGATTGAACTCATTAAGTCGCGGTGTCAATGGTAAGGAATAGGCGGAAAGAGCCGCGGGTCGGGAGGCAAGAAGAAGAACAAAACTCAAAACATCTCCTGGGTCAACGCTACGCGTGGGCAAAGCCAGTCCGAAGGACTTACAAAACTCAAAATATCTCCTGCGGAGACGCTGAGTGCAATGCACACGCTGCGCGAACGCGAACAAAACTCAAAACTCAAAACTCAAAACTCAAAACTTCTCATATTCCTATCGCTCCTCATCTTTTTCCGTTTGCCCTTTCCCCTCGCCTGATACTCTAAAGATGGCGATATGAAATGGGATGGTCGAGTTTATGAACTACCTTGTAGCGGTGCTGAGCGATCGCATTCAGGCGGAAGCGGCGTACTCCGCATTGGAAGCAAAAGGGCTACCAATGACGGGCATTACGATTTTAGGACGAGGCTATAAAAGTGCCGATGAATATGGGTTAATCGATCCGAAAGAGCAAGCCTCTCGTTCGGCGAAACTAATGTCCTTTTGGTTAGTTCCCTTTGGGTTTGCAGCCGGATTCTCCTTCAGTTTAATCACCAATCTCGATACGTTTCCTTGGGCAGGAGAAATTGGCAACCATGTGATTGGGGGCTTGTTGGGTGCGGCTTCTGGGGCAATGGGGAGCTTCTTTGTGGGAGGGGGTGCAGGGCTGACCTTTGGAAGTGGTGATGCTTTGCCCTATCGCAACCGTTTGAATGCAGGCAAATATTTAATTGTGGTCAAGGGTTCAGACGTGTTAACGCGCCAATCGACGGCAATTTTGCGGCAGTTTGAGCTTGAAAATATTCAGGGCTATGAGGAGATGTGACGTACATCACCCCAAAGAAGCCAAACCATCACTTTTGATCCATCCCTCAAGCGCCACACTAGGAACAACGAATCTGTTCCTAAAGTCGGTCTTATAGCCATGCCTGATTCACTGCCCCATCGCCACTCTGCAATCATTCATGCGATCGCCATCACCTCTGCTCTCGCGATCGTCTCTGGTGCAATTCCATCCAAATTGGCTTCCCTCAATCATCTGCAAGCATTCCAGATTAATCCGCAAAGCATTCAGCGTTAAATATCAAAAATAATCTCTTTCGCTGGATTTGCCCTCGCGCCCTCGCTAAACTTCCCTAAACTAGGAAGCAGACCAGTCATAAATAAACCAATGGTGCGGTTAAAGCTTTGGCAATGGGCGGTTCTAGGACTTCCGATCGCGGCGATCGTCGGCTTTCTACTAATCGCCTCAGGCGTTCAAATTCATGCCTGGGGGCTGAGTTGGGTCTGGGCAATCTTCACCGTTTTGCTCGTGGGCTGGCGGTTTTTGCTAGTGAAATGGACTCGCCCTGCGCTTGATCCCCTAGAAACGGTCATGGCAGAAGTGAAGGAAGAATTGGAAGCTGCATCCAGTCTTTCTTCTAGCTTACCTGGAGACACCGCTCAACAAACCGAAGCCGCGTTACAGCAGGTTTTGGAGGCGGTGCAGACCGATCCGCCGATGTGGGAAGATTGGTCAACCTTTTGGCAGCGGTGTCAAGAATTGGTGACCGCGATCGCCCAGGTTTATCATCCTGAAGTCAAACGACCGCTGCTTAATATCTACATTCCTCAAGCCTACACGTTGATTCGCGGCACCGTAGACGACATGGATCAATGGATGGACAAACTTTCTCCTGCATTGAACCAGGTGACCGTTGGGCAAGCCGTGGAAGCCTACGAGGTTTATCGTAAGCTAGAACCCTCGGCACGGAAATTATGGCGCGCTTGGAACTGGGCGCAATGGTTCTTAAACCCAGCGGTAGCTATTGCCCGACAAGTCACCCAACGCCACGGCAATCAGGCAAGCCAACAGCTATTGGTTAACTTGAGCCAGCTTTTGAAGCAGGCGGCACTGCGAAATTTAAGCAATCAGGCGATCTCGCTCTACAGCGGCGAGCTACCTAGCTTAGCAGCCGTTGCCCCAACGCTGACGGTTGCGATCGCCAAAACGCAGACATTGCAAGAGATTCTTGCCCAAGCCGAGCCGCTGGAGCAGGTAGAGCAAAAGCCAGTCAATATTTTGCTCATAGGGCGGACGGGAGCCGGGAAAAGTAGCTTAATCAATACGCTGTTTGTGGAAGACAAGGCGGCGGTAGACCTATTACCCAGCACCGACGCGATTCAGGAGTATCACTGGCAATCCAAAACGGGCGACACGCTGACCCTGTGGGATACTCCTGGCTATGAGCAAGCAAATCGCGCCGACTTTCGAGATTTAGTCCTCGATCGCGCCATGCAAGCCGATCTGCTGCTGTTGGTCACTCCGACGCTCGATCCGGCACTGCAAATGGATGTGGATTTTTTGACGGATGTGAAGGCTATGGTATCGGATCTACCGGCGATCGCCGCCGTCACCCAAGTCGATAAACTGCGCCCGATTCGGGAATGGAACCCTCCCTACGATTGGCAAGCAGGCGATTCACCCAAAGAAACCGCAATCCGAGAGGCAACCCAATACCGCGCTGCTCAACTCAACAAATTTTGCAATTCGGTGCTGCCCGTGGTGACTGGAAATGTTGAAATCGGTCGAGTTGCCTGGGGCATGGAAGCGTTGTCCTTAGGGTTGATAGACGCGATCGCCCCTGCCAAACAACTTCGCCTTGCCCGCTTTCTCCGCAATTTGGAAGCCCGCACCCTCGCCGCCGCCAAAATTATCGATCGCTACACCTTTCAAATGGCGACCACGCAGGGATTAGCCGCCTTGCTCAAAAGCCCCGTCCTCGGCTTTATCGCCACTCTCACCACGGGAACCCCCACCCTTGCTTACCTCCTCGCAGAGCAAATTCCAATCGAGCAGTTGCCCGTCGTCATTGGCAAACTTCAAATGGCATACGATTTATTTTCCTTGCTCAGCGCCGACAACCCCAACGCCCGGAACTTTGACCTCCTTGCCCTTTGGTCGATTTTGCTAGACAACACCGCTTCACCTGAACTCAATGCTTGGGCATTTGGGCACGCGATCGCCGAATATTGGACGCAATCCCTCACTCCAGACCAGCTACAACAGCGGTTTCAGCATTATCTACAGGAAGCGGGGAAACGCTGAGTTTTGAGTTTTGAGTTTTGAGTTTTGAGTTGTCCTTCTGTTCCTTGGCTCCTCACCTCTACTCAAATCGGCAGTTCTAACACAAAGGACGTTTGCTGATTGCCACTAAAAACCGAAAGCTCAGCACCTAGATGCTCTGACATTTTTTTGACTAGCGCTAACCCAAGCCCAGTGCCGCCGTGCTTCCAGGGATCGCTGTTGGGGATGCGATAAAACTTGTCAAAGACGCGATCGCGCTCCTGTTCAGAAATCTCAACTCCGGTGTTGGTCACAGCAATTTGCAGACGGGTCAGGTCAGGGTCAGCGCGATCGCCCTCAGAACGCTGGATGACTTGAAGTGAGTTTTGGGTTGCTTGCGCCTGAACCACTTGGGCTGAAAGGGTGATAATCTCTTCGGCGGGGGTATATTTGCAGGCATTGTTCAGCAGTTCAGTCAGAATTCGCTCTAGATAATGGAGATCCGTTGTCAGAACCGGAAGATGGCTAGGAATATCGATTCTCAAGTGTTGATGCTGCAAGTGGAGGCGGGTGAGGAAGGGTTCGGTCAAATGACCCAGCCAAGGGGCTAAGTCAATACTCGTCATCGTCAGGGGTTCAACTCCAGCATTTAGGCGCGTCAGATCTAACAAATCATTGATCAAATGAATTTCGCGATGGCATTCGTCTTGCAAGATATTAAAGTAGCTAACCGCTTTGCTGGAGGCATTTTCAAGAATGCCACTCGGCTTTAAAGTCACTTCTAATAGTTGGGCTGCCAGTTTAATGTTGGCAATGGGCGATCGCAACTCATGGGAAACCGTGCTGAGAAAATCGTCTTTTAATAAGTGCAGCCGTTCTAATTCTTTTACCTGCTGCTGCACCGCCTGATAAAGTCGGGCTTGGCGCAGAGCGATCGCGCACTGGTTGGCAACCTGCTCCACCAACCGAATTTCCAAACTATCAAACCATTCTTCTGGCGGCTTAAATAACCGAAAAGTACCCAATACTCCCTGGTCATCAATCAACGGACAGCTTAAAACGGCAGACTGACTCTCTCCCATGTCAGTCTTGGCGTGCGGCAGAGAAATCCCACAAAATTGAATGGAATTTCCCTGCAAGATTTGTGGATATCCCGGCAATAAATCGAGACTAATGACTTCACAGGCGGTAGCGGTCGTTTGAGTATGGCAATATTCATAGTGGATAGTTTCTATGCTGGCTTCGCGATCGAAAATGCCCACATTGCAGCAGATAATTTGCAGCCCCGTTGCCACTTCTTGCACCGCCGCTTGCAAAATTTGCTCTTCATCAAAACTATCGCGCACGCGATCGGTAATGCCTTTCAGCAATGCCTCATAGTCCAACATGGTTTGAAGCTGGCTGGTGCGCTCTTCTACACGTTTTTCTAAAATAGTGTTGTAGTTCTGAAGCTGTTTTTGAAGATTGCGGATGGTGAGTTGATTTTCTACTCGTGCTAAAACTTCTTCTACCTGAAAAGGTTTAGTGATGTAATCGGCTCCGCCTACTTCAAACGCTTTTACCTTGTCAAACACATCATGAAGGGCACTCACAAAGATAATTGGAATGTTACAGGTTTGTGTGTCAGCTTTGAGGCGCTGGCAGACTTCATACCCATCCATTCCTTCCATGCGAATGTCTAGCAAAATCAAATCGGGGGGTGCCGAATTTACCGCCGCCAGAGCCAATTTTCCACTCCGTACCTTTCTAGCCTTATATCCATTCAGGCTCAGCATTGCAGACAAAATCCGCAGGTTATCGAGGACATCATCAACGATTAAAATGTCTGCTTTTGGCTCAAGGGGCATAGTTTAAGGGTCAACTAATTGGCTTTAGTGATCTAGATCATAGCCGCCAAGCGAAATTCACCCAAGCAGGTTGCTGAATTATGGAATTTATCTGCGGTGAGCCAATGCTCGTAAGGGCATAAACCAAAACCCCTACGAGCGTTAAATGAGCCGCTACGCCAAGGTGGTACAGCCGTTGAAGTAATCTTGCAGTTGGCGATCGTGATCGTGAGACAGGGTGCCAATGGGGATTGCTTCTGGGGAAAAAGCTTGGATAGCTAAAACTTCGTTGGGATCTTGAACTTGCATTTTTCCCGTTGCATCAACTTCTACCACAATACAAATCGAATGCACCCGACCATCTCGTTCTGGGGAAGAATAAATTCCGACTAAGCGGCGCACGTTGGCAAGGTTGAGTCCGGTTTCTTCTTCTAATTCACGCTGCACCGTGGTTTCAATATCTTCACCCCAGTTCACCATGCCGCCAGGAAGTGCCCATTTACCGTTGTCTCGCCGTTTTACTAACACAATCTGACCATCGGGTAACACAGGGATAATGCTGGTGCCTGTGACGGGATGGCGAAAAATAATGCCTAAAACGGTTTGTGCAAAATGCCATAACTGACCCATAAGCTAAATTAACTGCAACCGCAGACTATTGAAAGAACAGTGTGAGCAATGCACGCGATCGCCAAGAGCGTGCAATCAACAAACGACCCTTTAATTAAGTGACTCTAGAGTGACTCTAGAAAACAGTAGATGCTAGATGCTTGCGATCGTAGCAAATTCATCTGCCATTCTAAATGGGGCAAATGCTTCAGCCCATCTCTGCAAGAACTTGTTCGATGTGAGTTGCAGGTTTAACTTTTTTATAGATTTTTGCGATCGCGCCTTCTGGGCTAATCACAAAAGTATTGCGAGTGATGCCTAAATATTCTTTGCCCATGAACTTTTTTAACCCATAGCTCTCGTAAGCGGCGGCAACGATTCCCGCTTCATCGATCAACAAGGGAAACGGCAGGTTGAATTTAGTGGCAAATTTGTCGTGAGATTTTGCATCATCCGTGCTGACTCCTAACATCACCACATTCCGATTTTGAAACTCAGCGTAGGAGTCGCGAAAGGCGCAGGCTTGCGTGGTGCAGCCAGGGGTATTGTCGCGGGGGTAGAAATACAAAACAACCCACTTGCCTTGCAAATCAGCCAAGCTGATGATGTTGCCTTGAGCATCCGGCAAGCTGAAATCGGGAGCGCGATCGCCAACATTTAAAGCCATGATAAAAAACAGTAAAAAGCTCTTGCATCCAATTTTCTGTGGATCAACTATTGAATTAGGTTAGGACACCCAGATCCTTGAGCCGTAAGGAATAACAGAAGCCCTATTTGACAAAGAAACAGGCAACCTGGAAAAAGCTGCCTGCTTGTTCATAAAAAATTCTTACGCTTCTACACAGCCGCCATTTCAGGGCGCTTGCTGTGACGAATGCTCTCGATCGCCGCTGCATAATCGGGCGCATTGAACACCGCCGACCCCGCCACGATCGCATTTGCCCCTGCGTCTATCACCTGCCAAGCATTGTTCCCCTTCAAGCCGCCATCCACTTCAATCCAGGGATCAAGACCGCGCTCATCGCACAGTTGGCGCAGCTTACGAATTTTGGTCAGCGTCGAAGGAATGAAGCTTTGACCGCCAAACCCAGGGTTAACGCTCATCAGCAGAATGATGTCGCATAGATCTAGCACTGGTTCTAGCAGTTCCACCGGGCTACCCGGATTGAGCACCGCACCCGCTTTTTTGCCCAACTCCTTAATTTGTCCCAGTGCTCGATGGATATGAATGGTTGAACTCGACTCGGCGTGTACCGAAATGTGATCGGCTCCGGCTTTGGCAAAATCTGCCACATAGCGCTCTGGCTCCACAATCATCAAATGCACATCCAGCGGCTTTTGGGTCGTGGGGCGAATCGCTTCCACAATCAATGGACCAATCGTGATATTCGGGACAAAGCGCCCATCCATCACATCCACATGAATCCAATCTGCACCCGCCGCATCTACGGCACGAATTTCATCTCCTAGCCGACTAAAATCTGCCGATAGAATGGAAGGGGCGATCGCGATCGCTTTTTGGGATGTGGTCATGGTGTTCTCTATCTCCTGCGTCCTGGAATGTGATTATTTTAACAATTTGAAAACTGCTGACAAGCGGATGATTAAGTCTTTATAAAGAATTGTGGCACGATCCTGCGCCGATCAGACGGATATTTTACTTCATGTGCAACTGAAACCCAGTGAAAAAACTAGAGGTCATTTCAGGGTGGCTCGAAAAAAGCGGATACTAAAAATGCAGCCAGTTTGGGTGAGTGAATGGGCGGAGGTGAAATTGTGGCAAAGCAAATCAATCCGATGAATCGGAGCTTTAAGCAAATTGGGGCGATCCTTTTGGGAGTGAGCATCGGCTGGGCGGAAGTTTTAACGACATCGGGACAGGCAAAAAACTCAACGAAGCCGCTCCGGTCTACTTCGGTGGGGGAAACTGGCATTGACGCGCTGCGGTTACACTTGCCGCCCTACAATCTCACGGGCAAAAAAATTGCGATCGGGCAAGTAGAAATTGGTCGTCCGGGGCAGTTTGGGATTGATAAAGCCGTAGCGCAAAATCGCTTTATGGCGTTAACGCAAGTGTTTTATCGCAATACTCGTGCCCGCACCAATACGAATGTAGATAGCCATGCTCAAAATGTTGCCAGCATTATGATCAGCGCGGCTAAAATGGCGCGGGGCGTGGCACCGGGAGCGCGGCTCTACTCCTCTGCTTCTGGCACTCCTCGCCGCTATGGGCAGCCCGAAGAATGTTTGTCGGCTCAATTTGTGGCGCTGCAAAACGGTGGCGATATTCGGGCGATCAACTTTAGTTTTGGTGAATCGTTACGGTTTGATCCGCGTGCCAAGCCCCAGCTAGATGGAAATGCGTTGTTGACTCAGTGCATTGACTGGTCGGCGCGAGTTCACAATGTGCTGTATGTTATTGCAGGCAATCAGGGGAGAGGCGGCATTTCGATTCCAACTGACAATTTTAATGGAGTCAATGTGGCGTTTACATCGCGGGTGCAAGAGCTATTTGCTAGGGTCGATTTTGCTAATTTGGGTGATCCCACCAGCAGTGCCACTAAGGGGCTGGAAAGCAATGTAGGACCTAGGCGGGCGATCGCGCTGGTGGCTCCGGGTCACGATGTTTCGTTGATCAACCCCAACGGCAGCATCACGACCTCTAGCGGCACCAGTTTTGCGGCACCTCACGTCACGGGGACGATCGCGCTGTTACAAGAATATGGCGACTCGGCGATTCGGCAGAGCTTGCGCGATCGCACGCTGACTTGGACTTTGGATGCCCGCAGATCGGAAGTGATGAAAGCCGTATTGCTCAATGCTGCGGACAAACTCAAAGATTCGGGCAATGGGCTTTTGCTGGGCATGAGCCGGACGATCGTCGATAAAAATAACCGCACCTGGTTAGAATCGGATGCCTATCGCGATCCCCAAATTCCGCTTCAGGCTCAGATGGGCACCGGGCAACTCAATGCATTTCGTGCTTATCAGCAGTTTAGCGCCGGACAGTGGACTCCAGCGGCAACCATCCCCGCGATCGGCTGGGATTATCGCACGGTGGGCAGTAGCCTCGAAAATCCCACTTCTGCGCCTGTTTACCAGGACTATATTCTCGAAAAGCGACTGCGAAAAGATAGCTTTGTAGCCGTGACGCTCACTTGGAATCGTGTGGTAGAGCTAATGGATCAAGATCAGAATGGGGAATACAACGTAGGCGAAAACTTTCGCGATCGCGGCTTAAACAACCTCGATCTTTACCTGATGAAAGCAGAAGACACCAGCACTCAGAAAGCAATTCGCTCTTCCATTAGCGCCGTTGATAGTGTTGAACACATTTTTGGCAAGGTGCCAGCCACAGGACGCTACAAAATTCGAGTGCAATTCAAACAACAAGCAAACGAACCCGTGCAGCCCTACGCTTTAGCCTGGTGGACTGTGCCCACTCGGTAACCGCGATCGCGGCTCACTTCAGCGGAATAAAGGGCAAATATTTTTTAACGAACTTCCGCAGCTTTAAAAGCTTGACGGTATCCACTAATTTATCGGAAAGCTCAATCGGCGGCTCAATCGGCGTATTTAGTTGGTTTTGCAGTATGGCATAATCAACGGGAGTCATGGGTTGACCATCAATCGGCGATCGCGCATCCAAAATAATCTCCGTCCGCAGCACTTCCTCCGGCATATCCACCGCAGGCGGCAGCGCCAATGCCACACCAGCACAAGATTCCACCAGCACTAGACCCAACGCGATCGCCCCTTTCACGTTCCATCGCTTCATCGCTTTTTCCTCTTTCCTCTTTCCTCTTTTCACACTGTCTCCGTCCACCCTTTTATTTTAAGAACCTATAGCCTCTGCCATAGTGTTTAAATGGTGCTTCCTTACAAAGAAGGGAATACTAAAGATCTATAAATAAGTGCCTGGTAACTTTTGCCATTATGAATCCAGCTTTAGAGGGCGCAACGAACTCCGACCGACCGACTTCAGTAATCGTTCCTGCTAGTGAACAGCCCATCACAGTTTTGCTAGTGGATGACCAAGCAACGGTCAACGAAGCGATTCAATGTATGTTAGAAACAGAAATAAACCTAACCTATCACTATTGCTCTAGTGCAGAGAAAGCGCTCCAAATGGCGGTTGAAGTTGCCCCAACCGTGATCTTGCAGGATTTGATTTTACCTAACAGCGACGGCATGACGCTAGTTAAGCAGTTTCGGGCGAACCAAGCTACGTGCGATGTGCCAATCATTATGCTATCGACCAATGACAACCCCCAAACCAAAGCAGAAGGGTTTGCGATCGGCATTAATGATTACTTAGTTAAACTGCCGAATCGAATTGAGCTAGTTGCCCGAATTCGCTACCATTCGCAGGCATATCTCAATCGACAGGCACATACCGCAGCGCGAGTTGCCCAAGCTCACGCTAAAGAACTCGAACAAACCTTGCAAGCACTTCGGCAAACTCAAGCCCAACTCATTCAAACGGAGAAGCTATCTAGTTTGGGGCAAATGTTGGCAGGAGTTGCCCACGAGATCAATAATCCGGTCAACTTCATCTTTGGCAATTTGACTTACATCGATGCCTACGTTCACGATTTGATGAAGCTATTGCAGCTTTATCAGGAGCAGTATCCTGAACCGGATGCCATCATTCAAACGCATCTTGAGGAGATTGATTATGATTTTGTAACAGATGATTTGCTAAAAATGCTTAGATCGACCCGAATGGGATCGGAGCGAATCATTCAAATCGTGCTGTCACTGCGAAATTTCTCGCGCCAAGATCACCAAGAAATGAAGCCCTCTGACCTTCATGAAGGTCTTGACAGCACCTTGTTGATCTTAAGCCATCGCCTAAAACTTGGAATTAATGTGATTAAAAACTATGGAGAGTTGCCCTTGGTAGATTGCTATCCCGCACAATTTAATCAAGTGTTGATGAATATTATAAACAATGCGATCGATGCGCTATTGGAGCAACCGAATCGACCCAATAAAGAAATTACTATACACACCTGCACACTTGATAAAAACCAGGTTCAAATTCAAATCAAAGATAACGGACCGGGCATTCCTGTAGCCGTACAAAATAAGCTTTTTGAACCGTTTTTTACCACGAAACCTGTAGATAAAGGAACCGGTTTAGGGCTTTCTATTTGTCAGCAAATTATCGCCAATCATCAAGGAACTCTTCAAGTGATTTCTAAACCTGATGAAGGCGCTGAGTTTATTATTCAGCTTGCTGTGCAAAGTGGTGTTGCCTAATTTATGAGACTTGATTGGGCTAGAATCTCACTCGATTTAAATCAGTTTGAGGGTTGATTAACAGCGGCTTTGTAAGCAGCCCAGCCTCCATAGTCAGAGATATCAAGCCATTTATATTTTTCAACGAGTTCTTGGGGATAAAAAAATGCGATCGCCCCCGATCCATCTTCTAACCGCACCTCTGCCGGATACATATGGGGTGGCTCACTTGCACACAGCCGCTCAAAATCAACTAGGGTCATTTCATAAACCTCACCCGGAATGGCAAACCCGTGTTCTGCCGCTTCATAAATTGCAGGATGCCATCCATTTTCCGCCGAGTGGATTCGGTAGATTGGCTTCGTTTTAGCTTCACAAATAAACGTGGAAGACTGCATTCCTGCATGATCAGGCTGCCCTCGAAGCGCCGATCCACAAATAAAAACCAATTTTGTGTCGGGTTGAGAATTCGGATTGAGATGAGCCATAACTGCTTGAAAATTCTAAATGTGCTGGCAAATATTGTATGGGAATCTGTGACTTGAACCGCAAAAAAGTCTGCAAAGTTGAACACAGCCAGTTGGATTCTTTAGAATGGAGTGACGAAACAGATTGTTTTTTGCTTGCAATAAATTTCCTGTGAAGGCGTTTGATGTAATCTCTTTACGATTCTGTTCTTACCTGATCTTTCACTTTTGACGAGCAATGGCACCCAAAACAGACTTTGAAATAACCAAAACCGAAGAGGAATGGCGCAGTACTCTGACCCCAGAACAGTTTCAGGTATTGCGTAAGCATGGCACCGAACGGGCTGGCACCAGTCCGCTCGACAAAGTGTATGAACCTGGTACTTATGCCTGTGCAGGGTGCGGTCTACCGTTGTTTACAGAGGAGACAAAGTTCAACAGCGGCACTGGCTGGCCCAGTTTCTTTGCGCCCTTGGATGACGCGATCGCAACGACCACAGATCGCGCGCTGTTTATGACCCGCACCGAAGTGCATTGCAGCCGTTGCGGTGGGCACTTGGGTCATGTTTTTAATGATGGTCCCGCACCGACCGGGCTACGCTACTGCATGAATGGAGTATCTTTGCAGTTTTTTCCCAAAGACGCTTGAGTTTTGTAACCAACCTAAGAAAGCTGGGCAACCCTGAAACTCTCAGCTTTTTTAGGCTAATTTGCCAATCGTGGATCATGCCTCTGGTGAAGCAGAGGCATCAATGTCTAGAGTGACCTTACTGCTAGAGAGATTGCTCCACAAGGAGCCAATTTTTTGATATGCCTCTTCTGAAGAAATTTTGCCATTCGTTTCAAGGCTGCAAATGTAACCAACCTTTTGGGAAAATTCTTGTAGGTTTGCATTAAATAGTAAATTTTTGGGCGTAAATTGCCCTCTATATCTAGAGCGGGGAAAGAGAAAATCGGTAGTTTGCATCAAATGTGCCTCCTGGGTTACTCCATCTCGGAGTTGAGAATTAAGTCTATAGAGTGCAATCTCTAAGATAGGAACTTTCTTATTTTAACCTTCCCTTAATCTAAAGCTGCACCTTCTTCACAATCAGAGCTTTTGCTTAACCTTTGCTTAATCTAAATTGATGGATCTATTCACTGAAGGTCGCGATCGCTTGAAGTGATCTCTCCATCAGAAAAACGCTTTGCGGCACTATGCAGAACTATGCAGAACTATGCAGAGGTCTGAGGCGATTGCTTAGCCTTGCTGCCCCAGCCTGAAACACTTTGCAGGTAAATACCGCCCACGCTGGCTAAAAACAAAACATAGGCGATCGCTTGAACGAAATAAATCTGATCTTCATAGCCCAATAGCGTGTGTAGCAAAATTCCTGGAAACTGCTGCTCTGGCAACCATCGGCTGGTATCCCATAGCAAAGGTCCTAAAATGCAAGAACCCTGATTGGCTGAAAAACTGAAGCAAAGTGAAGCACTGGGCTGAATCTCTGCCCATCGCATGAGCGCGGTGTCGAGGTGCGCCAAAGCGGAGACAACCAATCCCGCCACAATGAATAGGAGAAAAATACCCATTGCCTGGAAAAATAGCCGCAGATTGATTTTTACGCCGAACTGAAACAGCAATATGCCAATGCCAACAGCCACAACGATGCCCGCGATCGCGCCTGCAATGGGCATTGCTCCCTGCTGAAATTTAGCGGCGATAAACAGAACCGTTTCAAATCCTTCGCGGAGCACGGCAAAAAAGATTAGCCAAAAAATTCCCCATCCGGCAGTTGGATCTGCCAACGCGGAGCTAACGGTTCCCTCAATTTGTTTTTTGAGTAACCGAGATTGCTGGGTCATCCAAATCAACATCCAACTGAGCATGGCGATCGCCACCACACTAAAAACTCCTTCTAGCAGTGGCTTGAGGACAGGCGCATAAACTTGATTGGCTGAACCCGCCGCAGTGAGTCCTACAATAAATAGACACCCGACGGCAGCACTGGCAAGCAATCCCGCGCCAATGCCGCTATAGACCCAAGCATTGAGGCGAGTTTGTCCGGCTTTTGCCAAATATGCCAGCACAATGCCCACCACCAGCGCCGCTTCTACGCCCTCTCGCAACGTGATTACAAAGGTCGGCAGGGCAGGCGTTAAATCAATCATTAGTTGCACTCGAACAGAACATACTGTTAATTGTAGTTTCTGTAGAATAAACGCGCCTACTCCGATAGATCGACTTGCGATCGCCGATCACAAATTTAACAATGGGCTAAACCTGATACCCGGCAGGTCTTTTACGAAAACCTCAGCGATCGCACTAGAGCTAAAACCATCATGCCATTCCCCTTTGATGCCTATCTCAAGTCAATTCAAAAGAATCTGCAAAAAGGGAGTGAACGCAGCCATTACCCGGCGTTAAAAGACTTGCTGGATGATCGGACTATTACTTATCTTTCTCCATCCTTGATGAAATGGCACTACCGCCACATCAACCTTACTAACATCCTCATTCTCGGCTTAATGTTCTCAGGTAGCGCTGGGCTGGAATACATCGGTTTGAGTGTAATGTTGTATGCCGTCATCGTTTTAAGATGTACGTGTTTTAAGATGTACGTGACTGGTTGCCATGTATTCATCATGGCAGCACAATAAAAGAATGACAAGTACAAAGTGAACGTTCACTTTTGGAGTTCTATGGGTCGTCGTGGTCAATCGGTTACGCTGTCGATTTTGGATGGAGACAAAGCGCAGTTAGAGCAGATCGCCTTGGAGCAAGGGATGACTTGGGGCGATCGCCCGAATATTTCCCGTTTAGTTGAAGCGATCGCCCGTCGAGAGTTGCTGATTGGGCGCAACAATGATTGGTCAGAGGAACGAATTCGAGCGCTGCAACAAGCCATGCGATCGCTGACGGATACTGGGCAGATTGATCAAGCTCAGATGATTGCTAGGTTGCTGATTGAACGCACTGAACTAACGCTGCCGTTACGAAACGAAATAGAGTCTCTAATCGCCACGCCATTGATTCCCTGGCGATTAAAAATTGATGATTATATTCGTCGTCAAACTCCGTTTCAGTTGACCTATCGAGATGCTGCCGATCGCCCGTGGACATTCACCATTCGCCATGCCCAAATTACCTTTCGAGAAAAGCGGCAATATCTGGAATGCTGGTGTGATCAAACCACTGGGAATCAAGATTTGCCAGACCTGAACCACAACTGGAACTTGCGTTTAGACCGAATTCCCGATGCCGCCTTAGCCACGGTTAAAGGTCAATGGCGTTCCCATCTCGATATGGTTCCCGTTGAATTGCATCTGTTCAGAGGCTTAGCATTTGCCTATGAGTCCAAAATTGAAGATGGTAGCAACGAGTGGCTGCCAGAAAGCAACCCCCCTGTGCGCCGAGTAGTTCGATCAATTAACAACACGTTCTGGTTCTTTCGGGAAGTGTTTCGCTATGGCGAAGATTGTGTGATTGTGTCGCCGGAAAGTGTGCGCGATCGCTTCAAGCAAAAGCTGCGATCGCTCTGCGAACACTATGAACTTTAAGGAGCTTGTCCTTTTGGCTGATCTTGCCAAGGTTTTGTTACTCGCATCACTGGATCACTGTCCCTTCAAATAAACCTTTTTTGCTACAAAAGTTGCTGCCAAATTTTACAAAGCGGTGTAAATTGTCGTTAATTAATCCGGCATTAATCTGTTGGTCTATCTCCCATGCCAGAAAGGAGCCGCGAGTGAATGCAGCCGAGCAGGCAACCAGCCTGGAAACTGCCAGTAAAATAGCTGCGATCGTCAATTTATTCAAGGCTGAGTTTCCCGATGCACGAGCAGACTTAAAGCCTTGGGCAAATGATCCGGATACGCGAGAATCGGTTGACCCAGACTCGATCGACCTGGCGTTTCATCTACCGGGTTTTTCTCGATTGTTTCAAAGTCGGAGTATTTTGCTCCAGATTCGGTTTCATACCGATGGATTGACCTCCGAGCGCCGAGTGATTGGGGCAGAAATGGCAGGTTTTGATCATCGGGGCAAGCAGTGGCGGCTTTCGACGGTTGAAAATTGGCTGTTTGAGGGAAACTGTAGCCCGGTCGTGCAAGTGAGCGATCGCCTGAAGGATTTTTTGAAACAATCCCTGGAATTATTCAATTCACTAGAGTGCTAAGGGATAATCTCTGGCTGGGAAAGCGTGATTCAGAAACCATGCAGAGTTTTTAATGAAAAGGATTTTTTAATCAAAGTCGCTAAGCACTATGATTGAATAGCGATTGGCTCATGTTCATCATTACATTCTATTTTTTGATATTTTCGGAGAATTCGTATGCTCACACTCAAGATTGCTGTGTACATTGTGGTTACTTTCTTTGTAGGGCTGTTTATTTTCGGCTTCCTATCTAGTGACCCATCGCGTAACCCAAAACGCCGAGATATGGAATAGCCAATCTCTTGACCTTGTCTTGCAAGCGTCATTGGGGCGGTGATTTTCTACTGCCCCCGTTTTGTTGGTAAGATTTTGTCCACGGGCTGTATCCGTCTAAATGTTTGCTTAAACTATGCCCTACCCGGTGCCCCCCGAGCTGCCTCCTCCTTTTCATTCGTCCCCTGCGGCTGAGACGAGTCATCGTTTAAAACCTTTCCTGCCCGACTCACGGATTGCGGCGACGGATGGCATCCCATCTAGCGCGATCGCCCGGTCTAAAGTTGAACGCTTTCCTTTAGAGGCGACGACGGAGATTGCTTCATCTCCAGTGCTTTCGCTTCAGCAATTAGAATCATCTTCTACAGCGCTGCCATTGTCTAAGCCAGTTCAAACTAAGCTAGTTCAAACTAAGCCAGTTCAAACTAAGCCAGTTCAAAACATGGCTGAACCGAACATCCATCCCGCTAGCAGCCAATCAAAATTAGCTATTCAGCCTATTCCGCCATTTAAGCCTGCCGGGGTTGCTCAGCAGTCATCGCTTCAAAAGATAGCGGCTCAAAAGATAGCGCCTCGAAAGACAGCGGCTCGAAAGACAGTGGCTCAAAAAGCATCTACCGCAACCCAAAAGATTGCTCCCTCAGCGGGTTCTGATCGCTCAAAGATTACCCAAAAGGCTGCAACACCGATCAAATCGGCGATCGCTCCAGCCAAAATATCGGCGGCGCAGCCTGCCCCTTTGTCTTACAGCATTTCAGGGGTGAGTGGCAAGCTCCCTCAAACGGCTGAAGCTACGGTAATGAAACAGCTCGATCAAGCTTTTGTTTTTGATCAGTTAATCGAAGTGTATGATGCGATCGGTTCACTCACCGCCAGAGATTTAAGACGGTTAGCCCAGCGATCGCCCCGTCCAATCATTCCTGGCAAAACCGCCCAAGTTTCTGATGTGCCAAACCCGCTGCAATCTCCTACCGATATTCTAATTGCTCCCGGCACTCCATCCACTCCGCCCGCTCCTAGTCTTACGCCGTCCGGTGACAATTCTGCAACCCTAAATTCGGTTCCTCTGGTTGATCCGTTGCCAACCGACCAGGTGCCTGTTTCGATTCTGCGGCAGATTGTTCGTGAAACCGCCACTAGCCCGACCGTTAACCCCGTGGAAGTCACGGCGGATCGGTTAGATTATGACGAACGCAATCAGGTATTCACGGCGGAAGGCAACGTGATTATGCGTTTTCGCAATGGTCTAGTAGATGCCGATCGCGTCCAAGTAAACCTGGTTAATCGAATCGCCGTAGCAGAGGGCAATGTTGCCTTTACTCGCGGGCGGCAGGTGCTGCGAGGACAACGCGCAGAACTCAATTTTGTTCAGGGTGTTGGCAATATTCAGCAAGCGCGGGGCGATATTTATATTCCCACTGCTGGAACAGATATATCCATTCCAAGCGCCACCGATGGCATAGCAGAAACAGTGCTGGGTCGCCCCCTGAGCGATCGCATTACCTCTCAACAACCCCTCCAAAATCCGGGTGGTGCTGGAGGCGCTTCGATCTCAGCCGGAGCCGGACGAGATGTTACTCGTGTACCGGGAGGACTGCCCAGAGGCGGCGAATTGAAGCGGCTCCGGTTTGAGGCAGAGCGAATTGACTTTACGCCAGAGGGTTGGGTGGCGACTAATATTCAAATTACCAATGATCCCTTTTCGCCTCCAGAACTGGTTCTCAAAGCCGAAAAAGCAACCTTAACGCGCCTGTCTCCGCTGCAAGACGAAGTGAAGCTGACTCGCCCTCGATTGGTGTTTGACCAAAAATTCTCCCTGCCGTTTTTATTTTCACGCACTGTTTTAGATCGTCGCCAACGGGATGCGGCACCGCTGCGCTTTGCCTACGATGCTCAAGATCGAGGCGGGCTTTACTTAGAAGGGGTTTTTAACGTTTTACAATCCCCAAAGTTATCTTTCACCCTGTATCCTCAGATTTTTCTTCAGCGGATGTTTGATAGTCGCCAAAGTGGTTTTGGGCTGGGAGACCCCAGTAGTTATGGCTTGAGAACCCGGTTAGATGCTGAGTTGAGTCCTAGTACTTTTCTGCGAGGATCGGCAGCACTGACCAGTTTTGATCCGGCAGAGTTTGAAGATAGTCTGCGTGCCAGTGTGCGAGTGCGCCAAATTTTAGATACGCCGATTGGTCCTCACACGTTGGCGCTTGAATATAGCTATCGCGATCGCTTATTCAATGGCTCCCTGGGCTTTCAAACGGTACAAAGCAGCATTGGATTGCTATTGATTTCTCCTAACATTTTGCTGGGTCAATCGGGCGTTGTTTTGAACTACCAGGTAGGCTACCAATCCATTAACTCAGACACCGATCGCCTAAATTTGCTGTCGGCTACAAGCCCTAATAATCGGGTCAGTTTAGGACGATTTCAGGCATCTGTTGGAGCAAGCAAAACATTTAGTCTCTGGGCAGGAAAGCCGCTGCCTGCCACACGAGATCAAGGTCTCCGCTTTTCTGCTAATCCCATTGTGCCCTATGTCAACTTCAGTACGTCTCTGCGCGGTGTATACAGCAACTACACTAGCGGTGATGTGCAGCAAAATCTGTTTGCAGTTGCAGGGTTGGCAGGTCAATTTGGGCATTTTTCCCGTGATTTCTTGGACTATACTGCGTTTAATGTTTCCTATAGTCAGGCGATCGGCACGGGTGAGTCGCCTTTTCTGTTCGATCGAGTAGTGGATACTCGCGTGATATCTGTCTCATTCATTCAGCAGATCTATGGTCCATTTCGCGCCGGATTCTCCACAGCAATCAGCTTAAACACGACCGGTTCCATTAGTACCGATTATTTTTTGGAGTATAGCCGTCGCACTTATGGCGTTGTTTTGCGATACAACCCAGTCTTGGAGATTGGTTCTATCACTTTGCGAATCAGCGACTTCAACTGGAATGGCACCGCCGATCCTTTCTCTGGAACAGGAGTCACCCCAGTAGAAGGGGGAGTGACACGTCCGTTAGCTTTCTAAGTGAAAATTTCAAGTGAAAGTGAGACGATTTTGCACTCCGTTTTTGCCATCAATAACTATCCTTGAAGAGCTTAGCTCAGGCTGTGAAGACTATGACCGCTTCAGTTGAACGAATTGAACAAGAGATTGTTTTACTAGATCAAGCCTTGACAACCCTGGCAGAAGCATTTCAAAACGCTTACGCAGATTATTTAACCGCGTTGGGGCAAGCCGTGCGAAAACAGCACATTCTAGCGACCTATCAGGTTTGCACCCAGGGCTATCCGCAGCAGTTTTTGGGCTTATCTGTGGCTCAAAGGCAACTCTTGCAGCAAGCACTCCGAGAGCTAGCCAAACAATCTCAGGCAAATCTTTTGCAGCAACTACAGTCCTTTCAGCCGCAAGAACCATTGCGGGTAGAACAGCCTTCAATTCCGCAAGGTGACTTCTCCCAAGAAGCTCAAGCATCACAAGGGACTGATCTAGAAGCCATGCCTCTGGATGCTGCTGCTGCTTTTACTCCGTCGATCGCCACCCCACATCCCCCCACGAAAACATCTGCAACTCCAGCGCACCTACTTCAGTGGCAAATTGGCATCGAACAAGGCATTGGTAAAGAGTTGGCGGCTGTCTCTCATCAAACTAATCGCCTGCTTCAACACTCCAACATCTTACCGGGTCAATTGCCCGATGCCTTGTTGCAACACGCTAGCAAAACAGAACTGGCAGACGGAGTGCCGCGATCGCCCAATTTGCTCAATGTGTTGGTTGAAGCGGTTCGTGATACAGAAGCAACCCCGGAAGGAGAGGATGCGAAAGCTCCAGAGATCTTACAAGTGGTAGCGATTCATTTGCGACTGATCGAAATTGAGTTTGCGGATACTTTAACGATGGCGGCTCGAAGCAAGATTCGAGAATTGACGGCTCGATTGAAAAAACTAGGGCAAGACTATCGCAAAAAGCAACGAGCACACGCGATCGCCGCTGCTCAAGACGCATGGCGCGCTTGTTGGTTTGAAGAATAGCCCGCGATCGCGTTGGCACGTCGATCTCTTTGAGAACGGCATGACATACTTTAGCAATGCTGCTGTTAATTTTTGCTCATGCCATTAACAATTTTGGTTGCTGATGATGATTTAGGAACACGCCTAGCGATTGGCGACTACCTTGAGGCAACGGGATATTCGATTCTTCGCGCTGAAAATGGGCAGGAAGCATTAACGATGGTTGAAAAATTTCAGCCCCATTTGATTGTGACAGATGTGACAATGCCCCGAATGGATGGGTATGAGTTTGTGCGGCAAGTGCGTCAGCAGCCCGCATTTCGGTTGCTGCCAGTGGTGTTTTTAACGGCTCGCACTGAGACTCATGAACGCATTCGGGGATATCAATTGGGATGCGATGTTTATCTACCGAAGCCGTTTGAGTTGCAAGAGCTAGGCGCAGTCGTGCGGCACCTGTTAGAGCGGCTGCAAATGATTGAAATGGAGTGGCGATCTCGACTCCCCAGTTCTGCGAACAGTGCAACCACGCAAAACACGAATTTGGCTGCCGCCCTCGCCAAAATTGAAGTAAAGCTGACTAAGCGCGAACAAGAAGTGGTGTTGCTGCTGTCCGATGGACTGTCTAACGCGCAAATTGGCGATCGCCTACATCTTAGCCACCGCACTGTTGAAAAATATGTCAGCAGCTTACTTGATAAAACAGACACCAGTAATCGGGCTGAGTTAATGCGGTTTGCGATCGATCACCACTGGGTGTAGAAAAGTTTGGAGTGTGGAGTTCGGAGCGTGGAGTTCGGAGTTTTGAGTTTTGAGTTTTGAGTTTTGAGTTGATTTGCATCTTGTACCTCGTACCTCGTACCCCGTACCCCGCACCCACCACCTCACGTTTTTAGCCGTTGCTTCACATGGTTAAGCAACCCCAAACAAGCATCTTGTAGCAAATCAATCACCTGGTTAAAGCCATCAGTTCCGCCGTAATAGGGATCGGGGACTTCTTTGAGGGTATGGTGAGTGCAAAAATCGCACATCAAACGAACTTTTTTTCGATAGGTGCCAGCCGGGTCTAGCGCACAAATATTGGCGTAGTTCTCTCGATCCATCGCCAAAATTAGATCGAATGCGTCAAAGTCTGCTTGGGTGAACTGTCGAGCGCATCCTTTCATGGCGATGCCCTGCCCAGTGGCAGCCAGCGTCATCCGCTGATCCGGTGGAGCGCCGATATGATAACTAGAAGTGCCCGCTGAATCGCAAACGATCTGCCCCGTTAAATTGTTTTGGTCAATTAAATGGTTCATGATGTTTTCCGCCGCCGGAGAACGACAAATATTCCCTAAGCAGACAAACAAAAGCTGGTAAGGCATAACGCAGAGTGAATTGGATGAGACAAAACTAAACCGGGATGATTTAATTTTTCCCGGTTTCAAGCAAGGTCTGTGAGGTTTGCGATCGCCTACTCACGAAACCCTCTAGAGCAAGATCAAAGTTATAGCCCAGGTAAATTCAGCCCGCCTGTTAATTCTTCCATCTTCTCACGCATCATCTCAGTAGACTTTCGGTAAGCCTCTTTCATAGCAGCCGTGACTAAATCAGAAACAACCTCTGCTCCTTCACCAAGAACATCTGGCGAAATCACAACGCGAATCGGCTCTTGATTTCCACTCAAAACCACTTTCACAAGACCGCCCTGTGCTTCACCTTCAATCTCCATTTCCTCAAGTTCTTCTTGAAGCTTCTTAGCGCCTTCTTGAACTTGCTGAGCTTTTTTGAAAGCCTCGGCTAGCTCTTTCATTTTGCCTAATCCGAAGCCAAATCCTTGTCCTTGTGACATAACGCTTTAATGAAGTAGGTGTTCAAAACAAACAGCAGTCTTATTATGGCACTGCTATACCAAGCTGGTTTGTTTTCTCTAATGTTTTGTGGAAAATCGGTCGAATAGACTTGCAAAATCTTATTCTCAGCCGAGATTTTACTAAAATTCGCCCAAAATTTGCACCTCTGGTTCTAACCACAGGTTCCATTGATGATTGACTGCTTGTTGGGCATGGCAAATCAATTGAAAAATATCGTTTGCGTTGGCACTGCCACAATTGAGGATGAAGTTGGCATGACGCTGAGCAATTTGAGCGCCGCCAATTTGATAGCCTTTAAGTCCTAGTTGCTCAATTAGCCAGCCTGCTTTGTAATGACTAGGGTTACGGAAGACGCTGCCACAGCTTGGCAAATGATAGGGTTGGGTGGCGCGGCGCTGGTTGAGATGCACCGATGTTTCTGCGGTGACTTGGGCAGGATCGGCACCCGGCTTTAGCTGAAAGGTGGCTTGAGTGACCAACCAGTTTTTCCCTTGCAAAATTGATGTGCGATAAGCGTAGCCTAACTCTTGAGGCGTGAAGATTCGGGTGGTGCGATCGGGCAATAAAACATGGACGTTGATCAATGAATCAGCCGTACAACTGCCGTGGGCACCGGCATTCATCACCACGGCTCCACCCACCGTTCCAGGAATGCCTACCGCCCATTCCATTCCTTGCCAGCCTTGTCCGGCAACCTGCCAAGCAAATCGGGGCAGAGGTTCGCCTGCGCCAACGGTCACTTGCCCGGTGGCAGAATCAAATCGAATTTGCCGGAGACGGCGAGTGCCGATTATCAGCCCGGATAAACCGCGATCGCTAATGAGCAAATTTGAGCCTGCCCCTAACAAGGTGACGGGTAACCCTTCTAGCTGCGCCCACTCAAAACTGGCTTGCAACTCTTCATAGGTGCGAGGGGCAACATACCATTCTGCGGGTCCACCCACGCGAAATGAAGTGAGTGCGGCTAAGGGAATTTGAGCTTTGATTAAACAATCAGTTCCAGGCAGCAGAATCTGGCAAGCAGATGGTTTTAGCATGGATTGAGACCTGAGGGCTAAACCCTGCACCGTGGTTAATTTAGGAGGATTATAAGAAAGAGTCATGACTAATTAAGATGAATGCCCTACACCAGAACCCTGTGAATTTTCAATGGCAAATCAAGCGATCCCGATGCCCTAAAACACAAACCACCCCGTCAGTATTAAGCGTGATTCCGCCACTGGTGCGACAGTTCTTGCTCTAACTTTTGATGAGAAACCATCACTTCTGGAATGATCTGATTTAAGTTTCCGGCTCCCATAAAAAGTGCGAGGTCTCCGGGGCGCAAAATTTCGACCAAGAGTTGATGGATAGAGGGGAGATCAGCGCGATAGAAAACCTGATCTTGATGATGAGCAATTAAAGCTGCCAAAACTTCGCCATCTAAATCGGCAGGTTTGGACTCGCCCGCACTGTAAATATCGCTAATCACCACGATATCCGCGTTTGAGAATGATGCTGCAAATTCAGATAAAAATGCTGCTGTTCGGCTATAGCGATGAGGCTGAAAAATTGCCACAATTCGCTTTTGGGTAGAGCCTGCTTCTTGAACTTTAAGCCGTGCTGCCGCTAGGGTTGCCTGAAGTTCGCTGGGATGGTGAGCATAGTCATCGACAAAGAGAATGTCATTACATTCGCCGCGATATTCAAACCGCCGTCGAGTGCCTTCAAAGGTCGCGATCGCTTGAGAAATAGTTAAAAAATCAAGCCCTAGCAATCGCCCTACGGCAACGGCAGCAAGTGCATTGCTGAGGTTATGGCGACCTAATAGCTTGACGTTCAATTGCCCTAAAATGACACCTCGTTCCCATACTCTAGCGGTGCTGCCGCCCCGATGAGAGATGCAGTCAACGGTGTAGGTCGCATTGGCTTGAGGATCTAGGCTGTAGGTGATTGCAGGAGCGAGGCGATCGCGCACAATCGGGCAATCGTAGCTCCCAATCAAGGTTTTGCAGTTCGCCTTGAAGGTTTGGAATGTTTCAATCACCTGATCCAAACTGTCATAGTGATCAATGTGGTCTAGCTCAATGTTTGTGATCACGCCAATTTCTGAAGCGAGTTTGACCAGAGAACCATCCGATTCATCGGCTTCGGCGACCAAGTAAGGACCTTGACCCACATGAGCATTGCCTTGCCAAGCATTGACTTCGCCACCCACCACAATGGTTGGATCGAGACCTGCCTGCAACAACATATAACCCACTAAGCTGCTAGTAGTGGTTTTGCCATGAGTTCCCGCGATCGCAATTCCTCGATACTCGCGCATTAGTGCAGCCAAAACATCAGAGCGATGATAGATCGAACATCCCAAATCACACGCCGCTTGATATTCCAGGTTGGCAGCGTGAATCGCGGTGGAGCAAATGACTTGGGGAAGCGGATCTGATTTTTGATGACGATGAAGGTCTGCAACCTGAGGGGACACAGGAGCCAGCGTAACGGAAGTCGCTCCGACACTGACTGACGCGATCGCTTCCACAGCAGGACTCGATTGAAAAAACTCTAAATTGCTAGGGTCTTGACTCCAAAAAACATGAACCCCGTTTTCTTGTAGGCGTTGGGTAATGTGGCTGAGGCGCAGATCCGACCCTGACACCGGCAAATCTCGCTTTGCCAAAACATACGCTAGGGCTGACATCCCAATTCCACCCACACCAATAAAATGGAAAGGCTTGCCGCTTAAGTCTATAGAAACCGGCATCGTAGTATCCTCACAAACCACACCAATAACACGCGCTATCATATCAGGAATAATCTTTTCGGCATACCTGCCTATTGGCGCTAACTTTTTTTAAAAAGATTATTTAGTCAATTGATTGCTTTCCTGAAAGTTATATCACCCTCTACAGGTTTTCATTCTTTTACTCAAAAACTTTTTTAGTTGAAATGCCCTGCTTGCTAATCTTTTAAGATTCCTAATAGAGCAAGGCTTTTTCAGTTTTTGGTGCAATGTGCAGCCAATTTGCCTTTGTTCTAGATGTTTTTTTTCGAGAGAGAATGGCTGCTCAAAGCCTTTTCAGTCTCTTTTTTGAGGAAGGAAGGTTAGGTTTGGGTGGCAGACAGTTGACAACTCGACGGAGCGATCGCCTCAGCTAAATGGAGTAAATGTAAATGGAGTAAATGGAGCTAGAGGGTGAGAATCTTTTTAGGATCAACTATTTTTTGCCGCCCATTTTTGATCATTCGCAAATTGCAGCAGGGTTTGAAAGGCTGATTTTCCCAATCTTGGACGGTTTTTAGTGGTGCAACTCTTACCCCAACCCCAACCCAAAATAGGAATTTTTGGGGGAACCTTCAACCCCATTCACTGGGGACACCTGCTAGTCGCTGAAACGGCTCTGGATCAGTTCCAATTGAGTGGCGTTATTTGGGTGCCCACCTTTCGCCCATTCCACAAATCGGTCGAACTACTAGAATTTGAACACCGCCTTGAAATGGTGAAACAGGCGATCGCGCATCATCCATCCTTTTGGGTTTCTGATATAGAGCAACGCCAAAACAAATCCTACGCATTGAATACGCTGCTTAATCTAGAAGCCCTGCATCCCCAGTCTGATTGGCATTGGATTATCGGCTTAGATGCCTTTCAATCTTTGCCGCAATGGCATAAAAGCACTACTTTAGCCGCTCAATGTACCTGGCTAGTCGCACCCAGAAATGCCCAGAATAACTCCACTATTTGTCGGCAAGTTGCCGATCATTTTATTGGGCAGACCATTCCTTTCCATTGGCAGTTGCTTGATATGCCACAAGTCGAAATTTCTTCTAGCTTAATTCGAGACTATTGGCAAAAAGGGCGATCGCTGCGCTACCTTGTACCCGAATCAGTGCGACACTACATTAATACCCAACTGTAATTTCGAGCTAATTCAAATCTTTTAGGCAAAGATTTTTCGTTTAAAGACAAATTCATCAAGTCTTAAAAGCGGCTTTGAGAAGCGCTTTCCACTCATCCCATCAAAGCATATTGTTGCACTGGGATCACCTCGCATCTTATGATTTTCTTAATAACTAAAATTTATTTACCGAGGGCAAGACGCAGTGATGAGAGTAGCAATTAACGGCTTCGGGCGTATTGGGCGGAACTTCATGCGCTGCTGGCTGGGCAGAGAGCAGAGTCTAATTGATCTCGTTGCCATCAACGACACTTCTGATCCTAAAACGAATGCCCATCTGCTTCGATACGACTCAATGCTCGGCAAGATGGACGACAGCGTTCAAATTGATGCCGATGACAACAGCCTTACCGTCAATGGAAAAGTTGTTAAATGCACCTCCGATCGCAACCCTGAAAACTTGCCATGGAAAGAGTGGGATATTGATCTAATCATCGAGTCTACAGGAGTTTTCGTCAGCAGGGAAGGCGCATCTAAGCATTTAAAGGCAGGTGCCAAAAAAGTGCTAATCACGGCTCCTGGAAAGGGAGACGATGGCACCTTCGTAGTCGGCGTAAATCACCTTGACTATGACCACGCCAAGCACAACATCATCAGCAACGCAAGCTGCACCACGAACTGCCTTGCCCCCGTTGCCAAGGTGCTAAACGATAACTTTGGCATCATCAAAGGCACCATGACCACCACCCACAGCTACACCGGTGATCAGCGCTTATTGGATGCTAGCCACCGCGATTTGAGACGGGCACGCGCCGCCGCTATTAATATTGTCCCCACTTCAACGGGCGCAGCTAAAGCCGTCGCTCTTGTTTTGCCGGAACTTGCGGGCAAGCTTAACGGAATTGCCTTGCGGGTGCCGACTCCCAATGTGTCGATTGTCGATCTGGTCGTTCAGGTTGAAAAGAATACGATCGCCGAGCAAGTCAATGAAGTTCTGAAAAACGCCGCTGAAGGCTCAATGAAAGGCATTATCAAGTATTGTGATTTGCCTCTTGTCTCTAGCGATCATGCAGGCACTTTTGAATCTGCAATCATTGATGCCGATCTCACCATCGTTATGGGCGGCGATCTAGTCAAAGTGATTGCCTGGTATGACAACGAGTGGGGTTACAGTCAGCGTGTTGTAGATTTGGCGGAATTGGTGGCTCAGAAGTGGGTTGCTTAACCTTTTTCAAATCTGCTTGAAAGTAAGAATCACTAACATTGGGGGAAGTCTAACCGACTCCCCTTTTTTAATTGCATAGCTGCTTACGAGCATCTATGCTGGTTTTCCACAGCATTAATCAAACGCAAGGGAAAACGCAAGAGAAGCGCTTTGGTCGCCGTGATCGATGTTGCGAGGGGCTTTAACGCGATCGCAAATCCATTTCAAGAACCATAGCTATTGTTATCCCAATTTAAACGGAGGATGCGATAGATCTGAGCTTGAAACCGTAGCTGAGTAAAGCTTCTACAATTCAAAACTCAAAACTCAAAACTCAAAATGGTATTAGTTTTCCTCTTACAAAGTTGATAGATCCGTATATTTATGGATCTAAAAAAAAGTGATTTTCAAGCGATTGATCTTAGGAAGAACCTCGTAAATAAGTTTATCTGTATAACTACTTAAGTTTGCTTATTTTCAAATTAATTCAATTGAGAAAACTCACCAAAATTACTTGTATCAACAGTCCTATCAATTTTTATAACCTGGAAAAAACTCCTGTTTTATTCTGTTTTTTATAATTGAATCTATTTTTTATTAAATTGATGAAGAAGATATAAATGCTATTTCTTATACCAGAAAAGGGGTTCATACTGAGCAAACAACCTCATCCAGTAATTAATTAACTACTCGCTATGAACTTTAAACAAATTGTTACTGCTGCAAGTGTTTTTGTAACGGGTTTAGTACTATCTAGCTCTCCCGCACAGGCAGCCTTTACTTTTTCCAGTAATGTTTCAGGTACCTATGATGCGGCTGGGAAGCTTGATTCAACTCGTGATATCTTTCTAGATTCCGTCAAATTAGATAACGGTAAAACGGTTGATCAATTTGCCTTAGTTAAATCCGCACAAATTCTTCGTAACGATGTGTGGAATGGCGGAAACAGCGGTGCTGCAAGTTCCGATCGCGGCGACAAAGCATCGGGTTTATCCAAAGAACTGGCAACGAACGCGAATGTGGTTTCTAGTCTGGGTAATCGTAATCTGAACAACATTATTGATACCGAAGATAGCGGCTCGTTCAAAATGAACCTCCAGTTTGATCAGGCAGTTTCTAGCTTGTTTCTCTGGGAACGGGGCATGAACAGTGACCTTTCCATTCAAGGATTGGACAGCAATGGGTCACTGATTGGAAATATCCTTCGCCTCGATCGCCGGATGCAGAAAGCCGCAAACTACAGCATCAATACCACTGAAATTGGTTCCGCTCAAAAAGTGGGTTCTTGGGGCGTGAACTTAAGTGATTTGGGTTTGGCAGGCTCATTTTTTGGAGTTCAAGTTAGTGCAGATGCTTCTCACAGCGGCGCAGACTTCAAACTGATGGGTGGCTCTGCCGAGGCAGCCCCCGAACCGTTTACTATTGGCGGTACACTGGTCGGCTTGGCTTTGGGCTATCGCTTGAAGAGAAAACAACAGTCTAAAGTGGCGGCATAGTTTCACCCTAAAGCTAAGCGACTCGCAAAAATTCAGGTTAGATTCAGTTGTTGCAGGAGATGCCTTAATAGGGGTCTCCTTTTTTATGAGCTTTCTGCCAATTGACGGACTCGCTTCATTCGAGATCTCGATAACCTAGACAATAGTTTTGTGGCTTTGATTGGTTGAGCGGTGTTCCCTCAAGAACAAAAATGAACCATTCAACCTACTTAAACTAGTCTTCAATCTTTTATGCTTAAATCTCTTAATTTCTATGCAAATTCAAACTCCTGACTGGGTTAAACACGCTGTCTTCTACCAAATTTTTCCCGATCGCTTTGTTCGGGCGGCTCAATCGCGCAAGCGCTGGCTGCAAGAGACCTCTTGGGAACCCTGGCATATTCCGCCAACCATGCAAGGTTATAAGGGGGGCGACTTGTGGGGCGTGATCGAAAAGCTCGATTATTTGCAAACGTTAGGAATTACGGCGATTTACTTCACCCCCATTTTTCAATCCGCTAGCAACCATCGGTATCATACTCACGATTATTTCCAAGTAGACCCAATCTTAGGCGGCAATGTTGCGTTTGAAGAATTGTTGAATGAGGCGCATGGTCGCAATATTAAAGTAGTGCTAGATGGCGTGTTTAATCATTGCAGTCGGGGGTTCTTTTTCTTTAACGACATTTTGGAAAATGGACCGCATTCGCCATGGGTCGATTGGTTCAGGATTGAAGGCTGGCCATTAGCTCCCTATGATGGCGATCGCCCTGCAAATTATGTGAGCTGGTGGGATAATCGGGCGCTGCCTGTGTTCAATCACGACAATCCCAATGTGCGAGAATACCTGATGGAAGTTGCCGAATATTGGCTGAAGTTGGGGATTGATGGCTGGCGGTTGGATGTGCCCAATGAAATTACAACGGCGGGATTTTGGCAAGAGTTTCGCGATCGCGTCAAAGCCATCAATCCCGAAGCCTACATTGTGGGAGAAATTTGGGGCGATTCGCGGGAATGGTTAGATGGCACCCAATTCGATGGCGTGATGAACTATTTATTTACTGCACCCACGATCGCGTTTACAGCAGGCGATCGCGTTATTCGCAAGTATGTTGAAGGACGCTCCTACACGCCCTATCCTGCCTTAGATGCCAAAGGCTATGCAGCCAAAATTCAAACGCTGCTTGCGCTTTATGATTGGGAAATTCAACAAACTCAGCTTAATCTGCTAGCCAGCCACGACACTGCCCGTCTACTCAGCATTGCTGGAGAGGATCGAGCCAGCGTCAAACTAGGGACTTTGCTGCTGCTGACTTTTCCTGGTGCGCCCAGCATTTACTATGGCGATGAAGTGGGGTTGGCGGGGGGCATTGACCCCGATTCGCGGCGCGGCTTTCCGGCTGAAGCGGATTGGGATCACGACTTTTTAGACTACCATCGTCAGCTTATTGCGCTGCGTCATGCTCACCCCGCGCTGAGAACAGGCGATTACAAAACCCTTTATGCCGAAGGAGAGGTCTATATTTTTGCGCGCAGCTTGCCAACCGAAACCCTGATAGTTGCCATCAATGTTGGCACGCAATCTGCTACGGCAACTCTACCCGCACTGCCTCAAGTTCTACAGCAGCTTTTTGGAGATAGCACTGTGAAGCAGACGGTGAATGAGTTGGAAATTACTCTTCCCAAACGAAGCGGCTGCATTTTAGGGGAGTTGTTGGGCTGAATGAATGGCTAGTCGGTGAACGTCTCCCCTGATTGCACGTCAAACCAGTGAAGTGAGTTGGGGGAAATGGCAAGGGTAATAGTTTGGTTTAGCCAGTCTTCGGTGGGCGGCAGCAGCGATCGCAGCATTATGGATGCCTGATCGTGCAGGATCTGAATGCTACCTAGCTTGTACATCCCTAGGTTTTCCACTAAAACCACTTGTCCTCGAACAGTGTACTCATCTGTAGACTGCGCTAGCCGTAGATGTTCCGGGCGAATGCCAAGCATGATCTGAGACTGGGCTTTGGCAGTCGTGGGCAGCGGAATTTTGCAGGTGTTCAGTAGTGCGTACCCTGCCTGACAGGACACTGAAATCAGGTTCATACGCGGACTGCCGACAAAACTGGCAACAAACTGATTGGCGGGATGGTTGTAAATGCGATCGGGAGTATCGAGTTGTTGCAAATAGCCATCATTCAAGACGGCAACTTTGGTCGAAAGGGTCATTGCTTCCGTTTGGTCGTGGGTGACATACACAACAGGAACGCTCTGAGCGGCAAAGATTTGCTTTAAGTCAGCCCGAACATTTTCTCGTAGTAAGGCATCCAGATTGCTCAAGGGTTCATCCAGCAAAAATACATCGGGATTGCGGACTAATGCCCGACCCACTGCAACCCGCTGGCGTTGTCCCCCGGAAAGCTGCCCTGGTTTGCGCTGCATCAGGTCTTCCAATCCCAAAATATGCGACACGGTTTGAATCCGGCGATCGCTCTCGTCCTTGGGCACTTTTTTCAACTTCAGCCCTGCGCTCAGGTTTTGATATACCGTCATGTGCGGATAAAGTGCATAGCTCTGAAACACCATGGCGATGTTGCGATCGCCCGGTTTCAGTTGCGTCACATCGCGATCGTCGATCAACACCTGTCCACGGGTCGGCTCCTCCAATCCGGCAACCATTCGTAAAATGGTCGATTTGCCACAGCCCGACGGACCTAACAGGCTCAAAAATTCTCCATCTTCTACCGTCAGGTTAATGTCTTTGACCGGAACCACGCTAGGACTAAAAGTTTTGTTGAGGTGAATCAGTTGGAGTTTAGACATGGGAGAAAAATAGTGTGAAGAGAATGGTTTTGAGTTTTGAGTTCTAAATTTTGAATGGAATGAAGAAGTCTGCAAGTTCCGCAAATCATTGAGTCTTCGCCTTGAATGAGCAGATCAAGACTCCTTACCTAGCTTAGTTGCTGCGCCAATTCTTGAAGAGATCGCCAAAGAATAGTGTTTCAATTCAAGCTTTTCCCGCAACTCAAGACTCAAAACTCATCATTTATAACTACCCCTTAACGGCTCCTGCGGTTAGCCCTTGAACAATTTGTCGTTGAAAAAATAGGACGAGAATGACCAATGGAATCGTACCGACCACAGTAGCAGCGGCGATCGGACCGTAGGGAATCTCAAATACAGATGCACTCCCCAGTTGAGCCGAGGCAACCGGAACCGTTTTCATGGTTTCTTCGGTGATGAAGGTGAGGGCAAAGATAAACTCATTCCAGGCGGCAATGAAGGTGAGAATGCCTGTGGTGACAAGCGCAGGCAAGGTTAGGGGCGTGAGAATTTGGATCAGCAGTTGCCACGTGCCATAGCCATCAACCTTGGCGGCATCTTCCAGTTCTCTGGGCAGTTGGACAAAAAAGCTCCGCATCACCAGAATGGTTAACGGCAAATTCATGGCGGTGTAAGGAATGATCAGCGCCAGATAATTATTGCCTAACTGGAAAAACTGGACGATTTCGAGTAAGCCTTGCAGCAGCAAAATGCTGGGAAATAGGGTGACGAGCAGCACGCCAAGCTGAATTAGGTTTCCACCCAGAGGACGCAACCGGGCGATCGCGTAGGCGGCAGGCGTTCCAATCGCTAAACAAACAACAGTAGACACGAACGACACGAAAGCACTATTTAGCAAATACCGCAGAAAGGGTTTGCGGGTGAATAGCTCAATATAGTGATCCAGCGTCAGCCGAGTGGGAATATAAATATTAGGAATCGCGGCGATGTCGGCGTTCACTTTAAAGGAAGTCAACACTTGCCACAGCACCGGCGCAAGGCAGAAGAGGCAGAGCACGAACACAGCCAGCCAATGGAAAACGCTGTTTCGGGATGTCTTTTTAGCAGGGAGCAACTGAGAGGACATAGGACATAAGGGAATCTAGAATTTGTGGAATCAAGCAATCACCTAAATGAGTCCAGAGGTTTTGCGCGATCGCCGGACTAACCCACTGCCGACCAAAATAGCAAGCACCAGCAGCAAAAAAGTGACAACAATCAGCGCTGAGGCGTAGCCAAAATCCAGGTAGCGCATGGCATTCGCGTAAATATACAGCGATACTACTTCTGTAGAGCCGCCCGGACCGCCGCCCGTCATCACCTGCACCAGGTCAAAAATGCCAAAGGCTTGAGCAAACCGAAACAGCGCTGCGATTACAATTTGAGGGAGTAAAAGCGGCAGCGTAATTTGCCAAAAGCTCTGCCACGGAGAAGCACCCTCCAGGGCATGAGCTTCATACAAATCGCCCGAAATGGATTGCAATCCTGCCAGCAGCAAAATGCTGACGAAGGGGGTCGTCTTCCAAACATCTGCCACAATGAGCGCTAGGGTTGCGGTAAAGGGTTCCCCTAGCCAGTTGATGCCCGATTGCACCAGATTCAGCCGAAGCAAAATATCGTTGGCGATACCATACTGATCGTTAAAAATCCACGTCCAGCCGAGGGCAATTAGCGCCGTGGGTAATGCCCAAGGGAGTAAAGCGATCGCCCTCACCACACTTCTTCCCTGAAATGCCCGATTTAGCACCAGCGCGATGCCAATGCCCAGGATCACTTCCAGCAGCACGGATAGCCCTGTAAACCGCACCGTAATCCCAAACGTCTGCCAAAAGTGTCCATCTCCCACAATGCGGACGTAGTTACTGATGCCCACAAAGATAGGCTCTAACTCGGTTCCTAAATTTTGGGCAAAGAACCCCAACCACAGCGATCGCCCAATGGGATAAGCAAACACTAGCAGCAACAGCAACACAGCAGGCAACATTAGATAAAGCCCGGTGCGTTGTTCTTGCGATCGCATTGTAGAGGGTTTGGTCATTTAAGTTTTGAGTTTTAAGTTTTGAGTTTTAAGTTCGCCCTTCGTCATTCGCCCCGCTTCTACGAGTCGTCGGGTCTCTGCTGCGGCACCTTTCATTGCCTCCTCTGAAGATTGCTGATTGGTCAAAGCGGCGCTGAGGTAGCGCTGGAGAATATCGGAGGCTTGGGCATATTGGGCGATCGGGGGGCGCAGTACGCCCGTTTTCACCACTTTTTGCAACTCAGGATAGTGACTGTACTTTTCGACGATGGCGGCATCATTAAACAGGGCTTCGCGGGTCGGCACGTAGCCTGCATCCAGCACCACTTGTCGTTGTGCAGTTTCGCCAATCAAAAATCGAATTGCCTTGAGCGCTTCTTGAGGATGTTTAGAAGTTTTGGCGATACCCAAACCCCAGCCGCCCAAACACGAGCCGCCACTCTGTCCGGCAGCAGGAATCATGGGCATAATGCCCACTTTACCTTTTACAGGGGAATTGTCAGCGTTGAACAGCGACCAGGCATAAGGCCAATTGCGGAGAAAGGCAGCTTCTCCATTTTGAAAAATGCGGCGCGTGTCTTCTTCCACATAAGTCGTTACGCCGGGGGGAGAAATGCCCTGACTGACGGTGTTTCGCAAAAACTCGACGGCACGAATCGCTGCGGGCTGATCTAGCCCCACGTCCAGCGTGTTGGGGTTGACCCAGAAGCCACCAAAGCCTTGCAGCACCTCGACAAACATGGCAGCGGCACCTTCATATTGTTTGCCTTGCCACAAATAGCCCCACCGAACGGCTTTCTGTTGCTGCAATGCTTTAGAAATACGCTCTACGTCTTCAAAGGTTTTGGGTCGCTCAAAGTTTGCCGCTTCTAGTAGATCTTTGCGGTAGTACAACATTCCCGCATCGCTGCGAGTTGGCAAGCGGTATAGCCGATTTTGATAGCGTCCGCCCGCGATCGCCGATGGTGAAAAAGCCGCTAAATCTTGCTCCGTAAATTCATCGGTCAAATCCTTTAGCCAACCCGCCGCTGCAAACTTGGGAGTCCAGACAATATCCATATTGACCAGATCGTAAGGAGAATCACCCAACAAAAACGCCGTGGTATACAAATCCTCCAGCAGACTGACGTTGTTGGGTCCTTCAATCACTTGCAGGCGAATTCCTGGATTTTGCGCCTCAAATTCCTTCACCAGGTAGTTTGTCCAGGGTGGCACATCGGGCGCGCTCATCAGCAGCTTTAGCGTCACAGGCGGCTGCGATAGCACCGGCACGGCAACCATAAGCGCCGTTAGCAAACAAAGAATCACCCAGCCCAACCGACGAGACGCTTTGGCTGAAGGAATCAGGGATAGGAGAAAGCGAGCGATCGCGGAGAAAAAAAGCATGAGCAAAAGGAGGGTGAGTTTTGAGTTTTGAGTTCTAAGGTTTGAGGTTTTGCCTAGATCGCATCTTAACGCTGAAACTTTTATCTCTGCCCACTTCTCAACAAATCACAGCACTCCTTATTCGTCATAGCGCCAATGAAGAGGCTATGCGAACGTTGCTTGAACTTCGTCATTCACCACTCTCGAAGGGCTATGATTGAATAGAGGTTAAGTTGTGTAAAGAAATTGACTGCAACGATTACTCCCCCAGACACCGTACTGCTGCCAACTTGGTATTCTCTAACCCCACTTTGGCAAGCGACCGAAACAGACATTCAACGGGGATTGCCCCCTGGTCAGCTTGCTCCAGCATGGCAAATGTTGATGTTGGGCGATGGCTCTCCTACCCGGCATCTTCAGCTTTTGACTGGAGAACCGACGGAAGTGGATGTGATTGATATGTCTGCGATCGGCATGGAATTAGATGGTGCGCCTAAACAAATTCAGGTGCTTCCCAGCCCTCGGTTGCGTCGTCAGGTGTGGCTAAGAACGGCTTCAGGTCAACGGCTTGCCTATGCTACGTCTTGGTGGGAGGCAAGCCATGTGGATGAGTATTTGCAAAATCGATCGCTGCCTATTTGGGCAAGCCTCGCCCGCTTGCGAACTGAACTCTATCGAGATGTGCAGGGCGTGTATCATGGACATTCCGCTGAATTAGAACGTGCTTTCGGGCAAACGGGTCCTTTTTGGGGGAGGCACTATCTATTTTGGCATCGCGGACAGCCACTCACGTTGATCTACGAAGTCTTTTCACCTTACCTGGAAAAATATTTGGGTGCCGCAACTCCCAGCCCTAACATCTGAGGCTTATATCCACCGCTCCATTCCATCAGCACCTGCGCTATCCTTAGCAATATTCAAGATTAAGAATATTCAAGAATTTATCAGCTATCACTACACTCTAAAACCGGAGAAACAAATATGTCTGGGCGTGGTTCTGTCTCCCCTTCTGATCGCATTTTTTCTTGTTTGGCTTATCTACTCCCCTTGCTGGATGTTTTTGGAGTTGTGGTTGGGGTTATTGTTGGCTCAGGCTCTTTCCTCACTCCACTGTTGCTTGTCATTTTTACACCCTTGCAGCCACTGATCAGTCTCTACTACGGCTTTGGTGGATTCATGCCGCTGATTATTTTCTTTGCGCTGTATATGTTGGTCGTCCGCAATGATAAGGTTTCACACTTTGTTCGTTTCAACGTGATGCAGGCGATTCTGATTGGAATTGTGCTGAGCTTGTTTTCTATCGTTTGGCGGTTGGTGCTTGCGCCCATTTTCCCAACGACTAGCATTGTGACGCAGACCCTTTTTAATACCCTATTTTTGGCAGCAGTCGGAGCGGCTGGCTATTCAATTGTCCAGTCGGCGTTGGGTCGCTATGCGGAAATTCCCACGATTTCGGAAGCAGCCTATGGTCAGGTTCGCTACTAAAGCGGGTTGGTTTCCTTTATGATTGGAACTTCTCTAGCAACTACAAAATTGTCTAGATGACCGATGCCCTCGATCGCCACTCTCACGCGATCGCCAATTTGCATCGCCCCAACTCCTTCAGGTGTGCCGGTTAGTACCACATCTCCTGGCAACAGCGTCATCACCTGACTGATGTAGGACACCAACACATCAGGCGGAAACACCATATCGTCAATTTGAGCAGACTGAACCGGATGGGGGGCATTGTTCAAAAAGGTTTGCAGACGGGCGCTGGGGTTGATTTCCCGCACGATCCAGGGACCCAATGGGCAAAACGTATCAAATCCTTTGGCACGAGTCCACTGTCCGTCTTTTTTTTGTAAATCGCGTGCCGTCACATCATTGGCAATGGTGTAACCCCAAATTTTGGTGTGAGCTTCTTCAGGGGTGCAGTTAAGGCAGCGATCGCCAATCACCAGCGCCAACTCTCCCTCATAGTCCACTCGCTCCGTCTGAAATGGATACTGAATTGCCCCTTCCGAAGCAATCACTGAAGTGGGCGGCTTAAGAAACAACAGCGGCTCCTGTGGCACATCCCCGCCCATTTCCGCCGCATGGTTCGCATAGTTTTTTCCTACGGCTACCACCTTAGATGGATAACAGGGCGCAAGAATTTGATAGCTATCTGAAGCTAGTTCTCCGCCAGTGGGCTGTCCCTCTAACCAAGGAGGAGCGTCCAAAGTACGAATCTGACGGTCCACTTGCAGAAGCCCATAATGAATTTGTCCGTCGCCTGTTTGAACGCGGACGTAGCGCTGTGCCATAGTTTGCTTAATCCGTGAATTGCCTACTAGAAATTATCTATCTAGCAGATTCGTATTTGTTTATATGAAGAGAAGTTACAAAATATCTTGTGAAACGGGCTGCTTTTTCTGGCGAAGGATTCTAATGCTCTTGGAACCTTAACAAATCACGAAGCCACCCTAATTCTTGATCCATCTGCTTCGCTCTTCGATTTGCCCCTACTCAAATTGTCCATACAGAATCAATCTTCAAATTTATCATTGCTATTTTGAAAGACTCCTAGCGGTAACCAGATACTTCTGCTAAGATTATCTTCCGTGCCTTTATGGGCATGATTGGGCGGTTAGCTCAGTTGGTAGAGCGCCTGCCTTACAAGCAGGACGTCGCGGGTTCGAGTCCCTCACTGCCCATTAGTCTGTCGCTTGTTCAATTTACTTGAATTAAGCCACTCTCTTTAGCCCTTAAGTCGTTGATGATTCGTGTGATTATGGCAAAGCGTATTCAATTGGTTCTTAGCAAAGATATTAGCAAGCTGGGTCGGTCGGGCGATTTAGTAGAAGTTGCTCCTGGCTATGCCAGAAATTATTTGCTGCCTCTCGGTTTGGCGGTTCACACCAGCCCTGGCGTATTGAGGCAAGTAGAACGGCGCAAAGAACACGAGCGGCTGCGTCTTGAAGAATTAAAGCAGCAGTCTGAATTAATCAAGAAGGCGATTGAAGCCGTACAAACCATTAGCATTGCTAAGCAAGTGGGCGAGAATGATGCGATTTTCGGAACCGTCACTACCCAGGAAGTGGCGGATGCAATTTTGGCGTTGACAAAGCAAGAAGTCGATCGCCGCACCATTACGATGCCCGATGTTCATCAGCTAGGGGCTTACACCGCCGAAATTAAGCTGCATCCTGAGGTTTCAGCAACGGTTGAGATTCAAGTAGTGCCTGCTTAAGCAAGGAGTGCCTGCTTAGGCAAGTTGGTTTATTGGTCACGCAAATCAAAAAGGGGTTGGGCGCAAGCTCAGCCTTTTTTAGTGCGGTCTGTCGATCTATTTTGATAGGGGTCAAATTTGATAGGGGTCAAAGTGCACTTTACGCTCATTGCGATTTCGCATAGAATAGTACACAAGTATCAAACTGCATTGAGCGGTTTTTAACAGAAGAGATGATCTTTTCCAGGGGTAGCGTTTAGGTATTCTAAAGATTGACGATAAACTCTAAATGTAGGTAGGATTTTCTTTGATCCGACAGTATAGTAATGGGGCTGAATCCTGTTGGTAATGCTTGGCTCAGTCGATACGGTGATTAATCTCTCATAGGCTACTTATGATGGTTCAGGAATTAAGCTTTCAGACCTTTAGCGATCGCATTCCGCCCCAAAACATTGATGCTGAAGAAGCCATCTTGGGAGGAATTTTTCTAGATCCTGAAGCACTGGGTCGAGTCGCTGATCTCATCAGTCCTGAGGCATTTTACATAACAGCGCATCAAGAAATCTTTCGGGCGACTCTGGCATTGCAAAATAAGGGAATGCCCACCGATTTGATGAGCGTTTCAGCATGGCTACGCGATCGCGGATTGCTGGAAAAGGTAGGAGGGCAGACCAAGCTAATTCAGTTGATTGATCGAACCGTCAGCGCCGTTAACATCGACCAATACGCGGCACTGGTGGTAGACAAGCATATGCGGCGTAAGCTAATTCAGATTGGCGGCGAAATTTCCCAATTGGGTTACGACACCTCTCAGGATTTGCCCCAGATTCTAGACCAAGCTGAGCAGAAAGTTTTTGGGATCACGCAGGCTCGTCCTCAGTCAGGGTTAACGGCAACTTCAGATATCTTGACTCACACCTTTACAGACATTGAGAGTCGATCGCTGGGTATGGTGCTGCCCGGATTATCCTGCGGCTATTACGACCTCGATGCGATGACACAGGGGTTTCAGCGATCGGACTTGATCATCGTGGCAGGCAGACCCTCCATGGGAAAATGCCTTGCCGCCAAGTCGCAAATTCTCCTTGCCGATGGCAGTCTGGAAACAATTGAAACCCTATATCAAAGAAAACAGGCAACCTTGCTGACCCTAGGGCAGGACTGGAAATTTCGGCTTGCTCATCCCTCTGCCTTTGTGGATGATGGTATCAAGCCCACCTTTCGGGTAGCAACCCGCCTAGGACGAACCATCGAAACGACCCTTAGCCACCCCTATCTCACTCTTGAAGGGTGGCAACCGCTGGCGAATTTGCAGGTTGGTGATAAAGTTGCAGTTCCCCGCAAATTAGCAGTTTTTGGTAGTGAGACGATGGCTGAGGGAGAAGTCAAACTCCTAGGCTATCTGATTGGAGATGGTTGTCTGACTAAATCATCTCCGACCTTTACGAATGTGAATCCAGCAATACAGCAAGATTTTCAGCAGGCGGTTGCTGAATTTCCAGGGGTTAAAGTCAAACTCAGCGATTCTCAGGGAACTCGTGCGCCTTCCTTCAGAATTAGTAAGGATTTTGATCAGGTTAGAGATCGGCGTATGGCGTTTGCTCAACGATTACGAATCCTGATTCAACAACACTCTTTATCGGCTAATGCCTTGGCACAAAGTCTAGCGGTGAGTCCAGCGACTTTCAGTTATTGGTTGAGTGGTCGGAATATTCCCGGTCAGGTTAAATTTGCCCAACTCTGCAAAGTTTTAAATGTACACTCCGATGTTTTAATTCCCGATGGCTGGATGTCGATGAGTGTCAAAAGTCACAACGCGGTTACACTTTGGCTGCAAAAGCTGGGTCTTTGGATGAAAGACGCTCATGCTAAAACGATTCCGGCTCCTGTTTTTAGGTTACAGCGATCGCAGTTGGCGCTGTTCTTAAATCGATTGTTTGCCACGGATGGCTGGGCAACCGTGCTGGCGAGTGGTCAAGCTCAATTAGGCTATGCAACGGTTAGTCAAACGCTGGCACAACAATTGCAGCATCTCCTCCTACGGTTTGGGGTGATTGCGTCGTTGAGACACCGCTCTGTCAAATATGGTGAACAGCGGCGATCGGCATGGCAGCTAGATATTACTGATGCGCGATCGATTGAAACATTTACGTCCGAAATTGGCATCTTTGGCAAAGAAGACGCGGTAATGGCGGTGCAACTAGCCTTAGCTGCGAAAAAGTATCAAACGAATCGAGATTTAATTCCAATCTCCATCTGGCAGCAACTTGATGCATCACGGCAGGGCGAACCCTGGCAAGCGTTGGCGCGTCGAGCAAACATTGTGGGTCATACGAATATTCATGTGGGCAAACGGGCACCTACCCGCGATCGCTTGTTGGTGCTGGCAACGGCACTGCAAGATGAACCGCTGCAAAATCTAGCATCCAGTGATGTCTACTGGGATGAAATTGTGGAGATTGAGGCGACAGGTGATCAGCAGGTTTATGACCTGACCATTCCAGACACCCATAATTTTGTGGCAAATGACATCTGTGTCCATAACACCAGCTTCGTGATGAATATTGCGCGAAACATTGCGGCGTTTCATAAGCTGCCCGTCGCAATTTACAGTTTGGAAATGTCGAAAGAACAGCTTGTCCAGCGGCTATTGGCAAGCGAGGTGCGGATTGAGAGCGGTCGCCTGCGATCGGGGCGGGTCAGCCAGCAGGAGTGGGAGCCATTGGGTCATGCGATTAGTTCTCTGTCGCAAGTGCCGATTTTTATTGACGATACGCCCAACGTTAGCGTCACCGAAATTCGCTCGAAGGCACGTCGGCTGCAAGCAGAGCAGGGTGGCGCGTTAGGGCTGATTGTGCTGGATTATTTGCAGTTGATGGATGGGGGCAGCGAAAACCGAGTACAAGAGTTGTCTAAGATTACGCGATCTCTGAAGTCATTGGCGCGAGAATTGAGTGTGCCGGTGATTGCCCTGTCTCAGTTGAGCCGGGGGGTGGAAGCGCGCACCAACAAACGCCCGATGATGAGTGATCTAAGGGAATCTGGCGCGATCGAGCAAGATGCCGATCTGATCATGATGCTTTATCGCGACGAGTACTATAATCCCGATACGCCCGATCGCGGCATTGCCGAGGTGATTATCTCCAAACATCGGAATGGTCCGACAGGAACAGTCAAACTCTTATTTGAATCGCAGTTCACTCAGTTTCGTAATTTGGCGGCTCCCAATCGGATGTAACGATGCCTATCGGTGAAGCTTAACGGCAGCAGATAAACTTTGTACCACAATCGAGATCTTGTACCTATCAGTTGCAGCGGACTTATAGTCTGCTCGGCAAGGAGTTTCTTCGTATCAGGCATTGTTGGGTTTCAAGCGCAGTGAATTCACAGATTTTAAGTTGTCAAGCAAGAACCTTCAAATGCCTCAGTTGGAATCCCCTGAATAGCTTTCCAGCAGGACTCTTTCTTGCACCATTCTGTAACATTACGTCCGTCAGGTGGATTTGTGATTACTTGGTGAACTTCCCTAGAAATAACTTGAATTGCCTGTTGAAGTGACGGTGTAAGGCTTTGCTGCTTCCAAATCTTATCTAGATCTATGTCTTGCTGATTTTTATAGCTTAGGTATGCCAGAGTGTAGGTCACAATATTTGCACGATAACCGCCAAACTTCTCACTCTGGACAATCTTCTCTGCACTTTTGAACAAAATAGTTTTAGCGATGAGGTGAGTAAAGTAGGTTTCGTCTGGATCAGGGCGGCTCTTCTCTATTAAGCCAACTGTGAACTTGGAAAAGTTTTTTTGGGCACCTAAACTGACAATGTGGGGAAGCTGATCCCAGGTATGTTCAAATTTTGCAAGATCGGTTTTGGTGAATTTTTGAGCATTCGGATGGGTGAGCGTGAAAGCTTTTTGTTTGGCAGGGGTGGATTCACGATTTTTGGCATCAGCGTAC
>JBGSWI010000190.1:0-15242 GCA_041752515.1 Leptolyngbyaceae cyanobacterium | reverse complement strand
AATAGGGTAGGGCATACCCGAATTAACGCTTGGGGAGAATCCCACCTCTGGTCTAGAGACTGCAAGGAATCTAGTTTAAGTGGTTTCGCTGAACCAAGAATCCCACTGGCTTAAGCCGTGGGAGTGTCAATCAATCGTATGCAGTGAGGAAAAAAGACATGAGTGCCAAACGATACTCAACAGCGATCAGGAGACGGTTTAGCTTTAAGCAAGGGTGCTTGATCGGGGGCATCGTGGGAACGTTATTGCTTTTGGGACTCGCAATCCCTGCTCGGTCGCTTCCGGCTGTTCGACAAGGCGCACAAATTCTACTCAATGGTCAGACGATTTCTGCGTCTTGGAGTCAGTGGCAAGATGATACGGGGGTGCGAATTGGAATCAGCGATCGCGCCCTTCTCTCCACTTTTGGCATTCAACTTCTCACCGCCAACACCGCCACTCGGCAGCCGATCCAATGGTTTACTCATCCTAACTTGCAGCCCAATGCCCTATCTCCGCGCATCCTTTCATCCCGGCGCTATTTGGATGTCACGGATCTGGCGGCTCAAAATGGTTGGCAGATGCAAGTGGCTGATTCCGTCCTGCAAATTACTCCTTCAGAGGGCAAATGGTTAGGCATTCGGCACACTCAACCTGACTGGGGCGATCGCATTGTCATTGAATTAGACCGCTCCACTCCTTGGCAAACCGAAACTTCTACTCAGGATGTAGTTCTGACCCTCAATGCCCAGGCTACGCCCGATATTTTGCAACAAACCAAGACGGTTTCTGGCAAGTATGTTCAGTCGATCAGCGTTGAGCCATCCTCAAATCAAACCCGCGTTCGATTCAGCATTGCCAACAACATTCAACCCCGCATCTGGAGTCTCGCAAAGCCTGATCGCATTGTTGTGGATATTCGCCCGGACAGCTTAATTGAACGCAACATTTTATGGGCACCAGGGCTGCGATGGCGACAGCAAGCTCTGGAGATCGGCAGCGATCGAGTGCCTGTCACTTGGCTAGAACTTGATCCTCGTCAACCGGGGCTGAGCCTCAAGCCAATTGTGCCCAACCGCTCCTCCATGATGGGAATTGCGCCCCTTACCCAAACCGCCCAGCAAGCGCAGGCAGTAGCAGCGATTAATGGCGGTTTTTTTAACCGGGTTCGACAGTTGCCATTGGGTGCCATTCGCCTAGATGGACGGTGGCTGTCGGGTCCGATTTTAAATCGAGGCGCGATCGCCTGGGATGATTTAGGCAATTTTGCCTTCGATCGCCTCACCCTTCAAGAAACCCTGATCACTTCCACAGGGCAACGGTTGCCGATTACTCATCTCAACAGTGGCTACATTCAAGCCGGGGTTGCTCGATACACCCCTGATTGGGGTGCAACCTATGTCCCCTTATCGAATAACGAGTTAATGGTCTCAGTTCAAAACAATAGGGTCGTGAGCCAGCAACTCTCAGCCAAAGCTGGCGGCGCTGGCGTGCCGATTCCAATCGACGGTTACTTATTGGTGGTGCGATCGCATCAATCCATCGCTTCCGCATTAGTGTCGGGAACATTGTTACAACTCGCAAGCATTACCAATCCACCGGAGCTAAATCGCTATCCTTATATACTCGGCGCTGGACCATTGCTGATTCAAAACTCACAGATTGTGGTAGACCCAAAAATAGAAGGGTTCAGTAACGCTTTCGCAACGGAATCTGCACCTCGCAGCGCGATCGCTCAAACAATCACGGGTCAAATTTTATTGGTCACCGCCCACAAGAAAGTGAATGGCGATACTCTCACCCTGCCTGAAATGGCACAAATTCTTCAGCAACTCGGTGCAGTTAGCGCCCTCAATTTAGATGGGGGTAGTTCCACAACGCTTTACCTAGGGGGGCAAATTATCGATCGCCCCCCCAATTCAGCCGCCCGTGTCCACAATGGCATCGGCATATTTCTTCGTTAACTTTTCAAATTTACGTTGCTTGTGCTGCCGTAGTCCTGCAACATAAAGCCAGCTTTGTAGAAGGCAATTAAATATATAGATTTAGCTAATCTCAGCGACTTTGAGGTGTCAAGCCGTCAGAAAAATTTGCTATGGTGACGGACGGGAAGAACACTTCCCGTATTTCCTATGATGATTAATTTTAAGGAGAATTTATAGTGTCTTCAACCCAAGAAATTCAAGAGATTTCAGCACTTACTTTGTCTGGCATTGCTCCATTATCTGCTGCATCTGGTGAATCACGCCCCTGGGGGTCTTTCACCATTCTTGAAGAAGGGCGAGGATACAAAATCAAGCGAATTGAAGTGAAGTCCGGTCACCGTCTTAGCCTACAAATGCACCATCATCGGAGTGAGCATTGGATTGTAGTTTCCGGCACTGCCAAAGTCATTTGTGGGGATCAAGAAATTATTTTGCACAGCAATCAATCAACTTATGTCCCTCAATGCACGGCTCATCGCTTGGAAAATCCTGGAGTGATCCCCCTTGTTCTGATAGAAGTTCAAAACGGTGAATATCTTGGTGAAGATGACATTATTCGCTTTCAAGATGACTATGCTCGTACCGCTACAAAATAAGCTAGTAAATCGACAGTGTGATAATCTACCCATAAATTTTCCCAGAGATCTCCACTTTAAAGTGTCATGGTTCAACTCAGTGCTTCTGCAACCACCGAAGTCTTGCGTCTCAGAGCAAAAATGTACCCTGCCGACTCACAACTTCGGATCGCCCTGTCATCAAGTAGTTGTCTCGACTTTTCCTATGCGCTCACATTTGAAACTGAGCCTCAGCCTGGAGATCATATTTATCAAAATGCGAATATTTCAATCATTGTGAGTGGCGAAGCATTGCCTTACTTAAATGGATTAGTTCTTGACTACTCAGAAGACCTAATGGGCGGTGGTTTTCGCTTCCACAACCCTAACGCCGCTCAGTCTTGTAGCTGTGGCAACTCTTTCTCTATGTAATATGTCGGCTAAGGCTTTGCTCGCCTCTCTAAAAAATCAACTGAATGAATCATGTTAGTGGCACCGTGATCAAAATAAGTATGGTAGACTAGAATTTCTGCCGACTTGTCCTACTCTTCGGTCTCAGCATTTCGTGAAATTAAAACCGAAATGTGAGGATCGGCGTTTTGGAGGTTGGAAAATCAAAATATAAGACTGCGGTACTAATTCTAGACATGCCTACAATTCAGCAACTCATTCGTAGTGAACGTCAAAAATTAATCAAGAAGACAAAATCTCCAGCGCTGAAAAGCTGCCCTCAGCGCCGTGGAGTTTGCACTAGAGTTTATACCACAACACCTAAAAAGCCTAATTCAGCGCTGCGTAAAGTTGCTAGAGTCCGTCTGACCTCTGGATTTGAGGTAACTGCGTACATTCCAGGCATTGGTCATAACTTGCAAGAACACTCTGTGGTTATGATTCGGGGTGGACGGGTCAAAGACCTGCCGGGCGTTCGATACCATATTATCCGAGGTACTTTAGATACCGCAGGTGTCAAAGACCGCAAGCAGTCGCGTTCTAAATATGGGGCGAAGCGTCCAAAAGCAGCTAAATAACTAGCTGAATGAAATGTCTGGTGGCGGTCAACGACCACTACTTTTTTTGAAGCTTATAAGTTTTGAATGTTTTATTGGTTTTCATATTACGTTTGAATTCGCGTTCCGCATTGAGTCTATTGGCTATTTTGTAGAGTCCAAAGAGTTTCCCGGTCTATCTTTGTTAACTGAAGGTTATTTGCTTTATGTCCCGTCGTACGGTTATTCAGAAACGTCCTGTTCCACCTGACTCAGTTTATAACTCTCGTCTTGTCACAATGATGTCAAGACGAATCATGGAAAGTGGTAAGAAATCCCTAGCTTCACGCATTATTTACGATGCTTTCAAAGCTATCGAGCAGCGTACAGGTTCTGATCCGATGGGAGTTTTTGAGCAAGCAGTTAAGAACACTACGCCTTTAGTAGAAGTGAAAGCTCGTCGTGTAGGTGGAGCGACTTACCAAGTTCCCATTGAGGTTCGTTCAGATCGAGGGACTGCACTTGCCCTTCGTTGGCTGATTCAATTTGCCCGCCAGCGTGCTGGAAAAACTATGGCAAGTAAGCTAGCAAATGAGTTGATGGATGCGGCGAATCAGACCGGTAGTGCAATTCGTAAGCGTGAGGAGACTCATCGGATGGCAGAGGCTAATAAAGCTTTCGCTCACTATCGCTATTAGTTGAGGTTTGCCGTCCTTTTCACATGAAAACGCCCAGTATTTTAGCAGCAATGGTGACAAGGCTGTTGCTACAGAGACCAAGGAGGTAGCTGTGCCCCGTGATGTTCCGCTTGAACAGGTTAGAAATATTGGTATTGCAGCACATATTGATGCTGGCAAGACAACGACAACAGAGCGCATTCTATTTTACTCTGGCGTGGTTCATAAGATGGGTGAAGTCCATGAGGGCACTGCCGTTACTGACTGGATGGATCAGGAGCGCGAGCGTGGTATTACCATTACCGCTGCTGCAATTACCTCCTCTTGGACTCGTCGCGACCCTCATAGTCCGACCCAACCCATGGTTGGCGAACCTGAGTATAAAATCAATATTATTGACACCCCTGGACACGTAGACTTTACGATAGAAGTAGAACGTTCCATGCGGGTGCTTGACGGGGTGATTACTGTCCTCTGTTCTGTGGGAGGCGTTCAGCCGCAAACCGAAACGGTTTGGCGGCAAGCTGATCGCTACAATGTTCCTCGGATTATTTTCATCAATAAGATGGATCGAACTGGGGCAAACTTTTTCAAGGTGCATGAGCAGGTTTGCGATCGCCTACGGACTAATGCTGTTCCCATTCAGATTCCGATTGGTGCCGAAGATAATCTTAGAGGCATTGTTGACCTAGTGCGGATGAGAGCATACCTCTTCAACAACGATCTGGGAACAGACATTGAAGAGGCTGAAATCCCACTTGATGTTATTGAGGCTGCTAATAAATATCGTCTTAAGCTCGTTGAATCTGTTGCTGAAACAAATGATGCCCTGACCGAGAAGTATTTAGAGGGTCAAGATTTTACCCAAGCAGAAATCAAGCTGGCTCTCCGTAAAGGCACATTGAGTGGTGCGATCGTTCCTGTGATTTGTGGTTCTGCCTTCAAAAACAAAGGCATTCAGCTTTTGTTGGATGCAGTCATAGAGTACTTACCAGCCCCTATTGATGTTCCCCCTGTCCAAGGGCTTACTGAAAAGGGCGAAACGGTTACCCGGAATGCGGATGATGACCAGCCATTAGCGGCATTGGCGTTCAAGATTATGGCTGATCCTTATGGTCGCCTCACTTTTGTTCGCGTTTATTCAGGTGTTCTGCAAAAGGGAAGCTATGTATTAAACGCAGCCAAGGATAAAAAGGAAAGAATTTCTCGTCTCATCATTCTCAAGGCAGACGATCGCATTGAGGTCGATGAGCTTCGTGCAGGCGACTTAGGTGCTGCTCTCGGACTCAAAGATACGTTTACGGGTGATACTCTTTGTGATGAAAACTCACCTGTCATTCTAGAATCCTTATTTATTCCGGAGCCTGTTATTTCAGTGGCAGTTGAGCCAAAAACAAAGCAAGATATGGAGAAGCTATCTAAAGCGCTTCAGTCTCTTTCTGAAGAAGATCCAACTTTTCGTGTCAGGATTGATCAGGAAACCAATCAGACCGTGATCGCTGGGATGGGTGAGCTGCATCTAGATATTTTAGTAGATCGGATGAAGCGAGAGTTTAAGGTAGAGGCAAACGTAGGTGCGCCTCAGGTTGCCTACAGAGAGACTGTCCGTAAAGCTGTCCGCGCTGAAGGTAAGTTTATCCGTCAAAGTGGAGGTAAAGGGCAGTACGGGCACGTGGTGATTCAGCTAGAACCTGGAGAAGAAGGAACTGGCTTCGAGTTTGTCTCTAAAATTGTAGGGGGGACGGTTCCAAAAGAATACGTTTCGCCTGCTGAACAGGGGATGCGAGAAGCTTGCGAATCTGGCATCTTAGCAGGATACCCAGTTATTGATCTCAAAGCTACCTTGATCGATGGGTCTTATCACGATGTTGACTCTTCTGAAATGGCTTTCAAAATTGCTGGTTCTATGGCAATTAAGGAGGCTGTAATGAAGGCGACACCTGTTATCCTGGAACCCATGATGAAAGTTGAGGTAGAAGTTCCCGACGATTTTGTTGGGAATGTGATCGGAGATCTGAACTCACGTCGAGGGCAGATTGAAGGTCAAGACAATATGCAAGGAATTGCAAAAGTAACTGCAAAGGTTCCATTGGCTAATATGTTTGGATATGCTACAGATATCCGGACGAAAACTCAGGGGCGAGGGATATTCTCGATGGAATTTAGCAACTACGAGGAAGTGCCTCGCAATGAAGCTGAAGCAATCATTGCGAAAAGCAAAGGGAACGCATAATCAGGAAAAGGAACGCATAATCAATGGCACGCGCAAAGTTTGAACGGAATAAACCTCACGTAAACATCGGTACAATCGGTCACGTTGACCATGGTAAGACCACATTGACGGCTGCAATTACAATGACATTGTCGGCTCTAGGGCAGGCGCAGGCAAGAAAGTATGATGAGATTGACGCTGCACCTGAAGAAAAGGCTCGCGGCATCACCATTAATACAGCCCACGTTGAGTATGAGACTGAGAACCGTCATTATGCTCACGTTGACTGTCCGGGTCATGCTGACTATGTGAAAAACATGATCACGGGAGCAGCCCAAATGGATGGTGGCATTCTCGTCGTTTCTGCGGCTGATGGTCCTATGCCTCAGACTCGTGAACATATCCTGCTCGCTCGTCAAGTTGGAGTGCCTCGTCTGGTAGTTTTTCTAAATAAGAAAGACATGGTAGACGATGATGAGCTTTTAGAACTTGTTGAGCTTGAAGTTCGTGAACTGCTAGATTCTTACGAGTTTCCTGGCGACGAAATTCCAATTACGGCAGGATCGGCGCTGCGAGCTTTGGAAAAGATGACTTCAAGCCCGACCACTAAGCGGGGCGAAGACGAGTGGGTTGATAAAATCTACGACTTGATGGAGACAGTAGATGACTACATTCCTACTCCTGAGCGTGATATTGATAAGCCCTTCTTGATGGCTGTTGAAGACGTGTTCTCAATCACGGGACGGGGTACTGTTGCCACGGGTCGGATTGAGCGTGGCTCTGTTAAAGTCAACGACAAGGTTGAGCTAGTTGGCATTAGAGATACCCGTGAGTTCGTTGTGACGGGCATCGAGATGTTCAAGAAGAGTCTTGAAGAAGGGATGGCAGGAGATAATGCTGGCATCCTCCTTCGAGGAGTGGAAAAGAAAGATATTGAGCGGGGAATGGTAATTGCGAAGCCAAAATCGATCAAGCCTCATACTCAATTTGAATCTGAAGTCTACATCTTGAAGAAAGAAGAGGGAGGTCGTCACACTCCTTTCTTCCCTGGATATAAGCCTCAATTTTACGTGCGAACCACTGATGTAACTGGCACAATCAGTGCCTTTACGACGGATGAAGGAACTGAGGCAGAAATGGTAATGCCCGGCGATCGCATTAAAATGACGGTCGATTTAATCAACCCGATCGCAATTGAGCAAAATATGCGCTTTGCGATTCGTGAAGGGGGTCGTACCGTTGGTGCTGGGGTCGTTTCAAAGATCCTAAAATAGCGGTCTTTGTTTGGTTAAAGCTATTGGTAGTGCGAAACAGTATTGCCAATAGCTTTGATTTTCGACTCGTATCGTGCTTCTTTTTTGAAGATTGTTTTTTGATTGTGAGTAAAGCGTACGCCCAAATTGGGTCTCGCAAGTATTGTTAGAACCTAGAAAATTGAAATTGGTGGACTCAGATGGCAACTATTCAGCAGCAAAAGATTCGTATTCGTCTCAAAGCGTTTGATCGTCGGCTTTTAGATACATCCTGTGAAAAAATCGTGGATACAGCTAATCGAACCAATGCCACAGCCGTTGGTCCCATCCCTCTCCCTACAAGACGACGGATCTATTGTGTATTGCGATCGCCTCACGTAGATAAGGATTCGCGTGAGCATTTCGAAACGCGTACCCATCACCGTATCATTGACATTTACCAGCCCTCTTCTAAAACGATTGATGCGTTAATGAAGCTAGATTTACCGGCTGGAGTGGACATTGAAGTTAAGCTATAAGAGGGCTGAAGAAGCTCCTTCTCATAGCCTTGGTGCCTCGAATTTATCGCTGACCATTCCAATGTTCTTTATCGATTCATGGGTTCTATAGTAGAAGAAATCCCTTGACTCGCCAGGGTTTGTGCTAGCTGCTCGGCTTTTGTGCGATCGCTAAATGCACCAACTTGCATCACCGAGTTGTTTGTAGAAGCAATTAAGAAAGCATCAGGCACAAGTGCTAGCACTTGTGCCTGCTCTGCTGCTTGCGTAACAGTGACGACGACCCGAAATCGAATGGTGCTGATGGGCGGTTTGCTGGCAGAAAACATTGTGTTTTGCGTAAAAGAAGGTTGAAACGCGCCACGCATACTATAGACGCTTGGCATCTCACCAATTTTGCCTAGCGGTATATTGGAACTTGGCACGGGAAGCAAGGTTGTAGAATTTTTAGAAACTTTTGGAATCTCGGCTCCTGCTCTATCTGAGCGAGTTGATTTTGTCTCTAAATCAGGACGCAGCGCTATTGTTTCTGGTGGAGGAACAGGAATTGAGATAGGAGTAGCTGCAATTGTAGATGATGGCGCTAGCTGATTTCCTTGAACTGGCTTCGGCATTGCTGGGTTGGTCAAGATAGGGCGAACAAGAGGAGTGGTTGAAGGAGGCTGAGGGAAGGTTTCCAAAGGCGCTGTGACCTCTATATTCTGAGTCACAGTCACCGTAGGGAGCGCGATCGCTGGCACATTCTGTACTGGAGCAGGAGAAAAGCTAGGTTCGGGGATCGGCAAGGTCGCCACTGGAGATGGTTTTAGTGGCAAAGATTTTAGGCTCACGGGTACCGATTTGAAGCTTAGGGACTTAGATGAGGGCTGTGAATTTGAAGTTGCCTGAGCAGAATTGATAGCCTGTGGAGGCATGATTGAGTACACCGGAGTAGAAGGCGTGGCAATTTGCACAATTTGCATGGGACGAGGCGGCTCTGTCGGTGGGTTAGACGAGAGCGCTGACGGTCGCGGAAATGCCGCCGCCGAGTCAGAAGAAGTCGTTGCTTGGAGTGTGGTATCTAAAGCTCCGATCGCGTTGAGCCACTCGTTGCCAATTGCGGAAATCACTTGATTAGTTGCCTCAACATTGACATCGGATAGCCCATTATTCCGAAAAAAGTTTTTTCCCGGATTATCAGCAGTTCCCAAATCAGGACGTGACCTGTCTTTAGCAAGCAATCCATATTGCCGGTTTCCTTCAACTGAATTGTTTCGTACTCTTGGCTGGGCAGATCCTTGCAAAACCATACCGTTCTGATTTTGCGTTATGCGATTATTTGCAATGATGGGAGCCGCGCGATCGCCCACTATCACCGCCGAGCCAGTTTGTTCAAAAATATTATCTTGAATGGTTGGCTGGGCAATTCCCGATATCTCAATTCCCGCTGCACGATTCTGGTAAAAATAGTTATTTTGAATGAGGGCGGTGCTGTCGCCCATAATCATGAGTCCGTAGCTACTTTGGGTAAAAGTGCTATTGGTGATCAACGGACTGCCGGAGCCGATCCCCACACCAGAGCCTTGTGGATTGGTCACTGTCACCCCATTTAAGGTCGCCTGAGCGGTGATTTCTATCGTGAGCGATCGCCCGAAAGCTGGATTGGTTGAAGTTCCGCCGCCCTGAATTATAGTTTCTTGTCCTCTAGTTGCCGGATCACCTTGAAGCGTTACTTTGGCTTTAAGCACAAGTGGAAAAATTTCTCCCGTCTCCGCGCTGTAAGTTCCTGGAGCCAGAAGAAGTGTTGTCCCCGGTTGGGCAGACTTTAGGGCATGAGTAATCGTTTTAAAGGGAGCGCGATCGCTGCCATTATCACTATCTTTACCTTCACTGGGGTTAACATACAGCATTCTTTGTGACGATTGAGCCGCCTCCGCCTGAGCAAGCATCACCGACGGTTTAGTTGACACTTTTGAACTCAGGTTCGCTGCCCGCAAAACAGCGATCGCGCTAGCACTTTTTGGAGGAGCGATCGCACTCAAACTAACGCTTAAAAGCAGGACTGTGGAATAAAGTATCCGCGCTTGGGAAAAACAGCTTAGAGAAAAAATTGACGTAGTGCTTGATCTCAAAGTATTCTCCTAACGCTCACATTCTAATTTATCTAGCAATCACTGAGATGGATTGAAGCCGTATTCCAGAAACTACTAATATCGAGTTCAATGTACTTCATCTGCTCAATTTTGCCGCACAAAAATTTGCCCAACCCTTAAAAGACAAAGCTCTAAAAACTAATCAATCAAGCTGAATCAAGTCATTGAATCCAATTAATTAATAGTAAAGTAACCACTGATCGGTAGAGTGAGATAGAAATTTATGGGCGACTCATACCCTCAAAATCAATTTGTTCAGCTCGGAGTATTACGCATTTTAGATGCCAATCTCGATCGCGCGCGCGAAGGGTTGCGGGTTGTCGAAGAGTGGTGCCGTTTTGGATTAGAAAATGCTGAGCTAGCTGGAGAGTGCAAAACTCTACGCCAAGAACTAGCGACTTGGCATACCGCAGAACTTCGGGCTGCGCGGGATACTCCGGGAGATCCTGGAACGGCTCTTACCCACCCTGGAGAAGAAACTCGCACCAATGTGCAGCAAGTGCTACAAGCAAATATCTGCCGAGTTGAAGAGGCTTTAAGAGTGTTGGAAGAATATGGAAAAGTGCACCACTCAGAGATGGCAGCGGCGTGTAAACATATGCGGTATCGGGTTTATACCTTAGAAAGTCAGCTAACAAGTTTCAGCCTGCACCAGAGGCTACAGCGATCGCGGCTTTACTTAGTCACCTCTCCTTCTGAAAGGCTATATGAACAAGTAGAAGCAGCGCTGCAAGGGGGACTAACGTTAGTGCAATATCGCGACAAAGAAGCAGATGACCAGATCCGGCTAGAAGTTGCTCACAAGTTGTGTCAACTATGCCATCACTATGAAGCGCTGTTTATCGTCAATGATCGAGTAGATTTGGCAGTAGCCGTGAATGCTGATGGCGTACATCTAGGTCAACAGGATATTCCCTTTGCGATCGCGCGTCAGTTGCTTGGCACTCAGCGATTGATCGGACGCTCCACCAAAAACCCTAATGAAATGCACCAAGCGATTCAAGAGGGGGCGGACTACATCGGTGTGGGTCCAGTCTATGAAACTCCAACCAAAGCGGGAAGAGCCGCCGTCGGGTTAGACTATGTGCGCTATGCCGCAGACCACGCCACTATTCCCTGGTTTGCGATCGGTGGGATTGATGCAAATAACCTAAGTGAAGTATTGGCGGCTGGAGGCGATCGCGTTGCCGTTGTACGCGCCATTATGCAAGCTGAGCAGCCTGCCGACACCACACGATATCTGCTCAATCAGTTTTCTAGAAACACACGAAGTAATGCATAGTTAACACCACTCTCTAAAAGCACCATCTGCCAGAGTCACCTAATAAAATCTCTCCATGTTCGACAATATCTGCAAATTTCTGGCAGAAACGTTTCCCACCGACTTTGCCACTTGGCTACTGGGAGAACCCATTGCCCTCACCGAACTCAGCCCTTCAGAACTCTCTCTGGAGCCAATTAGAGCCGATTCGCTCATTCTGCTGCAATCGGAGGACGTGGTTCTGCACCTAGAATTTCAAACTCAACCCAAACGTGACATTCCCTTTCGGATGGTAGACTATCGGCTGCGAGTTTATCGGCGCTTTCCTCGCAAGCAGATGCGTCAAGTAGTGGTCTACTTGCAACCTACGACCTCCGATTTAGTGCAACAAACTACCTTTACCCTCGAAAGTACTTGTCATAATTTTGAGGTGATCCGATTGTGGGAGCAACCAACCCCTGACTTTCTCCAAGCTCCAGGATTGTTGCCCTTTGCCGTGTTGAGTAAGACTGCCAACCGCACCGCGACTCTTCAGCAAGTGGCTCAGGCGATTAGCCAAATCCCCGACACGCGAACCCAAAGCAATGTAGCAGCATCCGCATTTATTCTAGCTGGGCTAATATTAGAGGCAGAAACGATTCAACAAATCTTGCGGAGGGACGTTATGCAAGAATCAGTCACCTATCAGGTCATCAAAGCAGAAGGCAAAGCAGAAGGCAAAGCGGAAGGTAGCCAAGAGGCGCTTCGACAGGTTGCGATGAATTTGCTGAGAGAGGGGATGGAGATTTCTGTAGTTTCTCGTTTAACAGGTTTATCAATCCCGCAAGTGCAATTGTTAGGGCAGACATCAGAATGAACATTCAATTCTCATTAGAATGCCGACTGTACCCCTAGAAGATCTACTTTTGAAAACAGTAAAGAGCTAGTAGGCAATTTCAGCGAGCCAGGAGATGGCAACTCCAAGAATGGAACCTACAATCACTTGGAAGGGGGTATGTCCTAGTAACTCTTTCAAGCGGGTTTCTGTGAATTGATGCTCGCCTTGAAAAAATTCATCAATAATTTGATTTAGCACCCGCGCTTGCTTACCTGCCGCTTGCCTCACTCCAGCAGCATCATACATAACGATGACTGCAAAGACGACCGCGATCGCAAATTCAGGGCTTGCCCATCCTAGCGTTTGTCCGACCCCCGTTGCCAAAGCGGTAACAAAGGCAGAGTGGGCGCTGGGCATTCCTCCCGTTTCCACAAGCGCTCGGATATTTAGCTTGCCATGAGTGCCCAATTCAACTGGAATTTTAAGCACTTGGGCGATCAAACACGCTGCGATCGCAACCATTAGCACCTGGTTGTGAACAATGTCGCTAAAATCCTGCATGAGTTTCCATGGGTGAAAAGGGCGTTTAAAGGTTTAGTCAATCAGAGTTCGACAGTACAGAATCAAATTCAAAAGACAACAGTCGTTAAATAATAAATCCCTAATGGGTACGAGCCACAATAAATTCTGCCAATGCGATTAAAGGAGCAGCCCTTTCTTCAAAGATGATGAGTTCTGCTTTTGCATCCTCCACTAACTTTTTCGCTTGGCAGCGAGATTCTTCCAATCCCCAAATGCTCGGATAAGTCGCTTTGTTTGCCTTTAAATCCTTCCCAGCCGTTTTCCCCAGTTCTTCTTGAGTCGCCGTTATATCCAAAATATCATCCACAATTTGGAAGGCTAATCCAATATTTTTTGCATAGTGAGAAAGGTGCTGAAGCTCATCCTCAGGCGCACCTGCCAGAATCGCGCCAGAAAGAACCGATGCCTCGAGTAGGGCTGAGGTTTTATGATTGTGAATAAAATTCAAGGTTTCTAGCGAAACGCCCGCCTTTCCTTCGCAGTCTAAATCGACTACTTGTCCCCCAACCAAACCCGCTGCGCCCACGGCACGACCCAGCATGGCAACCACTTTTAGCAGATGTTCAGCCGCAACGTTCTTCGTTTCTATCGCGACGTGTTCAAAAGCGTAGGCTAGTAAACCATCTCCTGCCAAAATCGCCACATCGTCGCCAAAAACTTTGTGGTTGGTGAGCTTGCCACGGCGATAATCGTCATTATCCATTGCGGGCAGATCATCATGAATGAGCGACATCGTGTGAATCATTTCGAGCGCACAGGCAGTAGGCATCGCTATGTCGATTGTGCCACCGATTAATTCACACGTCGCAAGGCAAAGAATTGGGCGTAGCCGTTTGCCCCCCGCCAGGAGGGAATATCGCATCGCTTCATAAATCTTTTCAGGATAAATTACCGGAAGAGAACGATCCAACGCTATCTCAACTTGGGCTTGTCGTTCTGCAAGATAACTGGGCAGGTCGAAGTGAGACTTGCGCTGGGAAGCTTTTATATCATCGGTCATTACCATTTCATATCCCTCCCAGTTTCTATTAATTACACAAGAATACGTGTGCATTGGCACGATGGGGAACCTGTTGAATCAATATTTGCAAAGACAGGATTTGCAAAGACGGGGGTATTGACTGGTGGGGTTCCGCAAACAACGCCAATTCTAATCATTCTACGGAGCTTTCTGCACTCATGGAACATTCAGCGATAGAGATTAGAGGTGTCTTCCATAGCTTTCTATCGTGTTTTTTAGCAGCATGGCGACGGTCATCGGTCCCACACCGCCGGGTACTGGGGTGAGATAGCCCGCGATCGCCTGCACGCCATCAAAATCCACATCTCCCACTAAGCGAGATTTACCATCGGATTCAGTGACACGGTTCATGCCCACATCAATTACCGTCGCACCCGGTTTGACCATATCTGCCGTAACCAAACCGGGGCGACCCACCGCCGGAATCAAAATATCGGCAGTGCGGGTAATCGTCGGCAAATCTTCCGTCTGCGAGTGAGCAATCGTGACCGTGGCGTTTGCTTCTAGCAACATCAGGGCTTGAGGCTTGCCCACCAAAATGCTACGCCCCACCACCACCGCGTGTTTACCTTTCGGATCGATGCCGTATTCTTGCAGTATCCACATGACTCCCGCCGGGGTGCAACTCCGCAATCCTGGTTCGCCTCGCAGCAGTCGCCCCATGTTTACGGGGTGCAAACCATCCGCATCTTTATCAGGATGAATTTGATTGAGCAGAGCAACCGCATCTAGATGGGTTGGCAGGGGCAACTGCACCAAAATGCCATCAACGCGATCGTCCTCGTTGAGTGCCTGAATGGTTTGTTCTAACTCGGCTTGTGTGGTGCCCGTAGGAAAGTGTTTGCCAAAGGAGGCAATCCCCACGTTGGTACAGGCGCGTTCTTTATTGCGAACATAGGCAGCACTGGCGGGATTGTCACCTACCATGAGTACTGCTAAACCAGGAGGGCGACCTTTCTGGGGTTCTAGCTGTTGAATCTGATGGATGAGGCTGGTTTGGATGCGCTGGGAAAGTGCTTTACCATCCAAAAGTTGGGCGATCGCAGAAGACATGAAGGATAAGCAGCGAAGTGAATATGGAGATATAACTGTGACACTAAACTGTATTAACACATTGACACTCCCACGGCTGAAGCCAGTGGGATTCGGCGTTGCATAATGGAGCTATGAAATCAGGGAAAGAACGATGCAGTGTCCAGAATGCGGCTCAACGAATATCAGTAAAAATGGGAAACAGAAGGGTAAACAAAATCACATCTGCAAGGAGTGCAGACGGCAGTTCTTTG
>JBGSWI010000189.1:0-4724 GCA_041752515.1 Leptolyngbyaceae cyanobacterium | reverse complement strand
TTCTTCACCATTAGTTTGGTGATGTTCTTGCTAGGGCGAGTCGGCGATGGCATTTTGGTTGCGGTCGTGATTTTTGGGGGCGTACTGGTCAACATTGGTCAAGAAATTTGGGCAAAACGCAAACTGGATGAAATCGCGCTGCTGTATCGCCCCAAAGCGATCGTGATTCGCGAAGGGAAAGAGCAAAACGTTGATCCGAGTGAGATTGTGCTGGGCGATGTGCTGGTGCTGCGTCCCGGCGACCAAATTGTGGTGGATGGCGCGATCATCGGCGATGGGCGAATTGAGGTGGATGAATCGTTGCTGACGGGCGAGTCTGATTCTATTCCCAAAATGGTCGGTGTTCCGGTCTACTCCGGCAGTTTTTGCGTCAGCGGCACCGCCTGCTATCAAGCCGAAAAAGTCGGCACGGATACGGTGGCGCACAAGCTAATGACGGGCGCACGCGCATTTCGCCAAGTGCTGACTCCGGTGCAGCATGAGATCAATGTGGTGATTCGAGTATTTTTGCTGATTGCCTGCTTTCTATGGATTTTGGTAGGCATTAGTTTTTTAAGCCGCTCCTATTCGCTCAACGATGTGGTGCAGCGATCGGCAGTGATTGCAGGTCTGGTTCCAGCGGGGCTGTTGCTGGCAATCACTCTGGCGTATGGGCTGGGTGCAGTGCAAATGATTGGCGAAGATGTGCTGATCCAACAGGCAAATGCGGTGGAATCGCTGAGCAATGTAGACATTTTGTGCCTGGATAAAACGGGCACCCTGACCACAAACCAAATTGAACTGCAAGCGGTTTATCCAGTGGGTATTGGCGAGGAGGAATTGCGATCGCTCCTCGGAATTTACGCCGCCAGCACGATCGCAGGCAACAAAACCAATGATGCAATCGCCAACACCTGTCCCGGCATTGTCATGGAGGCGATCGCGGAAGTGCCCTTCTCATCTGCCCGCAAGTGGAGCGCTTTAGCCTTTGATCCTGCTGCAACAGACATCCCCCATCTCCTGCCCGGAACGTATGTGCTCGGTGCCCCAGAATTTCTCATGTCTTTAGCGGGCTTAAGTCTAGATGTCGTGGACTCCATCGAAGAGGGCATTCAACAAGGGTTACGGGTGGTGATGTTTGCCCACAGTCCGCAGAGCTTAGTTTCCACAGAGAACTCGACACCCGAATTACCTGAGAATCTAACGCCACTCGGATTGTTACGATTTAGCGATCAACTGCGACCGGAAGCCAAACAAACATTAGATGAATTTGCCGAAGCGGGGATTGAGGTCAAAATCATTTCTGGAGATAACCCCACCACCGTTGCAGCGTTAGCCCGGCAAGCAGGTCTGGGAGAGGATATTGAGGTGGTTTCAGGGCAAGAGTTAGCGCTGATGGATGAATCGCAGTTTATTCAAACCGCATTGACGAGCACCGTGTTTGGGCGAATTACGCCAGACCAAAAAGCCGATTTGGTGCGGGGATTGCGCCGCCGGGGGAAATACGTTGCCATGATTGGGGATGGGGTGAATGATGTGCTGGCGCTGAAGCAGGCGAATTTGGCGATCGCCATGGAAAGCGGCAGCAAAGCCACCCGCAGCGTCGCCGATATCGTGCTGCTGAAGGATTCTTTTGCGGCATTGCCCCACACCTTTTTGGAGGGTCAGCGGATTCGTAATGGCATTCAAGACGTAATGAAGCTGTTTTTAGTCAGAACCTTTTGCGTGACGCTGTTGGTGTTTGCGACGGCGATTGTTGCCGATAGCTTTCCGTTGCAAAACAAACAAAGCGCGATCGTGGCGTTGATTGGGGTTGGCTTCCCCACCATGTTTATTCCCGTGTGGGCAAAAGCTGGTGCCATGCCTCGCCGCAGCATGGTACGCGGCATTCTCCATTTCGTCATTCCCGCCACGCTGACGCTAACGCTAGTGGCGCTGTTCGTCTACCTATTTTATCTAGTCGTTGCCATTCTCGATTTGCAGCCCAATCTCGACTTGGCGCAGATCGATTACGCCACGCCCCGCAGCGCCTTAGTCACCATTTTGATCATGGGCGAACTGCTGCTATTGCCGTTTCTCAAGCCACCTACGGAGTTTTGGGTCGGCGGTGAACCCCTGAGCGGCGATTGGCGCTATACCTTTGTTGCGATCGCGCTTCTTGGCGTATATTTCCTAATTTTGGCGGTTCCACCCTTTCGGAACTTCTTTGAGCTAGAGCCACTTAGCCCCTGGAGTTACGTGTTTATAGCGTTTGTGGCGTTTGAGTGGTGCCTGATTCTACGGGCAATCTGGCGCAGTCGCTTCCTCGATCGCTTCCTCGGCATTGATTTGGGTTAATGGGCGATCGCCCGCTTGAAGAACAGTCTGCATCAATGCGTAACTTTTTCCAGTGTAGAAGAAGCTAGAAAGGCTGAGAAAAGACTTGCATAATTTGCGGGTGAGAGGGTGATAGATTTGCAGTCAATGCCTCTCCACTGCAAAAATCCCCATGCAACCGATCCAGACTTTCCGCCTCGCGGCTGTGACGCTCCTACTGACCGCTGGATTGCCCCTAATTCCCGTTCCCAATTCCCTACTCCCCGCTGTTGCTCAAACGGTGCAGGATAGGAAAGCTGAAGCAGATCGGCTGCTGAAACAAGGAGATCAGCAATATCAAACCAGCCAATATCACGCCGCATTGCAGTCCTGGCAGCAGGCACTAGGAATCTATCAAGCCATGAAAGACCGCAATGGGGAAGCTAAGGCGTTAAATAATCTAGGGAAAGCCTACGGTTCTCTATCGCAGTACACCAAAGCGATCGAGTACTATCAACAAGCATTACCGATCTTTCGGGCTGTGCAGAATCGCAATGGGGAAGCTATGGTGCTGGGGAATCTAGGGACTGCCTACGGTTCTCTATCGCAGTACACCAAAGCGATCGAGTACTATCAACAGGCATTACCGATCTTTCGGGCTGTGCAGAATCGCAATGGGGAAGCTGGGGCGCTGAATAATCTGGGGAAAGCCTACGGTTCTCTATCGCAGTACACCAAAGCGATCGAATACTATCAACAAGCGTTACCGATGTTTCGGGCAGTAGGCGATCGCAGTGGGGAAGCTGTGGCGTTGACTAACCTAGGACTTGCCTACGGTTCTCTATCGCAGTACACCAAAGAGATCGAGTACCATCAACAAGCGTTGCCGATCTTTCGAGTCGTGCAGGATCGCAATGGGGAAGCCAATGCCCTGATGAATCTAGGGGTTGCCTACGCTTTTCTATCGCAGTACAACCAAGCGATCGAGTACCATCAACAAGCATTGCCGATCTTTCGAGTCGTGCAGGATCGCAATGGTGAAGCCAATGTGCTGAATAATCTAGGGGTTGCCTACGCTTTTCTATCGCAATCCAACCAAGCGATCGCGCTCTATCAACAGGCATTGCCGATTTATCGGGCAGTGGGAGATCGCAACGGGGAAGCCAAGGCGCTGAATAATCTAGGACTTGCTTACGGTTCTCTGTCGCAGTACAACCAAGCGATCGAGTACTATCAACAGGCTTTACCGATCTTTCGAGTCGTGCAGGATCGCGATGGGGAAGGACTTCTCCTGAGCAACATGGGTGTTCTTCTCAAAAAACAGCAGCAACTAGAGTTGGCGATCATCTTCTACAAACAATCGGTCAACGTGCGGGAAAGCATCCGTAAAGACCTGCGTAAACTCTCCCCCGATCTGCAAGCGTCTTACACTGAATCAGTGGCATCCTCATATCGCAACTTAGCCGATCTACTGCTGCAACAAAACCGGGTGATGGAGGCGATGCAAGTGCTGGATTTGCTGAAGGTGCAGGAACTCCAGGATTATTTGAAGGACATCAAAGGCAATCAATTAACGGCGCAAGGGATGCCACTGTTGCCGCAGGAACGGGAGATTGTGCAGGCGTTCAAGCAGAATCCGGCTATTAGCCAAACTGCTACCAGTCCAGCAGTGACGGCGCTGGTGGGGCAACTGCGGCAAACGGCGGCGGCGCAAAATCTGACGCTGCCTGCCTACAAAGATTTACAGGCTCGGATTCAAAAGCTGGGTAAAAATATTGCCCTGTTTTATCCGCTGATTTTGGACGATCACCTGGAACTGGTGCTGTTTATGCCCGATCGCCCCCCGATTCGCAAAACGGTCAGCGTTAAACGCACAGAGTTTGAACGGGAGATTGGGGCATTTCGTCAGTTGCTCCCTGACCCAACCCAACTGTTCAAAATTCGCCAATCTGCCCAACAGCTTTATACCTGGCTGGTGCAGCCGATCGATGCGGAACTGAAAGCCGCCAGGGTGCAAACGATCGTCTACGCGCCCGATGGACAAATGCGCTATGTGCCGCTGGCAGCGCTGCATGATGGTAACGGGTGGTTGACCCAGCGCTACCAGATCAATTACTTGACCGCGCTGGCGCTGACTCCGATTGATGCGCCCGATTCGCGATTCCGCAAAGCGGATCTCTCACGAGAATCGCCCACTGCCCTCACTGGCGCATTAACCCAAGGGCGGACGATCACCGTAGCCGGAGCCACTTATTCTTTTGGTTCACTAAACTACCAAGCGGAAGTGAACCAGATCGCTAAAACGATTCCTAATACGGAATTGCGGAAGGCAGTATTTTTTAGCCGGACTAAATTGCTTGAATCCAATCAAAGCCAACCTTGCCTTGCACTATCGCAGGATGCTGCATCAACCATTGGCATCGCTTGACTAAGACATCCTCTAAAGCATC
>JBGSWI010000188.1:0-13349 GCA_041752515.1 Leptolyngbyaceae cyanobacterium | reverse complement strand
TGGAAAGAGACGGGGGCAGCGGTTGTACTCAGTTTAAGAACGTTGGTCTTAACGCCAACTCGATGGAATCAATTTTGGAACAAACTCAATCAATATGGCTTTCCTGTTGCTCTCTAGTTTATCAAGTTGAGGTCGCACCCATTTGACTAAACATACGCCATTTGACATAGAAAACTCTAGTCCCCATTAAAATGCAGGTAAGACTATCGGACGTTCACTGCTTAGTATTATTGATCCTTCACTCATGAATTCAGATAGTGCAACTTTGTTTCAGCGAGGCGTTGATTTATTTGAACTGCGGGATTGGGCAGCCGCGATCGCGTCATTGTCGGGGTTCTCTCAGTTCTCCTTTATAGGATTCAACCCGATCTGCGACTGTTCCTGCAATCTTTGGCAATACTCATCCCTATATTTTGCTGCTTTAAAGGAGAGTTAAGCCAAAAATGGAAGTCCCGGCTAGCAAGGGTTTGATGTCATCGGGGGAGATGCCCAGACGCATTAAGCATGAGAGTTGATCCAGGATGTCTATCAAGCTAAAGGATTGGAGATGAAACCCTTGATCGGCGACGAATTGCTGGAGATGGTCTGAATTTTCAAAGCTATTATCCAGGGTGGATCTGCCTGTGTTTTGGGCGATCGCGTTTAATATCCGTTCCATAGCTGGATGATAGTTTCGTAGCTGACTGCGCCGCTGTTTAGTGGTCAAGTCTGGCGTAATCCACACGCCGCCGTATTGCTGCAACATCTGCCGCACATTGGCAAACACCTGCTGTTTTTCCGGCAAGGTCAAGTATTGCAGTAAACCCTCACAGGCGATCGCGATCGGTTCGCCCAGACGTAAACAATCCACATTCAGCGGAAACTGGCTGGGAGTTGCCGTAGCATCGATCGCGGCAAAGTGGAGATTGGGTCGAGTGCCCATCAGGCGATCGACCACCGCCCGTTTCTGCTCAATCATCAACGGCAAATCACTTTCCACAAATGTAATCTCTGGGTTCTCAGACATCACCATGCCGCGTGGCAGTAAGCCCGATGCCAGTTCCACAATTTGCCGACACTCAAACTTTGCCAATAGCCCATTCACCGCTTTGTATCGCGCCTCCATCACGGGCGCGAAAGACTTCAAGTCTTCTATCCCATTGCTTGCATACGGCTTAACCACCGACTGAGCATCCACCAATTCCGAAATTTCCATCGCGTAGGGAATATCGCTGAATTGACGGGCATAGGTAACCAATAGGGCGGTGGGACTGATTCTGTCGAAGGAAGTCATGGGAGTTTTGAGTTTTGAGTTTTGTTCGCGTAGCGTCTCCGCAGGAGATATTTTGAGTTTTGTAAGTCCTTCGGACTGGCTTTGCCCACGCGTAGCGTCTCCGCAGGAGATATTTTGAGTTTTAAGTTTTTCCTTAACCTTGGCTATTCCTTGCTTTTTTCAAAATCTTGATTGCTACTTCTTCAGGTACGGGCATGACGGAAAGGCGATTGCCTGGGCGCACGAGCCACAGTTCATCGGGGGTGAAGGTTTGGCGCAGGGTCTCTAGGGTAAGCAGGGTGGGAAAGGTTTCGACAAATTCCACGATCGCGGTGTGCCAGCGAGGATTTTCTGGGGTGGATTTTGGATCGTGATACTTGCTGGTGGGGTCAAATTGGGTGGGATCAATCACTGTGGATTGGGTGATTTTTGCTAAGCCGACAATCCCCAGGGTTGTGGTGTTGGAGTGGTAAAAAAATGCCAGATCTCCTGGCTGCATGGATTTGAGAAAGTTGCGGGCTTGATAGTTGCGTACCCCGTCCCAAATGGTTTCGCGATCGCGCTCCAGATCCGCAATGCCATATACATCCGGTTCGGATTTCATTAGCCAGTAGTTCATGGGGAGTTTTGAGTTTTGAGTTTTGAGTTTTGATATCTAGTGAAACTTATATCAGCTATCAGCCGATCCAGGTTTCGTGCCAGGGTGCGCCGCCGGTTTCTAAGCCAGCTATAGAACTATGAGCCTGGATGATCAGGCGATCGCTTGCCCGATTCCAAAGCGCCAAGGATAGGTCGCCTTGAGTAGTATCTTGACAGGCAAAGACGAACCCTTGGTCGGTGGGAACTTGCACTAACGCTGGCGATCGCGCCGTTTTTCCCACCAGTTCCACTCGGTATAAATCATTTTCCGCCCACATTTTCCACTCGCCCCAGGGTGCAATTTGCCAGCGGACTTTCGCATTCCAGGGCGCAAATTCATAAAATCGCCCTTGGTAGTGAATGCCCACCAGCGCCACGGATTCCATCCAGGTGAGCAAGCGCCGCCGTCCGCCACCCGCCGTGACGGTCAGTTCTGGCTTTCCCTCAAAGCTGTTGCACTGAATCCAAAACCACTTTTGCGGAAATGATCCGCCCCAATTTTTTTCGGCATAGGCGGGTGCATTGCAAAACTCATAGCGGTGTCCGTTCCACTCCATCCAGCCTGTGGCTAAGCCGTGCGCCATCAACACCTGCCAGCCCGGTTCAAAAATCGGCAAAGATGACAACCAACCCGCCGTCGATCGCTGCCGTTCTCCCCGATTTCCCCAGCCATCGATCGGCTGCACCTGATAACACCAGCGCGCCGTTTTCCCCGATGGTTCTTGCAAACATCCCTGATGCAGGGTTGCCGTCACCTGATAGCCTTCCTGAATGGCGCGATCGAACACTTCTGTCTCCAACAATTCTGAGTCCTGTTCCCTATTCTCTATTCCCCAATGCCCCACCCCCAGCCTTTCTCGCTCCGCCCAAAACCCTCTCACCGCTGGAAACGTGCGACATAAATACTCCTCATTTGCCCCTAAAATTTGAGCCACTCCACCGCTGAGGGGGCTTTCACCCTGGGGATCATCGATGGAGTACATGAACGCAAAGGTTTGGCGAACTTCTGGCAAGGTTAGCCGGAGATACCACCCTTCAAAAAAACGGCGATCGCGGCGATCCCAGTGATAGCCGCTGTGGGGAGTTTGCCAGGGATCAGCCATAAACTATCAAAACCCTAGTGAGAAACCGTAGTATGATAAATAAAAGAGGCATTGGCTTCTGGATATTACCTTGGTTTGAACCTGTGGAACTTTCTTGTAAGAACGAGTATGCGATCCTTGCCCTGGTTGAATTAGCAGTTCACTATGCCAGCGGTGAGCCGCTCCAAATTCGTCAAATTGCAGCGCAGCAAAACATCCCCGATCGCTACTTAGAACAGCTTTTGGCGGCACTACGCCGGGGAGGCTTGGTGCGATCGCAGCGCGGCGCGAAAGGTGGATATATTTTATCGCGGGAACCTCGGAAGATTAACTTACTGGAAGTGATGAACTGCCTCGAAGGGGCTGATGCTCAAATGCCAGAAAATGATGATCCAAAAACCGTTGAGAATACGGTGATTTGTGAAATTTGGCAGGAAGCCCATGCTGCTTCTGAAAGCATTCTCCAACGGTATACACTACAAGATATTTGCGAAAAGCGCGATGCTCGTCGCCAGCTAGATATCATGTACTACATCTAGTCCGCGACTCAGTATCCACCGCTATTAATAATCCTTTCCACTGCCGATTTTGTCCATTTTTATCCCATCAAATACTATGCGTATTGCAAATAATATTACCGATTTAATTGGTCACACGCCGCTGGTGCAACTCAACCGCATTCCTCAAGCGGAGGGATGTGTTGCCCAAATTGTTCTCAAGTTAGAGAGCATGAATCCGTCTGCCTCCGTTAAAGATCGGATTGGGGTTAGCATGATTCGTGCGGCAGAACGGGAAGGATTGATTACGCCAGGAAAAACCGTGCTGGTGGAACCCACTTCTGGCAATACTGGAATTGCCTTGGCAATGGCAGCCGCCGCCAAGGGCTATCGCCTAATTTTGACCATGCCTGAGACGATGAGTTCGGAGCGACGGGCGATGCTGCGTGCCTATGGAGCCGAACTAGAACTGACTCCCGGCATTGAAGGGATGAGTGGCTGCATTGCGAGGGCGCAAAAAATTGTAGACATTACGCCCAACGCTTATATGTTGCAACAGTTTCGCAACCCGGCGAATCCTCAAATTCATCGAGAGACCACGGCGATCGAAATTTGGGATGACACCGATGGACAGGTGGATATGATTGTGGCAGGAATTGGCACTGGCGGCACACTTACGGGTGTGGCAGAGGTGCTGAAACAGCGGAAGACTGGATTTAAGGCGATCGCGGTAGAACCTGCCAACAGCCCTGTTTTATCCGGCGGTCGTCCTGGACCCCACAAAATTCAAGGGATTGGCGCAGGGTTCGTGCCGCCCGTGTTGAATGTCAATCTGATTGATGAAGTAATTAGTGTGTCCGATGATGATGCGATCGCCTACGGTCGGCGGCTTGCCCGTGAAGAAGGCTTGCTTTCCGGCATCTCCAGCGGGGCTGCCCTGTATGCCGCCATCCAGGTTGCCCGCCGCCCTGAAAACGCCGGAAAAATGATCGTGGTCATCCAACCTAGCTTTGGCGAACGCTACCTCAGCACGCCCCTTTTTCAAGACCCAGAACTGACTCTTTCTTCCTAATTCATAGCGTGTGTTTAGTTACACAAGTCTGAACACAAGCAGCGGCATTCTAGAAAGACATCCTCTAGCCCCAATTTTCAGGAGCGCCGAATCTGAAACTCCTTTTCCTAGAGTTCAAAATGACAACGAGCGACATATCAGCTTATGGACTGAGGGGGGAAAGCAGAACTGACGGTAATATTCTGTAATTAGAGTTCTAGTAGTCAGTGACTAGGCGAAACTAACAGATGGAGACCCCTTTGCTAAGCAAGGATGCATACGCAGGGTTCAATCTCATTCGCTAGTTCTCCTCAGTTTCAAACAACAGGAAAAAGCCAGAGATGAACACCTTACTCATCATTAATCCAACCTCTGGTTCGATCGAGAATCCTCAGTTGTTACCCGAACTCGCAAATGCCTTGCAAGCTCAAGGGATTGAAGCCAAAATCTGCACGACCATACCCGATGAAGATGGGGAAAATCTGGCGGCTGCTGCTGCCAAAGTGGGAGCCAAACTTGTGATTGTAGCGGGAGGCGATGGCACGATCGAAGCGGTAGCTCGTGGATTAGTGCATACTCAAACTGCATTAGGGATTATTCCGTTGGGAACCCGCAATAATATTGCAGCTAGCTTAAACATTCCCAATAATGTAAACCAAGCTATTCGTATCCTCTCCGAGGGCGATCGCAGCCAGTTTGATATGGGCAAGGCAAACAATCATTACTTTATGGAAGTGGTGGGAGTGGGTTTAGAAGCCTCACTCTTCCCTTGTGGAGATGAAGTAAAAGAAGGACTCAAGAAAAACTACCTGGGTGCCCTCAAAAGTTTCTTCTCCGGTGTCAAAACTTTTTTAAAGTTCAAACCTCATCGGTTGGTCTTACGCTTGGACGACAGATGGATTCGTCGTCTGCGTACTTTGCAAGTCAATGTCTGTAATAGCCCGCGTTACGGCATAGAATTTGCCCTAGCGCCTGAGGCAAAAATGAATGATGGCAAGCTGGATGTAATCTACATTGATAATCCCTCCAAGTGGGATCATCTGCGCCACTTCTTTACCGCCATGCGGGGTGAACAACTGCCCCATGCGCGGCTCAGAACCTACAAAGCCTCTAGGATTGAGATTAGAGGCTATCCACCGTTAGAGGTTCATGCAGATGGCGAGTGCTTGGGTAATACTCCGGTTACCGTTGAAGTCATTCCTCAAGCCCTGTGGATTTGTGTGCCTACGCCTGAGCTACTCGCAAAGTTCTCAGACGAAAGTAGTGATCCTGTTTTGACGGAACAATCTGAAGATGTTGGGAGAACGCTTTCTTCCTAAAGTCACCCGATGCCCGACTTTCCTGAAATACCTGCAAAGACTGCGCAAATTCCACCAATCTGAACCAGCCCATAGAGACAGGCTCCTAGCCAAATGCCGCCCGCAATCCATCCACTCAACACGTCGGTTGGCCAATGCATACCCAGATACACCCGACTAAAGCCCACACCGAGGGTTAAGGCACCTGCCAAACTGGCAGTGATGCTTAAAGGAACACGTAGACAAAAAGTTAGGTTAGCAGCCAACAGACCATAAAAGGAAATTGCACTCATGGCATGACCGCTGGGGTAGCTGTAATCCATAAGACGTTGAGAAGATGCCCACAGGTCAGGGCGTTTCCGCCGAAAGAAAGACTTGAATATGCCATTAAGTAGCCACGAACCGCCTAGACCGATCGCTAAGACCAATGCCGCAACTGCCTCGTTGCGATAAACCAAAATCCCTCCGATTATGATTAGTAAAGGGATGGTAATTTCGCCCTGAGCTAGCCAGGTCAAGGCTGTCATGTAGCGGTCTAAAGTCGGGTTTGCCCAGCTTTTAAGAGTTAACAAACATGACTCTTCAAAAGGGAGCAACCAGTCCCATAGGAGGAAGCGGGCAAAGAAAACACCCACTGCTAAGGCGATCGCTCCAGCAATTAATCCTCCCAGCAAATAGGGCACAAAGCCAGTGAGTGACTGAAACAACCAGTAAAGGCGAGTGCTAAACTCTGCCATCTGCAATCTCCTAAAATGACCGTGAAATGACCGTGGCTTGGCAATATTGTAAGTTGTATCGCAAAAACGTGAGGCAAAGGTCGGGAATAATGGAGCGATCGCTGGGCAATCCATAGAAACCATCAGAAAGCAATACAGGGTATGATTTTGGTGTTCTCGCAAGCACGATAGAATCCTTGCATGGCAGACCCCGATCACTACCGCATTCTGGAAGTTAGCCCAACGGCAACCCAGACCGAAATTAAGCAGGCATATCGTCGCCTTGCGAAGCTTTTCCATCCCGATCGCAATCGCAGCACAAGTAATCACGAGAAAATAGCGAAAGTTAACGCCGCCTACGAGGTTTTGGGCAATCCTCACAATCGCCGCTCCTATGATCAGCTACGACTTTATCGCACTCAAATAGATGGAGAGGACTTTACCTCAGAAGTGGGGCGATCGTCCAAAAAACAACGACAACAGCAAGCCGCTGCCGCCCAAGCACACTATCGCAAGCAGCAAAAAACCGGACAGCAAGCCGATGTTGAGCTAGATCAATGGCTCAAACTGGTTTACACGCCCGTGAACCGCACCATCCGCGAAATTTTAGATCCGCTCAAAGATGAAATTAATGACTTGTCAGCCGATCCGTTTGATGATGAACTGATGCGCGACTTTCAGCTTTATTTGGAAGACTGTCAAGCTGGGCTAATGCAAGCCGAAAAGGTCTTTCGGTCCTTGCCCAATCCTGCCAGTGTTGCAGGCGTGGCAGAGCATCTGTTTTACTGTCTTAACCGGGTGGAAGACGGCATTGAACAGCTAGAGTATTTCACGGCAAACTACGATGAAGACTATTTGCACACTGGGCAAGAGCTTTTTCGGATTGCTAAAGGCTTATTGCGAGATGCCCAGGCAGCAGTCAGGGCGATCGCATAAGCATCGCCCAGCCCGTTGCAGGTCGAGCAGACCATATCAGGGTCGTTTTAGTTCCATCGGGTTAACTGGAGAAAATCAAAGTTCAAAACGATGGATCTCGGTGTTGATACTGCACTATTCATAATTTTTTTAATTGAGCCTCTAAGTCTTGGGTTGTATCAAGGGTTGTGACGATCGCTTGCTCAGTGGGGGTAAACGGCTCCATCTGCTGGTGGAGCAGCAAATCGGGGGTGGCATCAGAAACATCTCCCTGACGCTGATCCAGCCAGTTTTGGCGAATATTTAAGGGCGCAGTGCAGTGCAAAATTTGTAGAGATATAGAGTGAGTAGACTCCTCTGCGTTGATCGCCGCCACCGCTTGGATTGCGGCTTGGCGAAGAACTTGGCGATCGTACTTGGCATCCAAAATTACAGGGTAGCCTTGTTGGGCTAGAGTGAGACCCAAATGCAGTATGCGATCGTAGGTTTGTTGGGTCATTTCTGGCGTGTATAGGCTAGCGTCGCCCTGCTTCGTTAGAGGAACATCCATCAAATGCTTTCTCACGGCATCAGAGCGGATGTAGACGGCTCCAATTTTTTGTGCCAACAGGCGAGCAACAGTGCTTTTGCCAGAACTCGATAGTCCGGCTGTGAGAAAAATCTGTCCACGATGCGCTTCACTGGCGGTTCCTAGAGGCGATCGCGTGTAGTCCCAAGCTAGGCGGAAGTACCGTTTAGCGGTTTCGGTTGCCTCTTGCTTCACATTTTCAGGAATCGTGGGATCATCCAGCAAAAAGGAAGTGACTTTGGCACGCACATAGGACTGACGACTTAGATAAAGTGGTAACACCTGTAAGCCTTCCCAGTCGCCCATTTCTTCAATGTAGGTGTTTAAAAACACGTTACTTAAATCGGAGCGATCGCGGGCATCCAAATCCATAACAATATAGGCAATGTCGAACATAATATCGACAAAGCGAAACGGCTCATTGAACTCAATGCAATCAAACAGCAAAATCTGGTCATTCCAAAGGGCAATATTCCGCAAATGCACATCGCCATGACATTCACGAATCCAATTGTGCTGTACACGGTTGGAAAATAGGTCTGCTTGTTCGGCAAATAAGCGATCGGTGTATTGACGAGTTTCATCAAACTGTTGCTGAGTCTGAGATCGCCCAATATAGCCAACGGTTTGCTCATAGTTTTCATCGATCGCTTGCCGAATCTGCGTCACATCGCCAAACGTGCGAATGTAGTCATTGATCGCGCCTTTGTTGTGAAAGGTGACTAACTCTTTTGCCAATCTCACCAACAATTCTGCGGTCAGCTTACCCTGATCAAACAAATCCGTGAATAGCGTCCCTTCTGGAAACTGCTCCATCCGCACGGTAAATTCCACCGCCTCAGCAGATCCACCCAACCGAAACTGTCCCTTGGTTTCGGTAATCGGCAGCACTTCTAGGTACAGATCTGCGGCACCCCGTTGATTCAACCGGATTTCTTCATGGCAAAAATGCTCCCGCTTATCCAAGGTGGAAAAGTCTAAAAAGCCATAGTTAACAGGCTTTTTCACCTTATAGGCATAGTCTCCAGTCAGCAAAATGTAGGAGACATGGGTTTGCACCAGTTGAATCGGCTCCATAACTGGGTGAGGATAAAATCCCGGTTGCAGCATTTGTTGAATCAATACGGGGAGGGCAGTTTCAGTCATTCGAGTGAGAGCAACAGCAGTAAAGTTTTCAACCGCTAACATACCATGCAGCTAAGGTGTGCTTTAAAGCTAATTTGGGTTGGGTAAGTACCAAGTTCTGATTGGATATTCTTTCTCAGCACTCAGCACTGAGTAGTTTCTATTCATTCCAGCGATCAATGACCTCCCAAAGTTTGTCTTTTGATAAAGAGCCTTTGCTGAGAACCGCTAAAACGTCTCTAGGGCTTTTAAAGTCTTGTGATGGTTTATTAGCTTGCAATTGGCTCACAATTTTCTGCGCTTTTTTGGCACCCAAAAACTCCATCTTGCGCTGCACCATATGAGCAATTTCTGGTTCTAAAATGCGGTTGAATGAATCTATGGGCTGAATGGGTTGTGGCAATTTGGCATCGATCGCGAGTAGTATATCGACCTTAAGCTGCGAGATCGCCGCACTTAACTCTTGAAACCCTTGACTGATCCTCAACTCCAAATTGTTCATTCTTAGGTCATCAGAGCCAGTAGTACCAGTGGTAGATGGCGTTTTGATCTGACTTAAAATGTCAAGTTGTGAGTGAATAGAAGTCTCATTTTTTCTGTCGGCAATAAAAACCGTAAGGCGATCAGGCAATGCTGGAGAAAGTTCCAGTGCTTTGAGATAAGCAAAGTATTCTAAGTGTCCAGATACAAGATCGTATTCTTCAATCCCGCTCAATTGCACAATTGGGATATTAATCAAACCTCCCAATTCAATCACGGTACGAGCTAAGGCTTCAATCTCAATTGGCTTTGACTGCGGCTGAAAGGGAGAGTTTTTAACGTGAATGCTATCGAGATCCACAATCGAAGTTAATAATGCCATCACGTTGATCCTATAGCTTGAGCAATGCCAGTATTTCTTGAGCCAGATTTTCAAATTCTGCCGCTCCCTGAGAGTCGGGCTTATAGTCGAGAATTGAGGTCGGATCGGGAATATCTAAATTTCCGACCTCTAACGTTCTTTCGATCGCAGCGGAAACATCTCGGCGCTCAAAAATCTTTGTTTTAAGCAGCGTAAAACCATATTGCTCTTCGATAATTTGCTCCATTTTAGGAAGTGTATATTCTACAAACTTAGTGGCTGTAACGATTTTCGAGGGTAGTACGCCAAGCACTTCGATCGCCTCTTTACCGATCGATTCCTTAAACTCATTGACATCATTCACAAATTTTTTCACATTTCGCAAGCCTTCATTAGCAAATGGGCGCAGATCAGAAGGAATTAAGAGATAGTCAGCAGCAATAAGAGCAATTCGCGCATATAAATTTAATGAAGGTGGTGTATCGATCAGGACAACATCATATTGATCGGCAACTTCACTCAATTTCTTAACGAGTCGTGTTAGTGCCGTCGGAGCCTGAATCAGTTCCTGCTCATGCTCCATAAGATCGATATGACTTGGAATGACATCGAATGGTGGAGTCGTAAACTCAGATTTCCTTGCGACATCGGCAATCGAATAACGGTTTTTTTCAACAATGACATGATAAATGTAGCTGTCGCGAATTGTGTCACTGGCTTCATCTTGAAACTTGACTAATCCCGTGGCAAAAGTCGTATTAGCCTGACTATCTAAATCAATCACTAACACCTTTTTGTGCTGTTTGCTCAAAGCAGCAGCCAAGTTAACCACCGTCGTGGTTTTGCCAACGCCACCTTTGTTGTGGTAGACCGCGATTATTTTCATAGATTTTTTGTTGGAAATAGGATTACTAGGGATGAGATTTAGAACCCTCACTGGGAGAGGTGTTGAAGGCAGAGAAGTAGTCTTTACTACGACTGATTGTTGTAAAATCTGTCGTCCGACGTATGACCTCAACTCATTCAGAATGGCAGGTACTTCTTGTCCAGGAACCTGAAGGTGCAAAACTAGAGATTGACCTGTACGTTCATAAAGTCTTAACTGTCGTCCATTAGTCAAGATGCCGTAACGTACCTGCAAATCATTCAAATATCGGCGAAACTTTCGTACATGGATATCTAAGTTCTGTCTTGGGTGTTTAGCCTCTAGCACGACTGATAATTGATCGATCTTCCCTTGACGGGCAGCAGCCATTGCCAAAAAGTCAAGACGGTTGCGACCAAACGTAACTTCTTGGTGCCAACTATCCGGGGGATACCCCAGTGCTGGCAGCAAGTAATAAACGATGAATTTACTTTCAACCTCAGACTCATTACGACAGTTTTCGGGATTGAAAAATGCTGAGAAGCCTATCTCCATCAGTTATACAATCACTATGTTTTTTGTCAGATACTGCTTTAGCTATTGTAGTGTTCCCACATCCTAATCAGTGCAAACAAAATATCAACAGACTAACCATTTCAATCATCTCTGCGGACGGATTAAACTCTTTTCCATGATGAAATTTAGGAAGGACTATCCCCGGTGCTCAACGGTTTGTGGAGTAATCACGCGGAATTCCTTTGCTTCAAAAAACGATCGCGCTGTGATGCTAGCTGCGGTTGTCAGGGTTTGAATGTTGAGAGATCGCGCCTTAGTTTCAAGGGTTGCGAGTAGCTGACTACCCACACCCATCCGCTGAAAATCTTTGTGGCAGTAGAAACAGTCTAAATATCCGTTCGACTCAAAATTTCCAAACCCAATAACCTGATCTCGGTCTTCTGCAACATAGGTAATGGATTGACTCAGGCGTTTCACCCAAAAGTCAATGTTGAGATCTGGGGGTGCCCAAGCATTCACGTGTTCTGAAGTGTAATCGCGCATATGGAAAGCCCGCAGGTTAGATGCACTCCCTCGGATAAATTGATGTTCAAAAAGCTGCGTTCCTCGCTACGATACTCTCGATCGCCTGATTAATTTTGGTTTTGATCATGCAATGACTAGTCTGACTCCACGCCCCAATACAACCCACTTTCGGCGACATTCTGATCCACCCAAACTATGGATATGGATATTAGCAGGCTCCCTAACAATTCACCTGGCTGCATGGGTAGCCATTCAAAAAAAGTTGGCGATCGCAGTGATTCAAGCGGACTCGACTCCAATCGCCGTTGATTTTTTGGAACCTATTCAAGAGTCAGGGATTCCTCCACAAGACGCGAAACCCAACCAAATTGCTGAAGTCTCCACGCAGACAAAATCACCTCCTGCGATCGCCCCAGTTCAATCGGTTACAGAGTCATCCACAACGATGCCAGTTAGCAAAGCTCCCATTCAAACGACCTCACCCAAAAAGACAGTCATCAAAGAATCTGCGCCCGTCCCAGCGATTTCTAGCACTCGTCTACCGAATGAACCCACGGTGCAAAATCCGACAGATATTAAGCAAGATTCAAATGATGTGACTCGTGAACCGTTCGCGAAGCTTGCCCCAGAACTCCCTACGGGAATCGCGTCTATCGCCATCTCGTCTGCTCCCACACCGGCTCAGTTTGTGGCTCAGTTTTGGGCGATCGCTCCACCTTCCAGCCCCTTAAATGGCTCCACTGAATCAATTCCCGCACAACTTTTAGGGGAATCAACTAAAAGCTTTTCCTCAGATCCGTCTGTTTGTAGCCTTACCCCTGAAGCCCTTCGCAGCTTTGGTCAACCCGTGATTCTCAATCTGTCTCTTGATCAGACGGGGGCATTAAATTCTCAAAATCCTACTACTGTCGAACAGTCCAGTGGCAACAGTCACTACGATGAATTGGTAATCTGCGTCACAACAATCTCTCGCTTTTCTCCTGCATACCTGGTAGAGGACAATGTTAAGCGTGCGGTATCAAGCGATTTAAAAATACGAGTCAGCTTAAGTCAGTAGCCGAAATGATTTATAATGTGCTAAGTTGATTAATGCCTAGTGAATTGTTGCTAAAGCCAATCCTTAGCCAATCCTTCAAAGGCAAGCCTGCGGGTGTAGTTTAGTGGTAAAACCTTAGCCTTCCAAGCTAATGATGGGGATTCGATTCCCCCCACCCGCTTTAAGAAGTTGAACATTAAACTTTTATTGGTCAGTTTCAAACATTTAATGTCCATACTGACGAGCAAATGGGGCTTTTGATGCTTTTAGCTTTTTGTATGCTTGACCAAAAGAATGGGATTCAAGCCCCGCTCCTTTAGGACGGCTTTTTCTTTGATTTGAGGCTTCTAATCAACTCTCTCAATACGTCTGTCTTTGTTCTGCCAACAGAGCCGCAATACTCTTCAAGGATTTCAAATTCAA
>JBGSWI010000187.1:0-27436 GCA_041752515.1 Leptolyngbyaceae cyanobacterium | reverse complement strand
GCTGAATCAGTCTATGAATTCTGAAATACGCCCTCACCCTAGCCCTCTCCCAACGGGCGAGGGGACAAGATTTCTGGCTCCCTTCTCCCTAGGGAGAAGGGCTGGGGATGAGGGCAATTCATATCGCCATTCAGCAACGCCGAATTTTGCACTTTACACAGGCAAGTTCACTAAACTTACGCCGCAATCCATAGGCTCCTAAGCCCATACTTCTTCTGTTCTAGAAGGCGGAATCTGGGAGCGAAACTCTTGCTTATATTTCTCAAAATCCCAGGTTTCTAAAAACTTCTGGGCGGCGGCTTGTCCCGCTTCATACAGCGCCATTTTTTCGGCTGGCGTGAGTTGAAACTGGGTTGTTTGAATGCCCATAGTTGGAATGGGGATCGTGCGAACGAAGCTCCCCGTCTCGATATAACGAGCGTCATGGGCTTCCATCATTGTGGAAAACATTGCTTTTAACATTGAAATGGGTCCCTTAATTACATGGGGTTTATCTTGATCGGGATCGACCAATCGCACCCCAAAAGTGGGCCATGCCGGGTTCGCATCTCCACTATCAAACAGCCACACCGGATAATTGCTGAGTACGCCGCCATCCACCACATAATTAATGGCACCCACTTTATCTTTCAATTGCACCGGTTCAAAAAAGAACGGCAGGCTCATACTCATTCGCACGGCTGCTGCCACTTCCAACTCATCCGGGTTCACGCCATAGTGTTGAATATCTCTAGGCAACACCAGCATTCTGCCACGGGTCAAATCGCTGGCAATCACCTGCAATTTATAGCGATAGCGGGGATTGTCTTTGTTTTTTGCTAAGACCAAATCGCCAAAGGTGCGAACCCCTTTTTTAGCTAACAACTCTCGGAGCCAGTTTTCAAAAAAATTGCCTTCGTAAATGCCTTTTTCGGTGATTAAGCTCAGCATGGAGCCAACGAGGGGAATTTCGTCTTCCCAGCCTTTATCCATGAACTTAGTGAAGTCTTGAGTATCCAAAATCTCCTTGAGTTCTGCGGCGTTGTAGCCTGCGGCAATCAATGCGGTGACGATCGCCCCGGCTGAAGTGCCTGCCACGTTTTCGAGCGTATAACCTTCTGCTTCTAGCACCGAAAATGCGCCTACTAAGCCAATCCCTTTGACTCCGCCGCCTTCAAACACCGCGTCAATTTTTTTAGAAGCGTCTAATTTTTTTGCCGTGTCCATCATGATTTGGCACCTAAACGTAATCTTGTGGGGCACTTTAGTAAAACACAAGAATTCTGAAAACAGCCACTTTTTGTAGGAAATCAGAATATTTTCACCCGCGATCGCTCCTGGATTTTATCTATCGGGACTGTTGCCAGAGACACTGGACATCCGCTTGAGCATTCGTGAAACATTAGCGAAGCTTTCCAGGGGACTCCTTACGAGAATTGCGTTTTTCTAATGTCATTGAACCCGCGCAATGAGGGCAACAAATGTCATCTTCAGAGTCAGGTGCAGTTTTGTTGGCTTCAGAAATGGGGTGCCCACAGCGGGGGCACATCGCGTAAGTTCCCGGTTCTAGCCCGTGCTTAACCGCAACGCGATCGTCAAACACAAAGCATTCTCCTTGCCACAAACTTTCATCTTTGGGCATCGCTTCTAGGTACTTAAGAATGCCACCCTGGAGGTGATAGACCTGTTGAAAGCCTTGGCTAAGTAAATAGGCTGACGCTTTTTCACAGCGAATGCCGCCCGTGCAAAACATGGCAACTTTGGGATGTTGGGTTGGATCAAGCTGCTGCACGTAGTCTGGAAATTCCCGAAATGAAGTAGTTTGAGGGTTGATCGCCCGTTGAAAGGTGCCAATGCTGACTTCATAATCATTGCGGGTGTCAATCACCATCACGTCTGGATCGGTAATCAGCGCGTTCCATTCCTCCGGGCTAACGTAAGCACCTACCTGCACACCCGGATTTGCCTCTGCCTTGCCCAATGTCACAATTTCGCGCTTCAGCTTTACTTTCATTCGCTCAAACGGTGGAGCTTCAGCCATGGATTCTTTAGGATTCAGGTCTGCTAGTCGCGGGTCAGATTTGAGCCATGTCAGTACTGTGTTGATCGCCTGCTGAGACCCTGCGATCGTGCCATTAATGCCCTCCTCTGCCAGCAAAATAGTGCCTTTAATGTTCTGTGTCTGACAATATTCCAGCAGAATGGGTCGCATTTCACCACAGTCTGGTAGCGGCACAAACTTGTAGAATGCGGCAATAAACCAACTCATAGACTTGTTATCCAAAGACCCTCTTTAAGATAAGACTTTCCCGATAAGATAAGTGATTATCCGATCGCTGCCATGATGCTTCCTGAAAATTCCATCAGTTCTGCACATTTTCTTCAGCCGTGTCAAATCGTCTGTTTAGAACACGGCTCTAGCCGCTTGTATGCTGAGGTGGTTCAAGTGGCTGATCAGCGTCAAGTGTGCTGGGTGCGCCCTTTGGCGTTAGTAGTGGATGATCTAGCGATCGCAGTAGAAGCGCCGCCTGAACTGCACGATTTACGCCAGGGATCAGATTTGTTACTTCCGATCTCCTTGTTTAGACCGGCGATCGATACAGAAGTAATGCCCGTGTTGAACCATTTGTATTCAGAAAATTCTGCGGCTATTGACAAACTAGAACAGACAAATCATCAATATCTCAGCCAATTTGTGCGGCAGGTTTGTTTGGATCATCGATCGCTATTTGCCACTCCCGCATCCTAAAACATATACTCTAGCGACACGCCAAACCGATTGTCTTTCTTGTAGCGTGAGTTTTGTTTTTCGATGTCTGTTGAAAGCCGCACATTTTTAGTTAACGCATAGCCAAACGACAGCGTGAGTACGCCGACTTCATCATATTGACCCGGATCAACCCAGGTGAGCATAAAAGACAAATCTGCCGCGCCTGTGCGGGAAGGCACTGCCTGCACCCGAAACCCCACATTTAAGCCATCGGTCGTGTATCGCGGAGATTCTAAGTAGCGATAGCCCAACACGGGAGCAATGTTAAAGTAGCCGCCCAACGGCAATAGATAGTAGCGCAAATCGGCACCGCCTGCTTTGCGATCGCCATTAAAAGAGGCAATATAGTTGCCGCTGATCGTCAATTTTGTCTTGCCAACAAAAAAATCTTCTACCCCAACATTCCAACCGACTGAATCATTGGTGCTAGGAAAGTAAGACAGCCCTAAGCGAACGCGGGTACGGAAGCTCGGATCGCGTTTGATATCTTCTAGGACGTTGGGCGTTTGCTTTTCCCATTTATCCAGCACTGGGCTGGCATCTGCGGGTCTGGTAGGTGTCGCTCCGTCGGTTGCAGGCTGGGCTTGGGCAAGATCGCGGGCGGAGTGAGACACTGGCACGGGCGATCGCGTAGGCAGTGCTTCCTCGGCTGTAACTTCAGGGCTGGGCGGGATTTGAGAATCAAACTGCTGATCCCAATCCTCAAGCGTCTCATCCACAGAAGGCTGGCTGAAGGCGTTTTCTGATGAAGTCTGTAGGTCTTCTTTTAAGGAAAGCAATAGGCTGGAAGTTGGATTCGCCTGAGCGGTTCCCGTTAAACCAAACATTCCTATAGTTAGGCAAACAGAAGAAGAGAGCAAGATTGCTGAGAATTGCGGCGATCGCCTTCTTTGACTATTCATACAAAAAATTTCCTCACACCTAAAACACACTTCAACACAATGCCACATAAACAAAACTCTGCATCTACGATTTTTCGAGATGCAGAGTTTAAACGGTAGCCAAAGAATACTACGTTCTAACGCACTACGCCATGGGTATGAGCCACATCAATCGGTTTCATGAAATAGAGCTTCACGAACTGCCAGCCGTTCGCTAAGTAGTAAGGTAATTTCTGAACGAGTTGGAGCGGTTTTGGCGTGTTGGATCGGGCAATTCGGGTTAGCTTTTCGTTGTTGGCTACGCAGACTTCTAGGCGATCGTAGAACTCTGGGTTTTCCACATCTAGCATGACTGGAAACACCCGCGCCGCCGTCGCATTGGTCTTTTCAATTACGCCCTTGTCATACTCTCGTGCATCCAGACCCAGCGCTTCATAGAAGCCCGATCGCTGCACATCATTAAGATACATGGTGCCAAACACCGAAAGCAAAAAGAAACGGCACCATAGACGCGCTTTCCAGTCATTTAAAAACTGAGGCTGAGCGCGCATCATGGCATCAAAAAAGTCACCGTGCCGATTTTCATCCTGGCACCAGTTTTCAAAGAAGCGAAAAATGGGGTAAACCCGGTTTTCGGGGTGAGCTTCCAAATGGCGATAAATCATGATGTAGCGCCAGTAGCCAATCTTTTCAGACAAGTAGGTTGCGTAAAAGATGAACTTAGGCTGAAAGAATGTGTAGCTGCGGCTTTTGGTCAAAAAGCCAAGATCAAGCTGGAGATTGAAGTCAGACAATGCCTTGTTCAAAAAGCCTGCATGACGGGCTTCATCCCGCGACATTAGCTCGAAGCATTCTGCCAAGGTTGGGTTTTTGACTTTTAGCTTGCGGCTGAGTTCTTTATAAAGCAGGAAGCCAGAAAATTCAGCCGTGCAAGAACGCTCTAAAAACTCTACAAACACCTTTCGGGTTTCGCCGTCAATGTGATCCCAAGATTGCTCAAACTCTGTATCGCGAACAAAATGATGACGGTTATAGTCTGCCCGAAACTCTTCCAGAATCGCCTGTAGCTCATCTTCATTCACAGAAATGTCCATTTCTGCAACTGCATCAAAATCAGTGGTGTAGAAGCGAGGCGTGAGGATGGTTTCTTTTGCTGGAACTTTAATGCCGGGACGCAACTCTTCAAAACTTGGCTTTTTAAGGGAATCTACCATGAGTCGTTTTCTCTAGGTTCTGAGCTACAGAATGGATTATTTAATAGTTTGATGAAAGTACCCCCTTCTTGACTAGGAGTACCTGTCCGCTCTAGCTACTGGGGAAGAATGCCCGCGATCGCTATGCCATTTCAGTCTACCAAGCCAACCTATGACTACAACCTATAAATTATTAAGACTTGCAACATAAAATCAATTTTGATGGAAGCTTTAGCCCGCTCAAAAGGGAATGTATTAAATTCTTGGCTACTTTTCTGTCCATCTCAAATCAAAATCTTTATCATGAGAAAATGCCTTCGCCGCCCTTTTACTGTGCAACGGATTTATGAATAATGTTGCGACTTCGTATGTCCTTTGGTTGGGTTGTCTGCTCCAACTGCATGGGCTTCAGCGTTTATATAACGGTAAAACCTTTACCGGGTTGCTCTGGCTGTTTACCTTTGGGCTGATGGGATTTGGTCAATTGTTTGATCTCGTGTTAGTTCCTGGCATGGTGGATGAATACAACACCAAACTGCGAGCGAGTCAAGCAGCGCTGCCCGGAAGTTCTGCCCACCAACCCGCGATCGAACGAGTCATCGAAAGACCGGAAATACTTGCTCCAACACCTCAGCCAAGACATGACCAACTTGCCGTGAAGTTAGTCAAAGCGGCTCAGGCGCGAGGGGGTACTCTTTCGGTTACTCAAGGGGTCATTGACACAGACGCAAGCTTCGCTGCCGTTGAGGTAACTTTACACAACCTAGTCAAAACGGGTTACGTGGATATTTACAACGACGTTACAACGGGTGTGGTGCTTTATCACTTTAGAGAGCTATAGCTTCAGTTCCGCACCAGCCACTTTTGAGCATTAAGGCGCTGCACAGTCCAAAACACGAGCAGCCCTAAATCTGACTTTCTTTCATCGATCCGAAAAGACTCTAAGGTGCTAGCTTTACCGCCGCTTTCTGAGTAAGAAAATCCTTTCTTGCCGCCGATGGTTCCGTCAAAAAAGTAAAGGTTAAATTCGCGGGTTTGCTTGTAGCCGCTACTCCAAACCCCAACAACCTGCCAACAGTCTGACGCTTGACTAAAACCGACAATATTAATCTTTTTCTTTTCAAGGGAAAGTTCCACGCCTTGAATGCCCTGATTTTCCAGCCCTACTTTTAAGGCTGGAATAAAATCTTGCTGAATAAAATCGGGAAACGGCTTATCTTCCAACGCGGGAGGTTTTTCCTTTTTGGCTTTTGCTTCAGGCTTTGCCGCAGGTTGCTCCTTGGCTGAATCTGGAGTGACTGAATCTGAAGTCGGTTTTTCTGGCATCGGTGGCTCAATCCTTTTTTTAAAGTCTTGATAACAGTGAGTAGAAATCATTAAGCATTGTTTGCTTACTGCCTGATTCTACTGGAATTCAGGCTAGGTAAACTATGAAGGATTTCTGAGGCTGATAATCATAAAAAACAACGGGCAGATAGTTTCTAGACACAAGGGCTAATCACTACAACGATTAGCCCTTGTGTTTGATGAAGCAATAAGAGGCTCTAAGTCCCATCTGGGCAGAGTTCAATCTATGCAGAAGATGATCTTATTTGCTTTCAGTAAAGTCCGCATCGATCACATCTTCTTCAGAGCTACCGCTGGAAGAACTAGAGTCTGTGCCTGAATCATCGGGAGTTCCTGCGCCCGGAGCCGCACCATCCGCTTGCTGGTAAATGCTGCTGCCAATGGTGTATAGGGTTTGCTGAAGTTCGGTAGTCAGAGTTTTGATGCGATCGCTATCGTCTTGGGCGATCGCGTCTCGCAGGTCTTTGACTAGCCCTTCAACTTTCGTTTTGTCTTCAGCGGAAACCTTGTCACCCAGTTCAGCCAGTTGCTTCTCTGCTTGATAAGACAGGGAATCTGCCTGGTTTTTCAGGTCAATCTTTTCACGACGTTCTTTGTCTGTGGTTGCGTTTTGCTCCGCTTCGCGCACCATCCGATCGACATCATCCTTAGGTAGCGTAGAAGCCCCGGTGATGCTGATCGATTGCTCTTTGCCCGTGCCCTTATCTTTGGCAGTCACTTGCAAAATGCCGTTGGCATCAATGTCAAAGATCACCTCAATTTGAGGAACGCCACGAGGAGCCGAAGGAATGCCATCTAAGCGGAAGGTTCCCAAGCTCTTGTTGTCATTCGACATTTCCCGTTCACCTTGCAAAACGTGAATTTCCACGTTGCTTTGACCATCCACCGCCGTTGAGAAGACTTCAGACTTCTTGGTAGGAATGGTGGTGTTGCGAGGAATGATTTTGGTCATAACGCCGCCCAGGGTTTCGACACCGAGGGACAGTGGGCTAACGTCGAGCAAGAGAATATCTTTGACTTCACCTGCCAACACGCCCGCTTGAATGGCTGCGCCGACTGCAACCACTTCATCGGGGTTCACGGTCTGATTCGGTTCTTTGTCCAAAACGCGCTTGACTAGTTCCAAAATGGAGGGAATACGAGTGGAACCCCCCACCATCACCACTTCGTCGATGCTTTCTTTGCCTAGTTTGGCATCCCGCAGGGAATTTTCTACGGGAATCCGGCAGCGATCGATGAGGTCGGCACAGAGTTCTTCAAATTTGCCACGGGTCAGTGTGGTATCCAAATGCTTGGGACCATCTTGAGTCGCAGTAATGAAGGGGAGGTTGATTTCGGCTTGAGTGACGCTAGATAGCTCAATCTTGGCTTTCTCTGCGGCTTCGGTCAGGCGTTGGAGAGCTTGCTTATCTTTGCGGAGGTCGATGCCTTCCGATTTGCGGAACTCTTCGGCTAAGTAATCGACGATTTTTTTGTCAAAATCGTCGCCGCCTAGATGAGTGTCGCCAGAAGTTGCCAGCACTTCAAACACACCATCGCCGACCTCTAGAATGGATACGTCGAAGGTGCCGCCGCCCAAGTCAAACACAAGAATGGTTTCGTTGCTCTTTCTATCTAAACCGTAGGCGAGTGAAGCGGCAGTGGGTTCGTTGATGATCCGCAGGACTTCTAAGCCAGCGATTTTTCCGGCATCTTTAGTTGCCTGACGCTGGGAGTCGTTAAAGTAGGCGGGAACAGTGATTACCGCTTGAGTAACCTCTGAGCCTAAGTATTTGCTGGCATCTTCTTTGAGCTTGCGGAGCACTTCGGCAGAAATTTGCTCAGGGGCAAACTGTTCGCCTTTGGCAGAAGAATCAATTTTGACGTTGCCATTGACGTTCAAAACTTTGTAGGACACTTCGGTTAGCTCGTTAGCCACTTCATCAAACCGGCGACCAATAAAGCGCTTGACCGAATAGAACGTATTTTCGGGGTTCATTACCGCTTGGCGTTTGGCAATCTGACCTACCAGGCGATCGCCATTTTTTGCAAAAGCGACTACCGAAGGGGTAGTTCGGAAGCCTTCCGCATTTGCAATGACGGTGGGCTTGCCACCTTCCATCACCGCCACACACGAATTTGTTGTACCCAGGTCAATTCCGACGACTTTTGCCATTGCTGCTTCGGCTCCATCAACTACTGCGAGAAATTAAAATATCGGAGAGGCTGTTCACTACTCACGATTGTTGAATCGTAAGAAGAGCCGGGAATCATCGCTTACTAATCGATCGAGTCCATAGCTCAGCACTTCTGTCTACATAGTCGTCTCAATTGCGCTTTCTGATGAAGGAGTATTTACCGTACCTATTCGGGCGGTTCAGTCTGGTATCAGTCTGGTAAATGGTGGGTTGAAGATGCCGTTCAAGTCAAATTTGCCATTTTAGTTTCTAAAAAAGGAACAAGCTTGAGTCCAAATTCGCTTTCAAAACTACTCTTTTTGGTTTCCAGGCTCCACAACTCTAGGGCGCAGTCGTCAAGGGGGTTTGCGGCTTGAAGATGCAGCCGCAGTTCGTGAGTGGTGGGCAACAACTCACAGGTGATGGTTTGAATTGCCCCAATCTGGCGGCGATCGAGGGCAACTGCCAGCCGTAATAAGGGACTGAGTTGATCGACTATTCGCCGATGCTTTTTGCTGGTGAGATTGCGGTAGTTTTCGTGCTTTTTCTTGGGGCTGTTTTTGCGGTGATAGCGCGCCAAATTTGCGATCGCTTCTATTTCCGTTTCCGTGTAGCCCAAAAGCTCTCCATAGCGAATCAAATAGTAAGAGTGCTTATGATGGGCAGAATGGCTGATGAAGTGTCCGCAGTTATGCAAAATAGCGGCTGCCCACAGCAGTTCCCGTGCATCGCCGCCCCATTCATGCAGGGTTCCTTGAGTTTGATCAAATAGACTGAGCGCGAACGCTGCTACCCGTTCACTGTGTTCCATATTCACCCGATATTTGTGGGCGGTTTTAAGAATGCTGCGCTGGCGAATGGAGCTTTGGTAGCGCAACCGATCTTCAATCAGTCCGTGGGTGACCATCCAATCCACAATCACCCCTTCCCTCAGCGATCGCTGGCAAATGGTAATCGTTTCGAGATTAAGCAGGATCATTGCTTCTTGCAAAATCAGCGCCCCCGCCAGAATGATCTCAGCCCGACGATCATTCATGCCTGGAATCTGCGATCGCTCTGCAATGCTCATCCGCCGAAATCGATGGGTCATTTCCTGCAAATCAACCCGCGTGAAATTGTACCCTTGAAGCGGTGTAGGCACCATGCCCAACTGCTCCCGTGCGTGCAGTATTGCCAGAGTTTCAATCGTGCCAGAGGTGCCAATCAGCCGGGGGCTTTCACCCGGTTTAAGGTGAGTTTGCAATTCTTCTATTGGGCGCTCTAACATCCCACGAATATAGGCTTGCAGCGCTTCAAATTCTTTAAGGTTAATTGGATCGGTGGTGACATATTCATTGGTCAACCGAACCGCGCCAATTTTGGTGCTGCTCAAACTCCGGGGATCGTGACCATCACCCAAAATTAGTTCTGTAGAACCGCCGCCAATATCGATCACAATATGGGGCGTATTATTGAACTCAATCCCTGACAACACCCCTAAGTAAATGCGTCGGGCTTCTTCTACTCCCGAAATTAGATTGATCCAAAGCCCCAACTCCGACTCCACTTGCTGCAAAAACTCGTGTCCATTCGGAGCTTCGCGCACTGCGCTAGTGGCAACGGCGATAATCTGCTCTGACCCTAAGCTTTGAGAAATTTCCTGACAGCGTTTAAGAGCTTCTATCGCCCTCTGCATGGCGGATTCGGTTAGCCTTCCTGTTTGGTGACATCGTTCCCCCAATCGAACCGTATCTTTTTCACTGGCAATAATCGTAAATGCAGGCAACGCTGGCTGAATGCGAACCACGACCATGTGAATGGAATTGGTGCCCACGTCAATTGCGGTAAGAATGCGATCGTGTTCCAAAATCATTGAGTGCTGCTGAAGATCGAGCTAACTGTATCTTTAGTTTCACTTGTTTGGTAGACCAATCGGAATTTTTTTGAAAAAACCGATCGCTCCGCTCTCGGTTGGAAAAGTGTGAAATGCAGTTTTCTAAGGTCGTTGGGTGGTTCTCTTGCAGCGATTAAAAATGTTTGAACTTGAGTAGAGCGATCGCCCTGTCGTTAAAAAAAAGATTATTTGTTAAGATATATTAACAAGCTATCGATGGTTCTGATGTTTCCTTCTGCAAATGAACGCCCTATTCCCATTTTGCTGCCTGCCGTCGAACCGGAAGGGAGTGATGCGGGGCAAGATTTGGTGGAAGCATTCCAAGAGAATCAAACTCTGCGAGAACACATTTTGCAGCACACTCAACTCATGCAGTTGTTAACCCATCAGCTTGCTACCCCGCTAACAGCGTTAAACGGTGCAGTTCAGTTACTAAGTGAACCCTCCTTAACGTTAGACCAGCGTCAAGAATTTTTAGAGGTTACTCAGCAGAAGCTTTGCTCCTTAACGAAGCTGCTGCGAGACTTGATGGCGCTGCGAAATGTGGAGACGGGAAAGATCACCACTCAGCCGAGCAGTTTTTGCGTTCAAGCGCTGGTTAAAGAAGTGGTGGCAGGCTTGGCACCTTATCCCATGACCTATCAATTTGGAAGGGAATTGCCTCCGGTTTGGGGCGATCGCTGGCAGGTTTCTCAAATCCTGGTTAATTTTTTATCCAATGCAATCAAATACTCTCCCAATGGTCGGGCGATTGATGTAGGGGCGGAGGTCAAACAATCCGGCTGGGTAGAGATCTGGGTGCAAGATTATGGTTTAGGGGTTCCTGAAGCGGATCAGCCTCACTTATTTAATCGGTTTTATCGAGTGAAGCATGGCGATCGCCAAAATATTGAGGGCACGGGTTTAGGGCTGTCTTTGTGTAAGCTTTTGGTCGAAAATCAGGGTGGGCAGCTTGATTTTGAATCGGTGCATGGTGCAGGCAGTCGCTTTTATTTCACCTTGCCAATTGCCACCCCTTCTACTGGATGCCCCCCTCGGATGGATGAAGGGTAAGCCTCATAGTGGATCGCTAGTGTTAGGGTGGCATAGACGATTGAAAGGGCACAAAAATGGATAGTGGTCAGTCACCAGTAAGCCGAACCGTTGATACCACGATCGCAGTCGTCACGGTGTACACCGACCAGGCATTAGTCGCCCGACGAGGCACGGTAGCCCTCACGGGGCAAGAGCGATCGCTGACCCTAACAAATCTACCCATCAGCTTGAAACCGGAGTCAGTGCGGGTGAAGGGAACCGGAACGATTGCGGTGCGACTGTTGGGAGTGAAAACTGAACGCGCTTATGCCACGGAACCGATTGGCGATCGCGTGGCGCACTTGACCGAACAAATTCAACAGTTAGAAGACCAGCAACGCACCCGGCAAGATGATCTGACGGCATTAGGATTACGGCGCAATTTCATCCAAAGCTTGAGTGAAAAATCCGTCGATCGCTTCTCCCGTGGCTTGGCAGAACAGCGGGTGAACTTAGCGCAGACGGCTGAACTGCTGGAATTTGTGGGGCAACAGCATGGCGATTTAGCCGGGGCGATCGCGCAGCAAAATCAAGCCCTACGAGAACTCAATCAGCGTTTAACCGCTCTCCAACAGCAGCTTCAGCAGATCAAAACACCGCGCCCTAAAGAAAGCTATAGCGTTGTGGTTCGCATTCTGCCCGATGGCGCAGGCGAGTTTCACTTAGAAGTTTCTTACAGCGTCGATCGCGCTAGTTGGCAACCACTTTATGATTTGCGTGTGGATACTCAAACTAAACTGCTGCAACTGGATTATCTGGCAGAGGTGACGCAAAACACGGGCGAAGACTGGGCAGACGTTGCCCTGATTCTATCCACTGCCAAACCCGGTTTGGGCACCCTGCCTCCCAAACTAAGCCCCTGGTATGTGGACGCTCCCCTGCCGCCGCCGATGCCTGCCGCTGCACCGATGATGCAACGAACTCGATCGGGTGCAGAAGAACGGTTTGGTGATGTCTCTGCTGCCTCCGACTTCTTGGAAGCGGTTGCTGGCGGTGTCGCTCAGGAGTATGCCGCAGAAACCGTTGCCGCTACAGCTATTAGCCATGGTGGTATCGTCACTTTTCAGATTGATGGAAATAATCACATTCCGGGCGATCGCTCTCCGCACAAAATCACCATTTTCAGCCATAGCTATCCTTGCCAAATAGAATATATCGCCATTCCCAAACTGGTTAGCTTTGCCTACCTGCAAGCGATCGTGACCAATCCTGAAACGGGTGCGACTCTGCTTCCCGGTCAGGCAAACATTTTTCGCGATGAGATGTTCGTGGGCACTACCCCTTTAGAGAATGTGGCACCCGGTCAAGCATTTAAGCTCAGCCTTGGCATTGACGAAGGGTTAGCGCTAGAACGGGATTTGGTCGAGCGCAAAGTAGACAAACGCTTCATGCAAGACAAACGCTTGATCACCTACGCCTATCGAGTGTTGGTGACTAACTTGCGCGACCAAGAAGCCACTCTGCGGCTCACCGAGGCGCTGCCCGTTAGCCGCAGCGAACGCATCAAAGTTCGCCTAACGCGCGGCAATCCTCAAATTGAACTAGGGCAAATGGGATTGCTGGAGTGGGTGATCCATTTGAAGCCGAAAGCAGCCCAGGAAGTGACTTATCAGTTCACCGTAGAGCATCCCCGCGAAATTACAGCAGTTGTTGGACTGGAGGAATAAATACGATGGAATTACCACAGCTAGATTCTGAAACGATTGATCGGGTGCTAGAAATGGCATGGGAAGACCGTACTACTTTTGAGGCGATCGCGCTTCAGTTTGGCTTGCAGGAAAAACAGGTCATCGCTCTGATGCGGCGTGAAATGAAACCTTCGAGCTTTAGAATGTGGCGCAAGCGAGTGACGGGTCGCAAGACGAAACATTTAAAAGAGCGAGATTTTTTAGCGGGTCGGTTTAAATCGGCAAATCAGAACAGCTAATGGGCTGAATAATGAGGGGCATGGGTGTAACGTCTTCGCAGGAGACTAGGCTAACTGCCACAGTTTCTCTCCATCCTCCAGCCGCCGCGCTTTCTGAGAGGTTGAACATTGGCGAGATCGCGGTCTTGCCAAACGCCTGATTGACAGAGCTTGGGAGCATACTGCAAAATTGCTGAATACCTCATTTATCGAAATGATAAATGAGTATGGTGACGTTCATATATCTGGAGAGTTTGTCGCGAATGACCCAAGTAGTTCTTGGCGAAAATGAAGGAATCGATTCTGCCCTGCGGAGATTTAAACGCCAAGTTTCTAAGGCAGGAATTTTGGCAGATTTGAGATCCCATCGGCATTTTGAAACCCCCATTGAAAAGCAAAAGCGCAAGGCAATTATGGCTCGACGTAAGAGACGTTATAACTAGCCCCTAAATTGCATTGCCGCACCCATAAAAATATTTGTTTAAGGCAGTTGCCATTTAATGTGACGAAGCATTCGTTATGTTTGGCAACTGTCTTTAGTTATATTAATTTTTATTTGATTTTTAGGTTGTTTGGATGTTTAGGGGAACTTCTGAATAAATCGGTGCGTCACTAAAGGTAGCGGCAGCACTCGTTTTTGGAATCAATTTCCTCATGTTTCCAGGCAAGTTGATGCAGCTATTTATCCCTTACCGAGTCCAACTTATGCCTAGGTATCACTCTCCGCTTTCTCGGCAATTGCGACGCTGGGGATACCTTAGTATTTCAATCGCGATCGCGCTAGTGCTAACGGTGGGTCAACCGATGATGGCTCATGCCATTTCGTGGGGCGACTTGATTTTGCGAGGCATTCAGGTGATTCAACTGTCTAGCTTGTCTGATCGACAAGAAGTTGAAATTGGTCAGCAAATTAATCAGCAGTTAACGCGGCAGCAAGTTCGCATTCTGCAAAATGCTCAGGTGAATGAATATGTGAATCAGATTGGGCAACGGCTGGCTGCGTCTAGCAGCCGTCCCAACATTCCTTATCGCTTTCAGGTGGTGGACGATCGCGGCGTGAATGCATTTGCCACGATGGGCGGTTTTATCTACATCAACCGAGGACTGCTGACTTTAGCCAGCAACGAAGCAGAGCTTGCTAGCGTCATGGCACATGAAATTGGTCACATTGCGGGACGGCATTCTGTCGCTCAGATGAGGAAGATGGCGGTTGCTAGCGGGCTAGTGGGAGCAGCAGGCTTGGATCGGAGTACGGCTGTGAATATTGGCGTTGAGTTGGCATTTCGCCGCCCCAATAGCCGCCAAGATGAATATGCAGCGGATACGATGGGATTGCAGACATTAGCTAAAACGGGCTATGCCCAATCTGCCATGGTCAATTTTATGTCTAAGTTGCTTCAGTCAAGGTCAGTCCCTACATTTCTCAGCACTCACCCGGCAACCTCTGAACGCATCGCTCGATTGCAGCAATCGATTAGTCCTGCAAGCACTGATGGAGATGGATTAGATGGGATCACCTATCGCAACCGATTGCGATCGCTGAGCTAAGCAACTTGGGCAATTAGCTATTTTTTTGGAGCAGCCAATAGGTCGGCATTTTACCTTTTCCTTTGATGTCAACAATGCCGCGTCGTTCAAATTGATACCGATCCTTTAACCGTTGATAGGTTGTTTCGGTGACTTGAATTCTGCCGGGAATCCCGTGAGACTCCATGCGGTTGGCAATGTTAACCGTATCGCCCCAGAGGTCATAGGTAAATTTCTTTTTGCCGATCACCCCCGCAATGACGGAGCCAGTATTAATCCCCACTCGAACCGCGATCGCGTGTCCTTCATAGGTGCGAAACTGGTTGATCTCGTGCTGAATATCTAGTGCCATGTTGGCGATCGCTTCGGCGTGATCAGCACGGGGACTGGGTAACCCTCCTACTGCGAGGTAAGCATCTCCAATCGTTTTAATTTTTTCAATGCTGTGTTTCTCGCATAGATCATCAAAGACTAGAAAAATCCGATTGAGTAATCCCACTAAATCTGCGGCAGAAATATTGGCAGATAGATTCGTGAAGCTGACGATATCCGCAAATAAAACGGTCACCTCGTCGTAACTTTCGGCAATCAGCGCCTTGCTCGTGCGTTCTTGCAGCAGATCCAGGCTTTGTTTGAGTTGATCGGCGATCGCTTGAGGCAACACATTCAGCAGCAATTTTTCAGAGCGTGCCTGTTCGCTTGCAAGGGCTTCTTCAGATTGTTTGCGGAGCGTAATGTCTTCAATCACGCCCAAAATGCCAATCACGTTTTGATAGGGATCATGAATTGGAATTTTGCTGATGTCGAGCCAAGATTTTTGACCATCGAACGATCGCACTTTGGGGGCAATGAAGTGGAGTTGGGGCATATCAGTTTCAATAATCTGGCGGTCTTGGGCGCGAAACTGCTCGGCGATCGCGGCATCGGGCAACAGATCAAAATCCGTTTTGCCGACAATCTCATCTGGATCGTCCAGTTGCGCGGCTTGCGCCCAGTTTTGATTGCAGCCCAAAAAGACCAGATTGGTATCTTTCCAAAATACCTGCTGAGGAATGTTGTCTAAAATCAAGCGGAGATATTGCTCTTTTTCTTGGAGGGCGGCTTCGGCACGCTTGCGATCGCTGATATCGAACCCGATCGACAAAATTTCGTTAATCTTGCCTTGATCATCCAAAATCGCCTTAATCGACCACTTAACCCAGACGTTTTCTCCGGTGCTGCGCGAGTTTTCAGATTCGGCATCCTGGTAATGTTCTGGGGTTTGGCACAGTTGCTCAATCCAGAGTCGCAGATTTTCCCAAGAGTCTGGTTGGGCAGGCACGAGGGTGCCAATAATATTTCGCCCTAAAATTTCCGCTTCTGTGTAGCCAAAAAATTCTTGCCCGTAGCGGTTTAAGAAAGTGATACACCCGTCTGTATCCCAGCGCAAAATGATAGTGCTGGCGGATTCTACTAGGTCGCGATATTTTTTCTGGCTTTCGGCGATCGCGGCTTCTGCCCGTTTGCGATCGGTAATATCCTTCGTCACTGCAAGTAGGCAAGGTTCGCCTTCTAGCTCAATGATTTCGGCAGAAAGCAGAGCCGTCATCACGTCACCATTTTTTTTGCGAAGCTGAATTTCTAAGTCTTTGATCTCGACTTGCTCGGCAATCAGGCGGCGCAGTTCTGCGCGATCGTCGTGATTTGCCCAAGCCCCCAAATCAAACACAGTTTGCCCAAGCACTTCCGCATGAGTGTAACCAGACGCTTCTAAAAAACTTTCGTTGACATCCACAAAATGCCCAGTTCTGATAGAACTAATGGTAATGAAATCAGGAGAAGCACGAAAGGCTTTAGCAAACTTCTCTTGAGAAATATTAAGAGCCTCCTCGGTGCGGCGACGAGTTTGGGCAGCAATTCCTAACGCAATCAAATCGGCGATCGATCTAGCGAGACTTTGTTCTTCTACTGTCCAGTGGTGGTTTTCGCCGATCTGTTCTAAGCAAACGACTCCAATCGTTTGACCGCCAGAGCGAATGGGGGTGTCTAGCAGAGAGGTGACTCCGGTTGTCGTTGAATAAGAGTTCACAAATTCTTGAGTGCGAGGATCGGTGTGAACGTTGTCGGCAGTGAGAGTGACTTCTTCTTCTAAAGCGCTGAAATAGATGGGAAAATTAGCCGCTGTGATTTGGGTGCCCGCAGTATGTTGATTGAGCGATCGCTGATATAAATCCAAGCACTCTAGCGTGGTGTAGGTGTCATTAAATCGCCATACACTGGCGCGTTCTACGTCTAATGTGCGAGTTGCTGCTTCGGTGATTTGTTGAAGAGCAGCATCTAGATTGCCCTCGTTTAACACCGGGCTTTTTGCCAGTTCCAGTAAAACGCGGTTTTGTTTACGCAGTTGGCGATCGTTCGAGCGGAGTGCTTCCTCCGCTTGCAGCCGTTCTGCTTCTCTAAGTTTGTGTTCGCTGACATCTCGCGCCACCCAAATAACCGTTTCTGAAGACAAGGGCGACACATTTGCAGAAAACCAGAGTTCTTGCTCGTCCACAACCAGGCAGTATTCCACATTCACTACTTGCCCAGTCTGTAAAGCTTGCTGAATTCCTCTCACCACCCGATCAGCTTGACCCTTGGGCATGATCTCGTGGGCAGTCTTGCCGATTTGCTCTGATTCAGGGCTAATCAGTCGGGTAGGATGGGTGGAGACAATTTTCAGAAACCGCCCGTCTTGGTCATAAACAATGACTAAATCGGTCATGGCGGCAAACAACGCTCTAAGTTCGGCTTCTGCATCTGCCAAGGATGCCGTGCGCTCTTGCACTCGCTGCTCCAAACTGGCGTTGGTTTGTTCTAAAGTAGCAAACGAGTCTTGCAATTGTTGCGCCATCCGATTGAAAGAATGCGCTAAGGTTTCGAGTTCGGTAATTCCTTTTGCCTGCACATTTTGATGAAGCTGCCCGTTAGCCAGCGCTTCGGAAGCGCGGCTAAGCTGCAAAATTTGGCGGGCAATCCAGCGAGAGGTGGGAATGCCAAATAAGGTTGCTACGGCTAGGGCGATCGCGCAGCCCAGTAGGGTATTGCGGGTATTGGCATGAATCTGCCCTGTAAAATCGGTTTCAGGCACCGCGACCACAATCAATAAATCCAAGCCATAGGCATCTTTCCAGGGCATGACTAGCAGAAATTGGCGCTGATCTTGCCGCCGAAACTCTAGCTTTTCAGCTTGATTGATTTGTCTCAAGTCACCAAAGGTACGGATCAGAAAATTGCTACTGTCGCGAATCAGAGGATCGGGGCTATCAATGGCGCTAAGGCGAACTGCCTTCCCGTTGGCAATGCGAAATGGCTTTGTCTTCGAGGAGGAGGCAACCAATCTTCCAGAACGCTCTAAAATAAAAGTCTCTCCCGTAGCGCTGACTTTAATGCCTGCCAAAAAGTCGCTCACCTGGGTCAAAATTTGGTCTACGCCCATTACCCCCAACAATTGTCCGTCTTTGCCATATAGAGGATGATTGGCGCTAATAGACATCACTTCTGGTTTATCGTCCCAGTTGTAAATAGAACTCCAAGCAGGTTTGCTGACTTTCACACCGTCTATGTACCATCCTTCGGTCAGAGGGTTGTAATTTGGAGTGATTTTGATCATCTGGGCGCGATCGCCTTGGGATGTGGTTCTAAATGTATGCTGTTGATTATTCGTTCGAGCAGATTTCTCATTAATCAGCAGTTCCCCGCTATCTAGCCGCTCAACTCCAATAAAATCGCCTTTGGGATTGGCATAGCTGATGTAGCCGACATTGAATATCTTCATTTGTCGCCAAAAATATTTTCCGGCAACCTCAAAATTTTGTAGGTTTAATAGTCCTAGTTCGATCGCGTCGGCATTGGTGCGATTCAATTGAATCGGGGTTTCCAAATAATTATCTAAATGCTGTTGAATTCGGCTGCCCGCTTCATTGCGAACTTGGGTCGCCACTTCTTTCACTGCTTTCTGCCCATTTTGATAAGACAGCAAGCCAACTGCAACGACTGCCCCCACCACTTGAATCACCAAGGGCACAGCCATGACTAAATAGAGCGGAACCTTTTTCACAGCATTCGATTGAGAATTCACCGAGAAATGGGACAACGCAGGCAGGTTATTTAAGACCATTGCGAATGTAGTCCCCGTCCTAAGGGTGAAGAGAATTAAACCAGCAGCAAGCCTGTTGCTTTCAACAATATCTTCATAGTAAAGAACAGACTATACGGCACTTTAAGCCATCTTTTATGACCAAATCAAACTTTCTACTCACCTTATCGGAACGCTAACGTTTTTAGTCAGCAGCAGCAAACCTCTGCCTCAACATCAAAATCTCCATGCCGTCCGTTGCACCAGGTTTGTTTAGACTCGCTTGCGACTATCTGACAATGCGATCGCCCTCTGTGCCTCTTAATTAATTTAACCTCTATTTTGCGTCCCTAATTGCTGCAATAACTCCTGAATAGACAAAACGGGCACAAGCGAACTCAAAAAAAACTTGAGTATCACGTGTCAAAATAGCCTCTAATCCTTGAGCAACTGCACAAAAAATTTGAATAGCATCTTCAAAACCAGCTAAGCCAAAGTTGAAGGCTGATTCCAAAACGGCTCGATCAATAGGACAAATAATCATATCAGTCAGCCTTTCTGAAACTGCTTGCCGTGCTTGCTCTCAGCAATTCTCAGCATGAGAATTGTTCTCACCTACTGGGCTGATTTCAATCATCCTGAATCCCTGGAACCCTCATTCTGGCGTTCAGAAAGTTGAGCAAACAAGCCTTTGGAGACTCTTAATTCAGCACAAATACTTCACAATGAGAATTGCTGCATTTCCCAAGCAGCATTGGCAACCAACAAGCCCCCCGCGATCCGCAATACGGTGAGGGAGATGCCAAAAAACTCTAGAATTGCTCGATCGCCGATCAGAAACACTGCCAGAATCAAAACCAGAATCAAAACCGCATTGATCGCTGTTTGTTGAGCTTGGTGCCGACGCTCAGTCTGGGTATCCATCTTCGTGAGGCTGTAAAGGACGGGGACGGCTCCAATTGAGTGAGCAATGGGAAACAGAGCCGCTAATGTTCCGATCGTATAGGTCAATATTCCTGAAACCAGGCTGATTCAACTTCCCAAGCGACGCTCATCGTAATTATTGCAGCGATCTCGTTGCTAGTGGTGAGCAGAATTAAGATCTGCCGGTCAGACATCATCTACTCCTTTTGGATGTTTTATTAGAACTTACACAACTTATACCGAACTAGAACATTGATTCAAACACGATTTACAACAGTGTGATGTCATGCTTGTTTGTGCGAGAGCAAGGGAAGATCGATGCTACCAGCAGAGGGGCAACATCAATACGCCGCTGCAACTTGCGATTAACAACCATATCGATCGGCTCAGCATTGCGATCGATGTGATCGACCGGGTTCTCCAACTCCAGGTTGCAGATGTTCACGCCAAGGAGAAGTTCAGAAACCAGCAAATTGACTGCATTAACTACGCTCATGAACAGGGCATCGATATGCCAGAATTCTCAACTGGAGATGGACTGGTACTCCCATAGCCGCAGTTCCTTCTTATCAAGACTCCTTACCCTAAGAACTATGTCTATTACTACTCGTCGGAAAAGCAATAACCTCTATGTTGTCCTGATTGCCTGTGCCGCTGCCCTGGGTGGCTTTTTGTTCGGTTATGACACTGCTGTTATCAATGGCGCGATCTCAGCACTGGCGAAAGCATTTAACACCACAAGCTGGTTAACGGGTTTTGCGGTATCCCTATCTTTATTGGGAGCAGCGAGCGGCGCTTTTTATGCAGGAAGCCTTGCCGATCGCTACGGTAGAGTCAGAGCAATGATTATTGCTTCCATCTTGTTTACAATCAGTGCCCTTGGCTCTGGGATTGCTTTTGGAATTTGGGACTTTATCTTTTGGCGGTTATTGGGTGGGATTGCAGTGGGGATTGCGAGCGTGATTGCACCCGCTTACATTGCCGAATGTTCTCCCGCCAATCTACGAGGTCGGCTCGGTTCACTTCAACAACTCGCGATCGTGGCTGGAATTTTCATTGCTTTATTGTGTGACTACTTTATTGCAATGTCGGCAGGTTCGGCAGAGTTGCCGTTTTTGCTGGGCATTCCCGCTTGGCGCTGGATGTTTTGGTCGGCAGTTCCTCCCGGTATTCTTTACGGGATCGCAGCTTTGATGATTCCTGAATCTCCCCGATATTTAGTGGCTAAACACCGAGAGCCAGAAGCCGCGACCGTGCTGACCAAGATTTTGGGCGGGAACGTGGCAGCAAGAATCGCAGAAATCCGGAAAACGGTGCTTCAAGAGCGTCAACCCATGTTCTCTGATTTGTTGGGGAGAAAGGGGAGACTCCTGCACATTGTTTGGCTCGGCATCGGTTTGTCTGTCTTCCAGCAATTTGTTGGAATCAACGTAATCTTCTACTACAGCAGCATTTTATGGCGAACAGTGGGGTTCTCAGAACAGAATTCCCTCTCCATCACGGTGATCACAGGGGCAATCAATATTGTGACGACCTTGATTGCGATCGCGTTTGTAGATAAGGTCGGTCGCAAGCCACTGTTATTGTTAGGTTCGGTCGGCATGACCTTGACCTTGGGGACGCTGGCATGGAGCTTTGGCACTGCAACAATTGATGCTGCTGGCAACCCAACGCTGAGCGGTTCTGCTGGCACGATAGCGCTCTTTGCCGCTAATCTTTTTGTGTTCTGCTACGGCTTCTCCTGGGGACCTGTGGTGTGGGTTATGTTGGGAGAAATGTTTAACAACAAGCTTCGGGCAGCGGCACTTGCAGTTGCAGCGGCAGCGCAATGGATCGCAAATTTCATTGTGTCTACGACCTTTCTTCCTCTACTGAAATATTTCGGTCTAGGGGTTGCCTATAGTCTTTATGCAACGGCAGCAGCGATCTCTTTTTTCTTCGTTCTCTTGCTGATCAAGGAGACTAAAGGGATTGAGCTAGAAGATATGTAGGCAGTAAAATTTAATGTTTGTTAGTTGCCTGCTTCTTCTGAAGCACGAGGTGGGTTTAGAGCCTTGACTGCCTCCGCTGCCGGAGCTTTCCAAACAATTTGCCGCCGCTGCGGATCAATGCGTCCGGTTAGCTCTTGCATTGATTCTCTCGCTTGGCTTGGATCAAAGTAGTAGCTGAATTTGGATTGCACCTGTTGCACTCGGCTACCCGTAGATTTAACCGCCGCTTGCAGTTCTTGCAGCTTCACTTCTTGGGAGGAGCGGTAGGGCAATAGCTGAAATAACGCCCCAATGGCTGCGATCGAAAGCACCGTGTTAACGGCAATCTTTGCGGCTGTTTCGCAAGCGATCGCTCGGTAAGGCTTTGCCTTTCTGCGGGACTGTGCCTTAATTTTGGCTTGAGGTGCGTTGGCGTTGGGCACCACTCGCAAAGGTCGAGCAGATTTGGGGCGGGGAGGTGGGGGTTTCAGTGCGTACATACAAAATGCTCTCACTTGTCCAAGAGCAATGTTAAATTCTCTACACTCTACTTCATTGTCCCCAGTTGGAGGCAAAAAAACAAAACTATTTTTTGACGAGGCTGGAATTGAGTGAACTGGCAGATCCGTGATTTGTTTTCAAAGCTAATTTCAAAGGAAAGCCTGTTGTGCTTGATTGACTTCAATGAATGAAACTAAATCTCCAAAACTTTGGATCATTCAGCCAACCCAATTGTAAAACCAAATCTGCAAAACAGGCTATGAATCTATGAATCAACCAGAGATTTTACTTATAAAGCTCTGTGGAAAGGCGAAACGCCAAAATTCCGGGAATCAAAGCAACGACTAAAGCAACAAAAACCTGACTATCTGATAAAGACATATTTCAAGACTCCTGACGGGAATATTTGCAATCTATCGTCCTCTAATGTCGGCTAAAATGCGTCTTTTGAGCGCTATCTTGTTACAAGTTGCAATATTCCGGGGGGCAAGCTGCGCCGATCGCCCTCGCCATTCATCAAGCGGTAGGGCTAGGAGTGTCATAATCGATATCTACGCTGTGCTTGAAGTAACTTTTTAATCCACTGCTTTGCTTTATCAGCTTTTTTTGAGAACACTGGATATATGGATCAACTGCTCAATTTTTCACCCAATTTTGGAACAGACACGTTGCTTTTGCTGCCCGTTTTAGTGGCATTGGAAGCGGTGCTGTCAGCCGATAACGCGATCGCGCTTGCCGCGATCGCTCAAGGGTTGCAGGGCGCTACTTTGCAACGCCGCGCGCTCAATATTGGCTTGGTATTTGCTTACATCCTACGAATGAGCTTGATTTTGACCGCAACTTGGGTGGCTAACTATTGGCAGTTTGAATTAGCAGGCGCACTTTATTTACTGTGGTTAGTTTTTCAATATTTTACTTCAGGCTCCAATGAGGGTGAAAACGCACATCATGGACCGCGATTTGATTCTTTATGGCAGGCGATTCCGGTGATTGCAGTCACCGATTTGGCGTTTTCTTTAGACAGCGTTACTACCGCGATCGCAGTTTCCAAGGAGACTTGGCTGATCTTAGTGGGTGCCACGATTGGAATTGTGGCACTCCGGTTCATGGCAGGGCTGTTCATCCGCTGGCTCGATGAATTCACCCACCTTGAAGATGCAGGGTATGTCACCGTGGCATTTGTCGGTGTGCGGTTGCTGCTGCGAGTTGTAAACGACAGCTTGGTGCCCCCAGAGTGGCTGATGCTATCCGCGATCGCGCTTACTTTTCTGTGGGGCTTTTCTCAGCGAAAAGAAATGGCTGACCATCACTCCATATCCCCAAGTTTACCGAAACCAGACAACATCACAGCCCTAAAAATAGCTGCCCCAGAGGTCTCTGAAGCAGCCGAATCACCGATCGAAACCAAAAGCTAAGGTTGCGTCCTATTCATAAATCCAGGCGATCGCCGCAGGCTTCCAACCGATCAAGTCTTCAGGCTTAAACCAAAGCTTAATTTCTTGCTCAGCCGTTTCCGGTGCATCGGAACCATGAATGATATTGCGACCCACATCCACCCCAAAATCGCCCCGCAGCGTTCCGGGTTCTGAATTCAGGGGATTCGTTGCTCCAATAATTTTACGGGCAGAGGCAATCACTCCCTTGCCTTCCCAAACCATCGCCACCACCGGACCAGAGGTAATGAAATCTACTAAACCGGGGAAAAAAGGTCTTTCGCGGTGGACTCCATAATGAGTTTCTGCAAGCTCCCGGCTCACGCTCATCAGCTTTAAGCCAACCAGAGTAAAGCCTTTCGCTTCAAAACGACGGATAATTTCACCAATCAGTTTCCGCTGCACTCCGTCCGGCTTGATCGCCAAAAATGTCCGTTCCAAGGTTGACTCCTCAAAAAATCATCAATTACAGAGTCCAGATTAACTTAAATCAGGTACGAGCTACGAGGTGCAGTGGAAGTACGAGCTACGAGTTAGTGCCACATTCAGTGAAGTCAAAACTCAAAACTCAAAACTCAAAACTCACTGGCGCTATGATTGTTGAGTCTGACTGAGGATGCCTGTGAACAAAAATGATTCCCTAACTGGGGCTGAGGCTAGGCGATTTCAGCTTTTTTGGTATTTAGTGCCTGTGGTGGGCTTTTTCCCAGCGCTGTGGACGCTCTACTATCGTCAGGGCGGCAAGCAGCGCCAGGATTTGAGCCGAACCGTAGTAACACTGACGATCGCGTGGCTGTTGGGCTATGTTTTGTTGGGCATCGGTGCCGAAACATCAGACTCGTTTGCTCTGCCGTTGCTGGTGACGAATAGCTTGCTGACATCGGGCTACTTTGTGACCAATTTGTGGCTGATGGTGCGTCTGTGGCAGCGAAAATCGGTACGTTTGCCAATCATCAGCAAAGTGGGCGATCGCTTGCCATAGCGGCTATTGATCGTTCGCAGGTTCAGCGTTGACCGTCTGAGTCGAAAACAGCGTTGAGCCAACGATCAACGCCAGGGTGGGCAAACCCAAAGTCACCAAACTTCGCAGCCCGGCATCTCCTTGCAGCAGATACATGGCGCTGCTGGACACCATAAACATCAGGGTGGTGAAGCCAAAGACTTGGGCAGAAGGAATCACGGCGGCGATCGCCAACAGCACCGACACATACCAGGGCATCAACCAAGAAGTGCTGTAGAGCATCAACACCAGCGTCACCCAGCCGATCGCCTCCATCAGGTTTAGGGCTGAGTATGCGGGTTTACGAAACATTTGCAGCACCGTCCAGGCATAAAACGTGGCGAAAATCAGCAGTCCGTGGCGCGCCACTTGTAAAAGCACTTGCTTTTGCTCAGTCAGCGGCAAAAATCCGGGCACAAAAATTTGCAGGGTTTCAAAGGTTGCCCGGAGAAGCGCTGGCAAAGACGACTGATATTGCCCCACTACGCCGGGATTCAGCAAGCTACGCCACGATTGAATGTTGGGCAGCAGGGTAAAGGAAAGAGCAGCCACGATGAGCAGAGAAACGAGGATCGCGATCGCCAGTTGGTTCCAGCGCCGTTGCCGAATCAAAAACAGACCCAGCAGCGGCATCCAAATAATCGGAATGGTTTTTGCTAAGAAACCGCCCCACAGTGCCAAAACCGCTCTGGCATAGCGCTGTCTGATTAAACAAGCCGCCATCACCAGCACACAAGTATTGACAAACACATCCACATGGGAAGACCCAACTTGCTCCAGCAGCAGTAATGGGCAAAGTAAGTAGGCTGTGGTAATTTTTCCGCGTTGCAGCGGCGGTAAGATGGTCCAAATCAGGTAGCCATTAAACAGATGCGCGATCGCGCAAATGCTTTTGAAGACATAAACCGCCCAGATAGGGTTGAGCGCGATTTGCGAAACGATTCCTCTGGGAATCGCCGCCGCAGAGAGACTAAACAGCAGTTGCGAAATCGGTCCATAAGTAGACGTTTGCTTCCAATCTACAAACGGTGACAGACCCGAAACAAATGCACCCGCAGGCGTAGTGAAAGGGTCTACATGGCTGAGATTCATTAGCCCAAAGTGCAGGTATAGATAGATATCATTGCCCAAAGGAAAAGCTATCCAGGCTAGCAGCAGAAAGGGCGCGACCCGTTTTAACACATCCCTAAAGCGAACCGGATCATAAGAATCAGGAGTTGCCAGCAGCCAAACTAGGTGAAGCAAAACCAAAATTAGGTAGCCTAGACTAATCCCTAAATGGGTTGAAGCATTAGGAAAAGTGGCAAACTTCTTTCCTCCTGCCAATACGTAGTGAAACTTATCTAGACCTAAAATCGTGAGCGCAGTGGACAGGTAAATAGCCAAAGGCAGCGCAACTCCCCAGAGCGCCCCAATGCCAAATAGATTGCGAGCAGGTGCAGTTTTTACCAGTCTTGGCATTGGTTAACAGGCATTCAAAGAACAGACATCAAATAGATTTCATCCGCTATTGGGCACAGAAGACGAAATGAGGCAACAACGAAGATTTTCGCAAATTTTGAGACTCAGTGTATCCGCACTATTACTTGTGGTACTGGTAATTTTCACCCATAGCCGGGTGAAAGATGCGATCGCCGCCCGAACTCCTGACTCAGTTTGTTTGCCTCCCCAAACACCTCTCCCCGTCTGCTATGGCTCACCCCAAGCCATTACCAGTCAAGCCGTCACTGCCCTCACCGCAACTTCAGATGGGCAGCTATTTGCTAGCAGCGGGGGCAAAACGATTCAACTCTGGTCAATGCCCCCGGCTAGGCTGACCCATACTTTGACCGGGCATCCCGATTGGATCACCGACCTCACCTTTAGCCCCGATCAAACGTTGCTTGCCAGCAGCAGCCTCGACCAAACTATCAAGCTCTGGAACGTAGCCACAGGAACGTTACAAGCCAGCCTTAATTCAGGGCGAGTCACCCGTTTAGCATTTAGCCCGGATGGCACCCTTTTAGCAAGTGGGAGCCGTCTGGGTCGGTGGGCAGATGGAGTCACCAGTCCCGCTGGCATTCAAGTGTGGGATGTGGCAACCGGGCAACGGGTGCATAGGCTGGATGCAGGCTTGGTGAATGATTTGGCGTTTAACCCCGATGGGCGATCGCTGGCAGCAGGCGCAAAAGAGACCACTCTGTGGAATGTACCCACTGGAACCAAACTACATACCTTAGATTCGGGCGAACTCAATGCCCTCAGTTTTGCCGATCGCTCAATTTTGATTACGGGCAGCGATGGGGTCAAAGGGCAAGGCGGCATTAAGTTATGGAATGCAGAGTCGGGTCAGTTTATTCGGGCGATCGATTCGGTGGGAGGAGATGTCGCAGTCAGCGGCGATCGCGCGCTGTTTGCGACAACCTACGGCGGCACCATTAATCTATGGCGCATCCAACCCTCTGGTTTTTTGGGCACCTTACGCGGGTCGGAATACAGCGGTATGTTTGTAGAATTTGGAGCCGATCAACGCACCATCATTGGTGGCGGTAGTGATGGCATTAGAATTTGGGGCATTGCTGAAGGGCGGTATGAATAGCCCTCATCCCCAACCCTTGCATCTTGCTCTGAGCCGTCGCTATCGGAAAACGGAGGCAGTTGAACCAAAGCCGCATGAGGAGGGGCAGTTGCGCAGTTGGGAATAAAGCAGTTGGGAATAAAGCAGTTGGGAATAAAGCAGTTGGGAATAAAGCAGTTGGGAATAAAGCAGTTGGGAATAAAGCAGTTGGGAATAAAGCAGTTGGGAATAAAGCAGTTGGGAATAAAG
>JBGSWI010000186.1:0-12555 GCA_041752515.1 Leptolyngbyaceae cyanobacterium | reverse complement strand
GCCTTCCGAAACATTAAATTATGGGCTAGAGAACGGCTCCGGCGCACAGTTGGCTTTTTCCAGTCTGACGACCCATGGTTTTACTACTATCTGGCATGGGCATCACCTCCTTATTCCTGAACGGTTAAGTTTCAAGGGTTTCCAATTTTGGTGCTTCTAAAAACACCTGAACACAAGATAGCACATCTTCTAGAATGCGATCACGCTGGGTGTGCTTTTTGGGTTTGACTTAATGAGTCGGTTAATTAATCTTGCCCCCTTCTAAAGCTTGGTTAGCAGTTTCAAGAGATTGTTTAGCGGCGGTTTCCTTACGTTCGCTGTAGCGATCGGTCAGGTAATCCACTTGTTCGCGCAGCAGCAGGGTGAACTTGTAGAGTTCTTCCATGACATCGACAATGCGATCGCGGTAGGGCGAATCTTTCATCGTGCCGTCTTCGTTAAACTCCTGATATGCCTTCGCTACAGAAGACTGGTTGGGAATGGTAAACATCCGCATCCAGCGTCCTAACAATCGCAGGGTGTTGACTGCATTAAAAGACTGAGAGCCGCCAGACACCTGCATCACGGCTAAAGTTCTGCCTTGCGTGGGGCGAACGGCACCGAGGGTCAAGGGAATCCAATCAATTTGGTTTTTCATAATGCCCGAAATTTGACCATGCAGTTCTGGACTTGACCAGACTTGTCCTTCTGACCATTGGCTCAACTCGCGAATCTCCTGCACCTTGGGATGGGTGTCGGACACGCTGCCATAAATCGGGAGTTCTCGCGGGTCAAAAAACTTTACCTCCGCCCCAAATTCCTGAATAATTCGGGCGGCTTCCTCAGCTGCTAATCGACTATAGGAGCGATCGCGCAGGGAGCCATACAAAAACAAAATTCTGGGGGGATGGTCAAAACTAGGCATAGCAGATGAGTAATGAGTAAGCGAGATCAATGGGTGGATGATGCTAACTGTTTCAAAAAAGTGGTTTGAGCCTCTCGCAGTTCAGCGTTGGGGTTGCCAGCTTGGATAATCTGCATCGCTTCATCAAACGATGAGCCAGCCTTGATCAGGTAAGCCGCCAGCATCGTTCCCGTACGGCGGTTGCCGCTGGTGCAGTGAACCGCAACTGCACTGCCCAGTTGGTTTTGCTGATCCACAAAACTTTGTAACTCCTGAATCTGTTCCTCAGTGGGTGCAGTGCCACCTTTGGTCGGGAGCCAGCGATGGGGTAATCCTGCCTGCTCGTACAAGTCGAGATTAGACGGATCATCCATGACAGAGACGATCGCGCCGACACCAGACGCTTTCAACTGGGTGATTTCTTCCGGTGTGGGTTTTCGCACTCCTGCCAGTTTGTCAGGAATGACCCACCACAAGTTTTCAGATATTGGTTGTTCCATTGTTTAAGCTTTGTCACCTCCACTAGAATTACAGTGATTTCGATCGGGGATCTCTGAAGTAGCGCCGTTCAAACCAAAAAGCAATGTTGACAAGCCCAATCAATGCAGGCACTTCAACCAACGGACCTACTACTGCCGCAAATGCCGCCCCCGAATTGATGCCAAACACTGCAACCGCAACCGCTATCGCTAATTCAAAATTGTTGCCTGTAGCCGTAAACGCCACGCTAACGGATCGGGAATAATCGGCTTTTAGCCGCCATGCCAAAAAGAAACTGACGAAAAACATCAGTGCAAAGTAGATGACCAGTGGAATCGCAATTCGCAGGACATCCAGCGGAATTTGAACAATTTTTTCCCCTTGCAAACTGAACATGACCACGATTGTAAATAGCAATGCAATCAGTGTGATTGGGCTAATTTTAGGAATAAACTCCTCGTGATACCAGCTTTTGCCCTTGGCTTTGACTAAGAAAAAGCGGGTGAAAAAACCAGCCAGAAAAGGAATACCAAGGTAAATAAATACACTCTTAGCAATCTCAGCAATACTCACATTGACAACACTGCCCTGCAAGCCAAACATCGGGGGCAGCACACTCAGAAAAAACCAGGCAAATGGACTGTAAAAAATCACCTGAAAGATACTGTTGAAGGCGACTAGTCCAGCCGTATACTCACTATTGCCTCGCGCTAAATCGCTCCAGACGACCACCATTGCAATACAACGCGCTAACCCAATTAGGATTAGTCCGACCATGTATTCTGGATAATCGCGCAGAAACGTAATCGCCAGCCCAAACATCAAAATTGGACCAATCACCCAATTCAACAGCAGCGACAATCCCAGAATTTTGCCGTTGCGAAAGACATCGCTTAATTCTTCGTACCGCACTTTGGCAAGCGGCGGATACATCATCAAAATCAAGCCAATGGCGATCGGAATATTGGTCGTGCCCACTTGAAACTGATTGACGAATTTCTCCACGCTGGGAAAGAAGTAGCCCAGGGCGACCCCGATCGCCATTGCCAGGAAAATCCACAGCGTCAGGTAGCGATCTAGGAAGGAGAGTTGTTTCGCAACCGGTTGTTGAAGAGTAGCTTTGCTCATGTATCACAGGTGGGGTAGAGTTTAGTTCAGTGGTCATTGCCACAATTCAAACAATCGGTTGGTTCTCAGGCTGAGGGCTGAGGGTTGCGATTAATTTCATAACCCGCTGTTTGACTTCATCCCGCACTCTAGGGAAAATCTCTGGCTGCTCCGCTGGATCATCAAGCTGCCAATCTTCAAATACGTCGCGCACTACCCATTCGCCCGGTAAACTCGCGCCACAGCCGCAGAGAGAAATCACGGCATCAAAATCGTCTGGCTTGAAGTCGCTCAAGGGCTTCGAGTATTGATCGGTGATATCAATGCCAATATCGTGCATGGTGGCGATCGCCTCTGGGCGCACCTGACTTGCCTCCAAACCCGAACTGGTGACTTCGATTTTCCCCTTGCCCAGGGTTTTAGCAAACCCTTCTGCCATTTGCGATCGCGCAGAATTTTTCTTGCAAACAAACATGACTCGTTTCATCTAACTATCTCCTATGTCTATGAACTGTCTTGGATGAAGTCTTTAAAATTACTGGATAGCTGTCGATACACCAGCACCGCTAACTGGGCACCCAAAATGGGCGCAACCCAATACAACCATTGATGGTGCCAGATGCCGCTGACTAAAGCAGGGGCTAGCGATCGCGCGGGGTTCATGCTGGCTCCGGTGATCGGTCCCATGCAGGCGGCTTCTAAGCCTACGGTTAGCCCGATCGCCACTCCAGCGAACCCAATCAAGGCGCGTCGATCTAGCCCCGATCCTAAGATGATGAACATCAGGATGAACGTCAGCACCGTTTCGAGCACCAGCGATTGCAGCCAATTATCATTGAGCGGCAGGGTTGCGCCCAAGTGTGCCACGTTGCCCAAGCTCAGACGTAATAGGGTGGAAGCCGCGATCGCGCCACTCAACTGAGCCACAATATAGGGCAACACTCGTCGTTTTTGAAAAAAGCCGCTGCTGCAAAATGCTAGGGTCACCGCCGGGTTAAAGTGGGCACCGCTAATGTGACCTAGCGCATAAATCAAGGCAGTAACAACGGCTCCAAACACGAGGCTAATGCCCAAGTGAGTCACGGCACCATTACTGATCTGGTTCACCATCACGGCTCCCGTCCCGGCAAAGATCAGAATGAACGTGCCGACCGCTTCCGCCGTCAGTGCTGGAGCTAGAACACTCAAGCTTTCAATATCCAGGAATGTTGATTTTGTTCCCATTGATGCTTGATGTAGATATATTAGAAGCCCTTCAGGTCTGAACCTTTTCCACTTTTTTACTGGAAAGCCACTTAAACTTCAAGAGAAATTGATGCGAAAAGCGTATGACACTTAAGGCTGACTTGCCTGCTGTTCATCCTGAAATGTGGTCTGTCTGCGTAAAAGCTCAGCGACCGTAACATCCGGCTCTGGAACGCCTTGGAACGCCGTGCCAATTCTACCGCGAGTAAATTGAATTTCGGCTAACCGATAGGCATCCTCTGGCAGCGGCAGATAGCCCACTGTTTCAATCAGCGGCGGCGCATTTTTTAGATAAAACTCCACAAATGCCCGCAATTCTGGCTTATCCTGTGCCGCCTTCGAGTTCACATAGATAAATAATGGACGGGCAAGCGGCTGATAGGTGGCATTTTTAATGTTGGCATCATTGGGTTCGATCGCCCCTTTGCCATTGTCTACCGGGAGTGCTTTCACCGCGCCTTTGCTTTGCTCGTAATAGGCATGAGGGATATATCCTAGGGCTGCGGGAAACTTGCTAATCCCTTGCACCAGAATGTTGTCATCTTCACTGCCCACATAGTCCGATCGGGAATTGCTAGCTCCCCCCGTGATCACTTCGTTAAAGTAATCGAAGGTTCCAGAGTCGGCTCCGGCTCCAAACAAGCTCAGCGGCTGATTGGGGTAGGATGCCCGAATCTGATTCCAGTTTTTGATGGTGCCCTGAGCGGGTCTTTCCCACACTTTTTTCAACTCCGCAACGGTAATGTCCTTTGCCCAAGTATTTTGTGGATTGACCGCAATGGTGAGCGCATCAAAAGCGACGGGCAGTTCGATAAAGCCAACTCCGTTTCTGACGCAGGTTGCCATTTCTGCTTTTAGGATGGGGCGGGAAGCATTGCTGATGTCGGTTTCACCCGCACAAAACCGCCGAAACCCAGCGCTACTGCCAGCAAATTTCACTTCTAACTCGGCTTTTCCGCCCTCTGGGGTACTGCGAAACGCTTTGGCAACGGCATCGGTGATGGGGTAAACCGTACTGGAGCCATCCACCACAATTTTTCCGGCGGGTGGGGCAATCAGGCTAGGGGTTTCTGCCTGCTTCGTGGGGGCACAAGCATTCACGGCAAAAATCGCGATCGCGACCAAGGTGGCAATTAGCGGAAACCTAAGTTTGTTCTGAGTGGTATGAATCATGGATTGCTAAACTCTTTGTGGATTGCTTTGTAGAAGTTGATCGAGCTTGCCCTCTTTTTCTAGGGCATATAGTTCATTGCAGCCACCAACAAGTTGGTCTTGAATGAAAATTTTAGGAACGGACTGTTGACCCTCGATACGGTCTGCCATCGCTGTTGCTAGCGCTCTATCTCCGTCAATAGAATACTCTGTAAATTCAAGAATACTCTGTAAATTGAAGGCCTTTAGACTGCAATAAATGCTTGGCACGAATGGAATAAGCGCAAGTAGGTTTCGTGTATATTTCAACCTTAGAAGTCATCGCTTTCTTCAGAAACGGTGATGCCCAGTGAGCAGTCCTACTGAACAGGAGTTAGATCATCCAAGCAGCGGGCTACTGCTTTTTCAGTTCAGCTTTCGGATATTCTGAAAGTTGAAACACCGCCTGCCTGCGAAGCAGTTCCGAAATCGTGACATTGGGTTGGGGCACTCCCTCAAACACAGTGCCAATCTCGCCGCGTGTAAATTGAATGGTGGCAAGACGATATGCCTCTGCGGGGAGGGGAACATAGCCCACTGTTTTGGAGACCCGTCCAACATGAGTCAGATAGTACTCGACGAATGCTTTTAAGGCTGGGTTATCTTGAGCGGCTTTGGCATTGACGTAGATGAACAGCGGGCGCGAAAACGGCTGATAGGTTGCGTTGGCAACCGTTTCACGAGACGGTAGGATTGCGCCTTTACCGTTATTCACGGCTAATGCTTTTAAGCGGTTCTGGCTGGTTTCAAGGTAGGCAAGGGGAATGTAACCCAACGAGTTAGGGTCTTTTTCAATGCCTTGAACCAGCACATTGTCATCTTCGCTAGCGGTATAGTCGCTGCGACTTGCCTCTGGGTTGCCGATGACGACTTCATTAAAGTAATCGAAAGTGCCGGAATCTTTGCCCGCCCCAAATAAGGTGAGGGGCTTGTTGGGGTAGGATGCTCGAATTTGATTCCAGTTTTTGATTTTGCCTTCAGCCAGGGGTTCCCAAATTTTTGTTAGTTCGGCGATCGTGATGTCTTTTGCCCAATCATTTTTTGGATTGACTGCAAGGGTCAAGGCATCGAATGCTACAGGAATTTCAATGAAGCCCACGCCTGAGTTGGCACAAACTTCCGCTTCTTGCAGCAGAATCGGGCGAGAAGCGTTGCTGATGTCTGTTTCGCCGGTACAAAATTTGTTGAATCCGCCGCTTGTCCCAGAGAATTGCACCTCAATGTTGGCTTTCGGGTTCGTCTTGCGAAACTCTGTGGCGATCGCGTCTGAAATGGGATAAACCGTACTAGACCCATCAATTTTAATTGTTTTTATGGTAGCTGCGTTAGAACCTGTTCCTGGAGGTTGGGTACAAGCAGATAGAAGCGCGATCGCGGCGAATGCAACCCATGAAAATCTAAGCTTTATGGAGAGGCTGGTAGCCATTGATTGACCTAAATCCTTTGACATTTTGTAAAGCGTTCAGCAGGTGCTTTTTGGCACCTAGAATAACGCATTTAACGATAGTCTTATCATTTCAAACAAAGTTGATTGATAGTGTTTAGAGCAACACATCTTCAAAAAAATTCACTCAAAGAATTGAAGGGCTGAACTTAATCTTGACAGGCGCGTGCGGGCGCAATCAGGCTAAAGCGGCGATAGTCGGCAAGATATTGCTCAAGCACAACAAACTGAGGCAAGTTTAGGCTGTAATAAATCCAGCGACCTTCTTGACGCGATCGCACCAATTCAGCTTCTTTTAAGGTTTTGAGATGAAACGACAGCTTGGATTGGCTCACCTCAAGGCGATCGCATAAATCACAAACGCAGAGTTCTTGCTGCCGCAGCAGATCCAAAACCCTGAGCCTGAGCGGGTCAGAAAAGGCATGAAAGCCAGCCGCGATCGCGGGAGAAATGACTGCTTGTACCATCAACTTTTTTTGAAATATACTTTTAGTCTTACCAGTAAACGCCATTTCGTCAACCTAATTTACGAGGTAAATAATCGAGCACCCTCACAAGCAAAGCTCAGGAACAACGGAGAGGTGATGCGATCGCCCTTGGGCGAACCGCTTCCCGCCAGCGCAGCCATGATCGACCAATTCGCGATCTCGCGTCTGCCCGGTGGTGGCATTCCATCTAAAGGCATACTCTGCTTCTGCAAGGTGTCAAATCCAAAGAACATTCGCTAGCGTGAGAGAGCGTTGTTATCCCACTGCTGCCTATGTACCGCTTATCGTTTTTACTGCTTTTAGGGGGCATTCTTGCTGCCTGTCGCACTGCTGACACTTCCAGTGCCACGTTGCCTTCTACCAATTTAGTTCAAGCTGAAGCCAGCCCCATAAGGGTGGCGCAAACTCCTGCGGCAAGCGTGATTAGAACCCAAACGCTGCTGCCCCAGCCCATCAAGATTACCCCTGAGAGTTTGCCTCAGCCGAATGCCAGCAACAGTGCCTCTAAATCTCCCAACGTGCTGCCGATTCCCGCAAATCCGACCTTGCAGGTGCCAGCAGGTTTTATGGTCAATGTGTTTGCAGAGGGACTCGATCGCCCTCGTTGGTTAGCGCTCACCCCATCGGGCGACGTGCTGGTGACTGAAACTCGTCAAAACCGAATTCGATTGCTGCGGGATGCCAACAAAGATGGGGTTGCCGAGCTAAAAAAAACCTTTGCCACCGCTCAAAACGGACTGAATATTCCCTTTGGGATGTCATTTAGCAACAATGCTTTCTTTTTAGGAAACAGTGCGGCGGTGTTGCGATTTCCTTACGCCAAAGGACAGGAACAGTTGACTGGAAGTGGCACGAAGATTACAGATTTGCCGGGAGGCGGCTATAACCAGCACTGGACGCGCAATGTGATCGTTTCGCCGGATCAAACGAAGCTGTATGTGTCGATCGGGTCGCAGTCAAACTTGAGCGAAGAACCGCTGCCGCGTGCATCGGTGCAGGTGATGGGTCTGGATGGCTCCGATCGCCAAACGTTTGCATCGGGTTTGCGAAACCCGGTAGGGCTGGCGTTTCATCCGACTACAGGCGCGCTATATGCCACGGTCAACGAGCGCGATACCTTGGGCGATGATTTGGTGCCTGACTATTTCACTCAAATTCAGGCAGGGCAGTTTTATGGGTGGCCCTATGCTTACTTAACCCGCGATCGCCTCGATCCCAACCATGTTCAAAACGGGAAAAGCGTCCGCCCCGATTTGGTCGCTAAAACGCAAACTCCAGATGTGCTATTTCAAGCACATTCGGCAGCGTTGGGGCTTCAGTTTTATAAGGGTGCAACCTTTCCGGCAAAATATCGCAACGGTGCCTTCGTTGCCTTTCGAGGTTCCTGGAACCGAGAGCAGGGTACAGGATACAAAATTGTGTTTATTCCATTTAACAGCGCTGGCAGACCTCAAGGCTACTACGAAGATTTTTTGACGGGTTTTCTAACTAATCCTGCTGGTCCTGATGTGTGGGGTAGACCCGTTGGCTTGCTGCCTCTTCCCGATGGCAGTTTGCTGCTCACTGAAGAAGCAAATGGGCGAATTTATCGGATTCAGTATCGGGAGTAGGGAGCAGGGGTTAGGGATCAGGGATCAGGGGTCAGGGAACCGGGAAAACTCTGTTTTGTTCCGCAACGCTAAACGCTGGAAACCCAAAACCCAAAACCTCTCATTATCGAGTGGTGCAACAGTTGACAAGGGGCTGGGCGGAGAGTTTTTCTAAGCCGCCATCTTGTAGAAGCGCATTCCAATCCGTTTTGATGGCGGCATTGTTGGGGGCTGCGAGTTGGGCTTTTGCCAAGGTATCTATTGCGTCATACCAGAACCCCGCTTCGCCATAAAGGGCGGCTTGCTGTTGTGGGGTTGCTTGCTTTAAGCGATCGCTTAAGCCTGAAGGGAGTGCGGCGCGTTCTATCCAACCATCGACATAGACCATGGCAGTCATGGAGTCAGCAGGTAGGGCGATCGACGGACTGGATGCTCTCGCTGATCCCACACTGCCTGAGGTGCATTCCTTTCCTCTCACATTGAGATACCAGTGATAGAGTTTGCCCGGTTGCAGAGAGGTATTTTTTTGCACCTGTACCCCAATCAAACCCACCGTTTGCGGTAAGGCGATCGGCACCCGATAAATCTCATTATCTTGGTCATCTTGCAGAACAAATTCAATAGCGCCCATAGAATCTGGTTTGTAGGGATTATAAAACCAGATTGTTGGCTGCTCGACGGTCGTGCGTGCCCAAACGTGAGTAGTCGCTTGTTCCCGATAAGCGGGAGCCAACGCGCCTAAGTTATCCAGCACTGCGTCTTTGGTGATTTTTGCCAGCATCAAACAGCCACGGGAAGCGGCTCCTCGGTTGGTGCCGGGTGCCCCTCTACTAGGGGGGCGGGGCGGGACATACCGTGCCATCTCAAGCGGCTGACTGAAAGCGACGGGCGGGCGGGCATGGCTAAGGGGAACGCCAAGGACGATCGCGCTTGAAATAGAGATCAACAAATGGGGTATGAATTTCATGGGGCTGTTCCTAAAGTCAATCGATGGGGAAGGGTCGGGCAATCCAACGGCGGCTGATGAATACGATCCCTGTGCTGCCTACGGTGGCGATCGCGGGAGGGAGCAGCGGCACCCACCAGCCAAACTGAATTAATAAAACGAAGCAGATGCCAAATAGGGTGGAGATCGCCGCACCGCTCGCTAAACTGAGAACCGCAAATTGTCGCAGATACAGTGCCAGCAATCCCCCTAACAGCGACCAGGCGACAATCCACAAAGTTTCTGCCCAGAGTGTGCCAGTCCACAACAGCGGACGACCATCTAGCGCGGCGCTTAGCAGTTGGCTCACCATTTGAGCATGAACCATGACTCCTGGAATATCCTGTCCACCCTGTTCACGGGTATAAGGCGTGGTGAAATAGTCTCGGAAAGTTTTTGTATGGGCAGTCGTGCCAATCAGCACAATTCGATCTTTAACGCTCTCTGGGGTCAAACCTCCTGATAGCGACGCTCCTAAGCTGATACGATCCGCCATCTCTGCCAATGAACTAAACGAACTGCCATTTTCGGGAGAGCGGTAATTCAGCAAAATTTGATGCCCTCGTCCATCCAGGCTAAAATAGCCGCCGGTCGGAAATCCAATCGGGTTAATTAAGGCTTTTCCTAGTTTCCAGGTGCCATCCGGCTTGAATTCCAGGTTAATATTCTGCTTTGCCAGGTAATGCAGTGCCAGTTGAGTGCTGAAGGCGTAAGGGGCAGGACAGCCTTGGGTTTCATCCATCGAGAGCAGGTGACGACGGACAATCCCATCTGGATCGGTTAGCACATTGCTGAAGCCCAATCGAGCGATCGCTTGCTCTGTCGGAATTTCGGGCGGCGGAGCAACATCGGGTCGGTTGGAGTTGGGATCGGCTGTGAAACATACGGCAATTAAGCGATCGCTGTTTTTCAGGCGCTCTGCCAGTTGGGGAAACTCTTTGCCGACGCGATCGCGATAGAGATCTAACCCGATCACCCTAGGCTGAAGTGGCTCTAGTTTGGCTAACAATTGCTCCAGCGATCGCGTAGACAGCGATACATCGGCAGGCTTAGTAGGGTCTTGCTTTGCCTGCGCTTGGATATCTTTCTCCGTCACCTCCACCACCAAAATTCGCTTATCCCGTGGCTCCTTGGGGCGCATCTGCAACACAAGATCCAAGGCTTTTAGCTCCAATGGCTGCAACAAACCGGCAAATCGTGCCCCTGTGACTAAGCCAGTGATCAACACGCAGCTAGCAAATAGCCAGGGGAGCGATTCCCCTAGGGATCGTTTCACGAATAGCGGGGGGAGAGTGGAGAGGTGGAGGGGTGGAGGAGTCGGGGAGCTGATGGAGGCTTTACTGGGTTGAGCCACTGCACCTTTCAAGTGCACTGCGCTTTTCAACTGTTGCCAGGTGGGGGGAATTTCGGCGGGATGTTGACAGATGACTGGAAGCCAGGTGGCGCAGGGAAATTCTCCTTCTAAACCTTGGAGTCGCGATCGCGCGGATCGGACTGCTAGATAAAGTGGCTCTCCTTGGGAGTAGGCGGCGAGAAAGTATTTCAAAAACTCCTGGGCAACGCGATCGGGCACGGGTTCACGCATCACAATCAGTTGCGGAATTTGCAGGTATGCCAGTTCTCGCGCCAGACCCAGCCCATCGCAAGAGTTGAAAATTGCTAGCTTTAAGCCCCGCTCCATTGCTTTTTCCAGACCATGTTTCAGTTGGCTAATGGTCAAAGTGTCGGTTTGATTCAGATGAATTAGCCCTGAGTGGTCTTCACGTTGACTGGTGCTGTGTCCGGCGAAAAACAAAATCTCCCAGGATTGTTCCCACAGGCGATCGCTCAACTCTTGTCGGGCTGGCTCTACTAAAAACGTCACCTTGGCATCGGTTAGCTGCTCTAAAATGGCGCGATCTTTTTGAATATCAATATTTTGGCTATTTCCCAAAATCGCCAGGATGCGAACATGTGGACTCAGGATCGGCGGTCGAGTGGGGCGTTTACTGAACTCCAAAGGGCTGAGGGCAATTTCAGTCTGGGGATAGCGCTCCATTAAGTCCCACAGATGCCAGGGCAATCGACGCAGGTGGGCATCATCGGTTTGCACCACCAGCCGAATGATCTCGCTGGGGTCAAGCTGCTCTAGCCACTTTTCACGGATCTGCCGAAACGATCGCGCCTCTAGCCAGTCATTCAAGCGATCGCGTAACTGATCAGCCGCCGTTTCACAGTCGGCGATCGTGGCGATTGGCGTTGCAACCTTGGGCAAGCCAATCGGACGACCCGACAGATCCAATCGACGATAAATCTGTTGCCATTGGGCATAACACACCGGAATCTCCGGGGCTGGAGGAAGTTCACCTGTAATTTCGATCGCAGGCGGGGCACCTTCCTCGCCAATCTGAAGCGTCACAGGAAACCCCTGATCAAAGCCACCCTTGCCTAGCTTCAAAACGACCAACTTGTCCACCCCAACCGCTCCTACAACCGATCTGAAAAACTTGATTCAATCCATCTCGATGCTGAGCTACTACGACAAAATGCTGCTGTTTATGCAAGTCCATCCGTGTACTTCAAGGATGCCAGTTCTATTCTCCACCGTCTCTTTGCATCTTTCGCATCTATCTTCTGTGGGGATGTTAGCCTAGGAATACAGCAATTCTTCAGGTTTTTCTAAGTAGTCCATGAATAAGGTTGTAGTCGGGCTTTCGGGTGGAGTGGATAGCTCAACAGCGGCGGCAATGCTTCATCAGCAGGGCTATGAAGTGATTGGGCTGACTCTGTGGCTGATGAAGGGCAAAGGACAGTGTTGTTCGGAAGGCATGGTGGACGCTGCCCAATTGTGTGAGCAGTTAAACATTCCTCATCACATTGTGGACAGTCGGGAAGCGTTTGAAAAATATATTGTGAATTATTTGGTGGCAGGGTATGGCGATGGCATTACGCCGCTGCCTTGTTCTCAATGCAACAAAGCGGTGAAGTTTACGCCAATGCTGAACTATTCCCGCGCTGAGTTAGGCTGCGATCGCATTGCCACAGGTCACTATGCCCGCATTCGTCACGATCAGGAAACGGGTCGCTATCAACTGCTGCGGGCGATCGATCGCTCTAAAGATCAGTCCTATTTTCTCTATGACTTGGAGCAAGATGTTTTAGGG
>JBGSWI010000185.1:0-6933 GCA_041752515.1 Leptolyngbyaceae cyanobacterium | reverse complement strand
TAGACCGTGACCACAATGCAGCTAGAAATATCCTGAGTCGGGGATTGGGTACGGTGGGGCACACTGGAACCTTTGCACTAGATGCAAGCAACGCTTTAGGAGATGAGACCGCTACTCAAGTTGGAGCAATCCTGCTGTGAGTAAGTCATGTCTTAGATTAAAGAATCCCACTGGCTTCAGCCGTGGGAGTGTCAATCACCCTAATCACTTCGACTTTTGATTAGAATCAAACTGGAAATTGGTTTCTTCCCTTATTTTTCCACGGTGTCTTATTTTTTTGCAACGGAACGCTGAGCTATGTCTTCTTCTCCCTTACCTAAAAGCTTTTCAGCACTGTTTGATTTGGAAAATAAACATAATGCTTGGGCACTACTATTGCAACCTACGTCTTTGGCAGTGTTGGCATCATTGGGAGCGCATGGACTATTGTGGTTTGGTTTGCCGTTGATGTCTGCTTCGGAGATAAAACAGGATGACCGTCAGCGATCGGTGCCTTTAGTCGAACTTAGCCCACTAGAACAAGCCCGGTTACCTCAAATTTCTTCTTCAACCTTATTAGCGTTACCAAAACAGTCACTCTCAGGTTCTGCAATGAACCCCACTGCGCCTGATTCATTGACAACGGTTCCGATGAATCCTCAAACACCTGAAGATTCAACGTCGCCGTATTATAGTGTGACCACTCCGCCTGCTGTGCCCACTGTTATTCCATATTCGGTCGCCCCGCTCAATCCGCGATCGCCCCGCAAAAGCCCCGATGCAGCAAATTTGGATTCTGACACTAAGGTTCAAACATCCGAAAATGATACAGGGAAGCAGCCTGATCCAGAAGAAAAAGAAAACTCCAATCCACCGATTTCTTCCAAAGCAGAAGATTTATTACCATCTCAACAGCCAGATAGTCCAGGTAAAATAGCGCTACAGCAAAAGTATGCCTATAGTTCAGCGAACACGTCTAAAGATGATTTTGCCAGCAACTCGACCGCCCTTAGTCAGACAGCCCAAGATGTTTCTAAGGGAAACATGAGCGAAGACTGGAAAAAGCTGGATGCGATGACTGCACCTTATCCTAAAGATGCCTGCCAGTTTAAGCATGATGGTAAAGCGATCGCGGGCGAACCGTGGGTTGGGGTGATCGTACAGCCCAATGGGGAACTAGCGGCAAAACCAATCTTGCTCATGTCGTCTGGCTTTAAGGGGTTAGACGAAGCGGCTACAGAATTTATTGCCCAGCAGCCATTCGAGGCAAGCAAGCAATATCGAGCTTTCTATGTTCCGATTAAGTTTGAATTGACCAAAACTGGCTGTGTTGCAGCCGATGGCATTACCCCAACTTCATAAAGCCTTGGCTATCTAGATCTAGCGCTGCTCTGGGGATGGAGGGTGTGAAAAAATTGCAGTCACCTCAGAGGGCTATAAAGCAAGTAATACCGTTTTGAGTTTTGTAAGTCCTTTCGACTGGCTTTGCCAAAGCGTAGCGTCTCCGCAGGAGATATTTTGAGTTTTGAGTTGCAAGACAAAAAAGCATTGCCGCTTCCTGTAGATTATCTGCCGCGTTTCAATTTCAAATTGGTATTAGAAGATCTATTTTTAAAGACAGCGATCGCATGGATACTGAGTAAAGCCGCGAACCCCTATTCCTTGGCTGAAGCAAAACTTTGAGGAATAGTAATGATGTAGCGAAAGCCGGTATCTAAATCGTTTTGAATTGTAACCTGACCGCCGTGCAGTTCTACCAAGTGCTGGCTGAGCAGCAAGCCTAGATTTTTGCGTGGAGCCAGACCGCTCTCCAAGGTGTCTTCGTGTATTTGGGCAGGATTCTCAATTGTAGAACGCGCGATCGCCGGGGCTGATCCTCCATCACACTGAGTAAATTCCAGACCATTGCCGACAGAAGCGCCCACCAAAGCAGGTTGGGCATAAATATCGGTACAAGGTAACCCTTCTCCTAGCCAGGGGTGAGATATCCAGATAGACACGTTTAAGCTAGTATCGCGTCGAGAGATATGTAATCGTATGAGACTACCCGCAGTAGCACTGTGAATCATGCTAAAGATAAGATGATAAAGCATCTGGCGGACTTTTTCTTTATCCAGTAGCCAAATACGGCGACCCGGTTCTATAGTCAGACGAACTTGTTGATCGCGGCGCTGAGCAACCTGTTCTAGAGTGATAATTGCTTGCTGACAAAGCATTTCAATATCTACGGAACTCAAGTTTAAGGTCTGATCAATCTCTTTTAGTTCAGACAGTTCCACAATTTCATTCATCAGCGATAGTAAGTCCTGTCCGCTGTTGTGAATAATATCGAGATACTCTTTTTGTTTGGCAGTTAAAGGTCCATAGATTTCACGGCTTAAAACACTTGCCATTCCCATTACGGAGGTTAATGGGGTTCGTAGATCTTGCGCAAGCTGACCGAGCAGGTCTACTTTAAGCTGATTGGTCAGGGAAAGGGTCGCTAAGGGAGCCGCTTCTTCTATGGCTGTAGACCGCACCAATTGAGGATGGGACATTTGCGATCGCTGCCGCTCAAATTCACTCATTCCCCAGCGTGCCATGAGTTGCAAAAATGATACATCTTGTGGGCTAAAGCTGCGTGGCACTACATCCATTACCGCCAAAGCTCCAATACAGTCTCCGTCACAGGTCAGCAAAGGCACCCCTAAATAGGCGCGAATGCCGTATTGATAGACCAAAATACTGCTGGCGAATATGGGAGAAGTCAGGGCATCTAGAATGATTAAGGTTTGCCTGCTATCCACAACATAAGTAGAAAATGACTCTTGGCGATCGAGTCGGCGAGTGGTTGCCAATTCATTCATCAATCCCAATGTGGATAAACCTACTGCCGATCTAAACCGTTCTTGATCTTCACTCATCAATCCTAAAACGCAAATTGGCACATTGAGAGATTGGGCGGCTGTTTGAGTCGCTTCTTCAAAAATTGGAATGTTATCAGTGTTTAACAGTCCTAACAGGCTGATCACCTGCGATCGCTGCTGCTCTCGGACTGAAGCCGTTAATCCATCTAGGCGACAAAACAATCGATTCTCTTGGCTGCTCATGCCCACCCATATCTCCTTGTGCATTCTTTTCACTAAATACAGCATTCCCTCACATTGAAAAGAGTGAACGCTGAGGAGACAGGGGAGAATACTGATTTTTGTACCAAATTAAATTAGGGTCGTTACGGATGAGATGAATTGAGGGCTTTAGCGATGAGGGTGAGTGTGATCAGTCGCTCAGATTGGATAATTTTGCTGGATTAAGGCACCGCGATGGTGGAGGGAACTTCTGAGCAATTACAGAGTCAATTAAATCTCTACTGGAATATCCAAAGTTTTTAATGCTAACTTCATCAAGTCTTGAGGAAAACACGTAAGCTGTTATGTCAAGATTGACTGATAGAGATGAAAAAATAGACCTTTTAGATAACTTTGTCAAGGAGTATGCCTTGACAAAGAATAGTTTGAATAGGTTAAGGTTTAATTCTTCATCGCGTGTGCATCTGTTTAGTTTTTTAGCGTCAAGAATGGTTCTCTTTTTGTACTAACAATGACTCTACATAAACCTCAATTTGCACTATTTGGCGCGATCGCCGCATTGTTGCTCACAGGGTGTTCTACAGAAACACCCGCCAAAGGCTCTGGCTCAACTTTAGAAAATTCAGCCGTCGAGCGCCAAGCCAAAAGCTCCGTTGGCTCGGCTCTTTTCAATCAGCAAACTCATTTTTTAGAAAAAAAAGCTTTTGCCAGTTCTTTTGGGGCATTGAAAGAAGATTCAATCAACACGAAAGACTATAGCTATCGGATTATCTTAAAACCCGATAAATTTAAGGGCATTGCAGTAGTGGCAACCTCTAAAAATGCTAAGCTTCGCAGCTATACCGGAGTTGTGTATGTGGTTAATTCAAAGCAGTCGGGCAATATTACCCTCTCTCAGCTTTGTGAAACGAAAGAACCCTCTAAGGTTGCACCCATAGCCCCTCAGAATCCTAAGAGTGCTGCCGATAAGATTCGCTGTCCAAAAGGTTCTCGTTCTTCTTTTGAGCTATTGGCGTGGCGTAATTAGCGGCGTGATCCCTAAATTTTTGTTCAGAAGCGATAGATTTATGGCATGATCGCGGCAATCTCTAGAGGACGTAGTAAACTACAGTGCTTTTGATTGAATTATTTGATCAGCTTTTCCGCGATCGCTGATACTTTAAACACCCATGAAATGGAACTCAACTATCGGACTTACCCTAATTTTGCTGGCATCCATGCTTATTGCTGGCGTTTTTAGCGGGGTCGCAGGCACAAATCTGGGGCGTGAGGCTTTAAAGGGGATTACTCAGCCCGACACTCGACCCAATAACTTAGCCAATCGCAAAGGCGATCTGCCTCGCAACGAAGTACTGATTTTGCCAGAGGACAAGATTATTGCCAATGTTAAGACTCGGATTAGTGGAGGAAAAGTAGCGGCTGTAGCAGCGAAACCGGTTTCCAGCGAGTCTAGCAACATAGCAACGGCTCAAGCCAAACTTCCACTCACCACAGAGAGTGAAAATGTAACTCTAGAAATTCGATCGGTTCAGCAGCAGGGCGATTCATTAGTGATCTCAGTTGGATTGCGAAATGCAAATCAAGATCCCATTAAATTTTTATATAGTTTTTTGGTTGTTAAAGATGATCAAGGTAGGACTCTGAGTGCCAATACAGAGGGATTGCCTTCTGAGTTACCTGCCGATAACCAAGCGTATGCAGGGGTGATTCGGTTGTCGATCGCATCGATTGATAAGGCAGAAAAGTTATCATTGTCGCTGTCAAACTATCCTGATCAAAAGGTTCAGCTAGAAGCTGCTAACATTCCGGTGGTGCGATAGAAGGCTTATATGTGGGCTGTCGGGGTCATCTTGTTATTAAACGATATTGGTTATGAATGCCTTAATGCCGATGATGTGGGGAGGTGTTCAAGCCATGATTACACCAAACTCTGAAATAACAGGGTCAGGGGTCGCGGTGCGCCTGCTGTCTGTTTTTTTGTTAATCGCAATTAACGCTTTTTTTGTTACGGCAGAATTTTCGATTGTTTCGGTACGGCGATCGCGGATCAATCAGCTTGTTGCCGCAGGCGATATGCCAGCCAAAACAGTGCAGAACTTGCAGCGTAGTATTGAGCGCCTGCTCTCTACCACCCAGTTAGGGATTACTCTCGCGAGTTTAGCACTAGGCTGGATTGGCGAAACTGCCATCGCTGGTTTAGTAGAAAACTGGCTGCGGCAATTACCCATCCCCTCATCGCTACAAGTATCGGTCGCGCATTCCTTCGCCTTGCCGCTGACGTTCTTGGGGATTGCTTATTTGCAAATTGTGCTGGGTGAACTTTGCCCTAAGTCAGTAGCGTTGCTCTATCCTGAAGAAATATCAAGAGTTTTAGGACCGCCGAGCTTAGCGATCGCCCGCATTTTCAACCCATTTATTTGGATTTTGAACCAGTCCACTAGGCTGTTGTTAAGACTGGTGGGCATTCACCATACAGCGGGGCAGGGCTGGTATAACCAGGTGACTCCAGAAGAATTGCAATTGATCATTACCACGTCTAGTGAATCCACCGGGCTAGAAGCGGAAGAACGAGAACTGCTGCGAAACGTGTTTGAGTTTGGTGAAGTGTCTACCGCCGAAGTGATGATTCCCCGTACCAGCATTGCCGCGATTTCTCATGCTGCCACACTCAAAACTTTTTTAGAAGAAGTGGCAGAATCGGGCTATTCTCGCTATCCAGTAATCGGCGAATCATTAGATGATATTCGCGGCATTATCAACTTTAAGGAACTGGCAGAGCCGCTTTCGCAAAATCCTCATTCTTTGGATCAATCTATTCATCCGTGGGTTCGCCCCGCTCGATTTATTCCTGAATATATGTTGCTGAGTGAGCTATTGCCATTGATGCAGCGATCGCGCCAGCCCATGGTCATGGCGGTGGATGAATTTGGCGGCACTGCCGGGTTAGCCACAATCGCAGATGTGATCGGCGCAATCTTAGGAGATATTGCCGAAACGGATAGCGCTGAAGAAGCCACCATCCAAATCCTGGATGATCAAACCTTTTTAGTGCAAGCGCAAATGAACCTGGAAGAAGTCAACAACTTGCTCAACCTCGAACTACCGCTGATGGATGATTACCAAACTTTAGCGGGGTTTGTTCTATATAATCTACAGCGCATTCCCGCGATCGGGGAGACCCTTCACTTTGAAGGCTATGAATTTTCCATTGCCACTGCGGAAGGACCTCGCCTCCATCAAATTCGCATCCATCGTCTAGAAAACCTGTCTACCGAAGCCAATGAGCTAGACCTCGATTCGGTGGAGCAAGCGTCAGTTGAGCAATCTCGCGACGATCCCCTTTAGCCTCTAGCTGCTAATTTCTTCACCTTACGGGTTTAACCACTCTGGTCAACGTTCCAGATTAAGTTATCTATGTTCTTGAGTCGCTATTGCGGCTTGCTCTTGGAGCGATCGCCATCCCGCTTGCCAGAGCCTTTTATCCTTCAAAAGCTTGGCATTCAGCCAAAACCGGACGGTGGGATCGCAAGAAGCCACCATTTCGGCAAATACCCAAATTCCTTGATTTTTTCGATTGGTCACTTGAAAATGTCGCCAGCCATCCACTTGAACTTGGGCTGTCCATTTGGAACCGACTAGATAGGGAAATTTTTGTTTGCGTTGCATGGCTCAGCAGAAATATCTTCATTAACGCGACCGAAACTCAACCGGATCAACCTGCATGGAGGAAGGGGTTTCATCTTTACTTTGACACTCCCTGGCGTAAACGCACAGGGATTCTTAGTTCATCGACGCGCCTTAAAACTGTCTATCCTTGCGGCAATGCTCAAACCTGATGCCCGTTTGTCCAACGAAACCTCTAGTTTGATTTAGACAGCCCCAGTGG
>JBGSWI010000184.1:0-29989 GCA_041752515.1 Leptolyngbyaceae cyanobacterium | reverse complement strand
CTATCTGTCATTGACACCATTTAAATTGGTATCAGAACTCTTCTGTTTGCACCTTCAAAAGAATTAATCACAGTTTTGCTGACATCACATCTGCAAGGCTTTGAGTCTCTCATGCAAGCCCAAATTAATTGGGACTATTAAGATATTTATGAAACCAATGATAGCGGAATGCCTAACAACAACCATCGCGCAATCAGTCATGGCATCAATCGCACATCCCAGGAGCAACTCAGTTACCAACAGCCCTATCGAGTGGCAATCTGGCTACAAAATGAACGCCCAAATCGTCACTTTCAGCCCACAGGATGCCCCCTAAATATTCCATCTGCTTCTTGATGAGCGCTAACCCTAAGCCCGTTCCACCCTGCTTCCAATGGTCACTTTTAGGGATGCGATAGAACTTCTCAAAGATGCTCTCTAATTGCTCTTGGGCAATTTGAACCCCACTATTACTGACCTTTAATTGAAGCTGCCCTTCGGATGAACCAACATGAACCGTAATCGTTTCTCCAGGAGGGGTGTATTTACAGGCGTTGGTCATCAATTCTCGGAGAATACGAGTCAAGATGTCGATATCAGAGCTAAAGGGTGGGAGTTCATCGGGCAAAAGCACCTGTAAGTGTTGCTGCCGTTCCTGCATCCTGCCTTCAAAGGCGGCGGCAATATTGGATGCCCACTCAATCACATGAATGGGGGCAATGTTTACCTGAATCCTTTCTGCCTCCAATCGCTGTAAGTCCAGCAGGTTATTGACGAGTTCAAGCTCTTGGTCACACTGTTCACTCAGAATCCCTAAATACCTCTGGAGCCGTTCTTGTTGGGTATGAACATCTGTGCCCGGAGTCGGTACAGGGAGTAGCTGTTCAACCATTAGCTCAACCATCTTGATCGCCATTTTGATACTTGCTAGGGGAGAGCGCAATTCATGGGATACCGTACTGAGAAAGTCATCCTTTATCTGGCTCAATAGCTGAAGCTGTGCCTCTACCGCCTTCCGTTCGGTGATATCTAGAGCAACGCCCACTAAGCGCACTATCTGATGATGGTCATTCAAAATAGGTTTGCCCTTTGCAAGTATCCATCCCGTTGAGCCGTCTGTGCGAATAATCTGGACATCGACTTCATAGGGTTCTGCCTGCTCTAATGCCCGCCTGACACACTCACTGAGCCGTTGCCCATCTTCAGGTGGGAAGTTTTGCGTCAGGTGCGATCCATAATCGGGTTCTTGTTGCTCAGGCGTTAGCCCAAAGATTTGAAAGATCTGACCAGAACAGAACACTTTGTTAGTAGAGATGTCGTATTCCCAACTGCCAATATGGGCAACTTCTTGGGCTTCCATCAAGCGATCGCTGAGGGTTTGTAGTTCCAGTGTTCGCTCAACGACTCGTTGTTCTAATTGGGTATTGAGTTCCTGTAATGTCCTTTGAGTACTCTGTAGTTCCTCAAGGGCGTTTTTCAGTCTGATGGTGGCAATTCGAGTCGCTCGCGTCTCCCGGTTAATCAGCCAAAAAAGCATCCCTGCGGTTGCCAGAACATAAAACCAACCCTTTAGAGTTTGGAGTTGGGTCAGCGTGTTAGAGGGAGAATGGGCTAGGTAACTGAGTAACTGATCGGAGAAGAAGATCCACAGACATCCAACAATGAGATAAACTCCCACCACTTTGGCAGCAATGGGGACTTTCAAACGAGGGCGGGGCACCGGAGAAAGACTCATTTTAAATGGCTCTCATTCTGAATGGATGCTTCGGCAAAGGGGCTAATTTATAGCGCTTTGCATACGGGAAGACACTAGATCTTTCAAGGTTATGTGAATTATTTTTAATCATTTATAACCTCTACTGGTGTTTGATTTTAGCTCAAGCAGAGGAGGCTATACTTTAACTCTTGGGCGGGTTGAAAAATGGGGCGTTGCTGAATGGCGATATGAATTGCCCTCATCCCCAGCCCTTCTCCCTAGGGAGAAGGGAGCCAGAAATCTTGTCCCCCCGCCCGTTGGGAGAGGGCTAGGGTGAGGGCGTATTTCAGAATTCATAGGCTGGTTCAGCAACGCCGAAAAATGGTTCTCGATCGCCTTCTAGTTTTTTTGGCTACGTTCTTTCTTTCAGATTTTGTCTGCTTTGGCAACCCTGATTAAGAAGGGTGCAAGATCTCAGATAGACTGGCTTCCTACAGCCAATTGCCGACTAAGACATAGGGTGCCCAAAAGAAGGGGTGGCGGAATTCGGGGCGTTGCAGCAGTTGAAGCTGAGATTGTCGGAGGGCTTCGGCTTTGGTGGTGCCCGATCGCGCCAATTCCTGATAAAAACCCACCATCAGCGACGAAGTGGATTGATCATCCACTGCCCAGAGCGTGGCTAAGGTGCTTCGGGCACCCGATCGCACTGCCACGCCTGCCAAGCCTAAGGCGGCTCGGCGATCGCCTGTAGCCGTTTGGCAAGCACTGAGTACCAGGAGTTCAATTGGGTTTTGGGTTGCTTGCGCTCTGGTTTGCAGCAGTTCCCCCAACTGTTTCACATCGATCCGGCGATCGTAGGTGAGGATAAAAGTGTTGTCGGCATTGGAGCTAAATTGTCCATGGGTTGCCAGGTGAATCACTCGAAACGGCGATCCGCTAACCTGAGTTTGAAAGGTATCCGTGGTAAAAGTTTGATTGAACAGAACTTGGGTAGGCACTTCGGCGGTAATCCGCTGAACCTCGGCTTCTACGCCAGGAAGCGCCGAAAACCCTTGTCGTTCTTCGCTTAACCCGCCGACTAGAACCTTTAGCTGTTGGCGTTGTAATGGACGAGGATCAAGCAGTTGCAAGCCCGGAGTCAGCGCCAAGCTATATTTTTCGATCAGATATTGGCGACCGTCGTAAAGGGCTGCCATGGGCAAATTTTTGATGGCACCATCCAGCACAAATGCCAGGGTTTTGATATCGCTTGCCGCCAGATCTGCCTCCGCCGGACGAATCAGCAGGTCATACAGTTTAGTGGAGATCGCCAATCGTTCGCGGGACGATGAAGTGCGCCGCAGCGATCGCTGCATTTGATCGACTAAACTCTCCAGATTTTTTTGAGAAATTGGGGTGGCGTAGTGACGTAGGGGCTGCTTGGGAATAGACAGCACCACTTCCAAGCGGTTGGGCAGAATGATTGGATACACTACGGCACTTCTAGAATCGACTTGATCCACTTGGGCAGGGCGACCTGTTAGGCAGGCTTCTTTGAAAAAATTATCTAGTTCTGCCAGTTGCAATGACTCGATCACTTCGCGGGCTTTTCGCAGATTGTCTTGGCTTGCCTCCTGCCCATTCGTAGGTTCTAACAGCAGCGCCACAAACTCACGGTAGACGGGTTCAACGCTTTCTCGAAATGAAAACTGAATATCTGGACTACTGGCAACCAAGTCGTTCCGAATCGAGTTCAGCGTAGTGACGGCTTGGCTATAAGCGGCGATCGCCTGTTCCTGCTGACCCTGTGCTCTCAAAACACGCCCCAGTTGCCACTGCCAGCGGTAGGCAACATCCGGCGCATTCACTGCTTGCGCCAAAATTAACGCTTGCTCAGTCAGTTTTTGAGCTTCGGACTGTTGCCCAGTCCGTTCATAGAGTTCACCCAAATAGCCCAACGCATAAGACTCTGCCCGCTGGTCGCCAATTTGCTTGGCATCATTCACGGCGGTTGCCAAGAGTTGCGCCTCCTTAGTTAAAGAAGCTGGGGTTAAGGAACTTGAGGTTAATGAAGTTGAGGTTAATGAAGTTGGCTGATTCGTTTCAAGCCCTTTGATCAAACTTTGAACAAAATTGACCCGTGCATAAATTGTTGGGCGGCTAGGAGGCAATGCTTCTAATTGGGGACGAATTTCGGCGGCTAGAGATTGCACCCGTTGAGTTTGATTTAACTCTGCTAGCAACCGCAATTGATTGAGTTGCGCCTGCACCGTGGTTGCAGGATTGTTAGAGGTACGGGCTGCCTGCTGATAGTATTGCAGAGCCGCCGTAGGCTCTTGACGAGCGCGCGCGGTGTTGCCCAAACTGATTAACGCTAAGGTCATGTCAGAAGGCGATTGCAGCCGCTTGGCGATCGCCAAACTGTGGTGCAATATTTTTTCGGCTTCTGCTAACTCACCCGCCAAACGTAGCGCCTCTCCATAGTTGACCAAACCAGCCACTTTAAGCAAAGAATCGGGCTGAGCCGTCAAGGTTTGGTTGACTTGTTCCAACGTTGATTTGGCGCGAGGATGCAATCCTAATGCCTTTAACGCTTGACTTTGATTGATCTGGCTGCGAATTATTCCGCTGGGTTCGTTGGCGCGCTGATAAACTGCGGTTGCCGTTTGCCAAGACAAGAGCGCGGGTTCAGCCTGTCCTTGCGCCAATTGCAGGCTACCGCGAATATTCAAGGCGTGGGCAAGTAAAACAGGTGCCTCGGTTGCGCCTGCTTGTGCTTGTTGATCGCTCAGTAGCGTAATGCCATCGGCGATCGCCTGGTTGCCTTCGCTCCACTGCCCCAACTGCTGATAGGTCAGCGCTAAATTGCTCAGCACCACCGCTTGATTGAGGCGATCGCCTCGACGGGCAAATGCCTGAGCCGCTGGCAGCCAAGCCCCCAGTGCTGCGGTATATTGCCCCGACTGATAATACGCTTTACCTGCCTGCACTGCCTTCAGCGGATCACCGGTTGCAGCGTTGATCCGCTCAGGGATCGGGGCTGTGATAGCAGCGATCGCCCCACGATGAGAAGACGCAGCACTCACTTTGGCACTCACGAGTAAAACTCCTAGCGCCACACAGAGGCTGAAACGCAAGGCTCGCCGCATTGCACGACTCAATTGAAGCGAGGCAGACATAGGAATCTTTAAATATTGAGAGAACAAACTGCTGCCATTATCGCCTGCATTTTTACCATCGTCGAGAATCGAAGTCTACGACAAGCCCCCACAGAAATCGTTGAATGACGCTGTCCCCTGGAGAAACGGTGCCAGTGATAGGATTAACAAGATTTAACCGCCAGCCTGTATGTCGTTTGATAATGTCTGTAAACTTTTGTCCGAAAAGTATCCTGACCGTTTTGCCGGTTGGGTTTTTAGGTTCACCGCAACCTGTGGCAGAAATCCTCAAAACAGAGTTAAGCATTGAGCCAATTCGTGCAGATTATGTCACTCTTTTGCAATTGCAAGGGCAAATTTTGCATCTTGAGTTTCAAACCCGATGGGACTCGAACCCACCCATCCCACTGCGAATGTTGGATTATTGGGTGCGGCTTTATCGACTCTACCGATTGCCGATCGCCCAAGTCGTAGTGCTGTTGCTACCGCCGTCAGAAAAGACGGTGATTGAAACGACCTTTGTGATGGGTGACACCCGGCATAGCTATCGAGTGATTCGCTTGTGGGAAGAAGATGCGGCTCTCTTGCTGGATGACCCAGCCCTCTTACCATTGGCAACGTTGGCAGCACCAACCGCAACAGAACCGTTATTGCAATCCGTTGTGCAGCGAGTCAACCAGCTAGAGGATAGTCGTCGCCAAGAGGTTTTAGACTATGCGAAAATCCTGGCTGGGTTAAAATTTGAGAGGAACCTGATTCGGCAAATATTTCGGGAGGGCATGATGCGTGAATCTGTGATTGTGCAAGAGATTTTGGAAGAAGGCAGGCAAGAAGGCAGGCAAGAAGGCAGGCAAGAAGGTAGGCAAGAAGGTAGGCAAGAGGGAGAACGGTCGCTGATTGTCCGTCAACTGACTCGACAATTAGGAGCATTGCCAGACGTTCTAAGATCGCGCATCAGCACCCTTTCGTTAGAGCAGTTAGAAAACCTTGGTGAAGCCCTGTTAGACTTTGGGGCGATCGCAGATCTAGAGACTTGGTTTAGGACATTAGAGTAGAGCGATCGCCCTTTCTATGCTCTCCTTGCCGTCTTGACAAATTACCGCATGGTGACAAATTCTTCAGCAGAACTGGGATGAATGCCCACTGTGGCATCAAAGTTGGCTTTAGTGGCTCCCATTTTGAGGGCGATCGCCACGCCTTGAATGATTTCTGGTGCATGATCGCCGACCATGTGAGCGCCTAACACTTTATCGGTTTTCTCATCCACAATCAGCTTCATCAACGTCTTTTCATCCTTGCCTGCCAAAGTGTAGTACATGGGGCGAAATTTCGAGCGATAGACTTTAATCGAATCGCCATATTGCTCACGAGCTTCAGATTCTGTTAATCCAACGGTTGCCGCTTCGGGTGAAGTAAACACGGCGGTAGGAATATTCTCATAGGTCATAAAGCGCGACTTGCCGCCAAATACGGTGTCCGCTAAGGCGCGACCTTCATTAATTGCCACTGGAGTCAAGTTGATGTTGTTCGTGCAGTCGCCCAAGGCAAAAATATGCTCCTCGGCAGTGTGGCTATATTTATCCACCGCGATCGCGCCATCATGCAATTTTACGCCAGTGTTTTCCAATCCCAAGTTGTGCAAATTGGGTTTTCGCCCCAGGGCTGCCAAGCTCACAGCATCCGCATAAACAGTTTCTACGGTGTCTCCGCTGCCCACTGAAACCGCAACGCCATTGGTTGTTTTTTCAATCGCAATCAGTTGCGCACCGGTATAAAGTTGAATGCCATGGTTGATCATTCCCTGTTGAATTTCGGTTCTAAGATCATCATCAAAGCCGCGCAAAATCTTATCCCCGCGAATGATTTGGATGACTTCTGTTCCCATGCCATTTAAGATACAAGCGAACTCACAGCCAATATATCCACCCCCTAAAATGACGAGTCGTTTAGGTTGTTGTGTGAGATTAAAAATGTCATCTGAAACGATGGCGTGTTCAATGCCTGAAATGTTGGGTCGATAGGGTTTTCCACCCACTGCAATTAGAATTTTTTCCGCAGTAATTTGTTTCTCCCCGATCGCGATCGTGCGAGAAGCCACAAAGCTTGCGTGTCCATGAAATAGTTCCACTTTGGAACCATCTAACATTCGTTGATAAATTCCGTTGAGACGAGTGACCTCATCATTCACCGCCTTAATCATGGTGTCCCAGTTGAGGGAACTTTTCACTTCACTCCAGCCGTATCCCTGCGCTTCTTCAAATATTGCTGGAAAATGAGAAGCATACACCATTAATTTTTTGGGAACACAGCCCCGATTGACGCAAGTACCGCCCAAGCGATCGTATTCAGCAATACCAACCTTTGCGCCATATCCGGCTGCCCGTCGAGCGGTGGCAATTCCACCGGAACCCGCCCCAATCACAAATAGGTCAAAATCGTAGCTCATAGTTTCCCCGAAGTGAAGTGGTGGTAGGGGCGTTTCGCGAAACACCTTTACAGAAGTTGCGAAACGCCCTTGATTACAAGGTTAACGCTACCGCGATGTTATAACTAACGCTACCGCGATGTTACAAAGTAACGCTACCGCGATCGCTTAGGCAGCAACTTGAGCGCTCTTCAAATAGTTCATCATCGTATCGGCATCAGACACTTCAAACGGGTCGATTGGGCAATTATCACCAAAATCTGGCTCAATGAACATCTTTTCAATCACGCCATCATTGACCAGCATAGAATAGCGCCAAGAACGCATCCCAAAGCCTAGATTGGATTTATCAACCAGCATCCCCATTTTGCGGGTAAATTCACCATTGCCATCCGGCAGCAAAAATACGCGCTCAGCGCCCATATTTTTACCCCACTGAAACATAACAAACGCATCATTTACAGAGATACAGATCACACTATCAATGCCGTGCGCCTGAAACTCGTCATAAAGTGCTTCATAGCGGGGCAAATGACTCGTAGAACACGTGGGCGTGAATGCACCGGGTAAAGAAAACACAATGACTTGCTTGCCACTAAAAAGATCCTGCGTTGCGGTGTCTTGCCAGCGAAACGGGTTAGAACCCTCAACCGACTCATCGCGAACACGGGTCTTAAACACAACATTGGGAACTCGTTCGATCGCCGCCATAATGACCTCTTTAATTCTTCATTGTCTAATGATTTGTCTAATGAATAGAGTAAAGCGAAACTCAAGAAGTGGATGCAATTCTTTCATTATTTAGAGACATTTCGACTCCGCTCAATGCTCAATATCCTTGCAGAAAGACAGTTGAGCGCAGTCGAAATCCGGTGATTTTCGGCTCGTTTTGATATCCCCCTTCTGCTTCAGCAGTTTAGGCATTCAAATTCACGGTAAGCGGCAGCTTTGGCTTAACCCAAACTGACGTTAATTTGTAAACGGCTGGTCTATCAGTTCCTCTGGTTTAAATTCTTGCGATGGACCCGATAACATCATGCTTTCTAACAAGCTTTGCCAATCGCTTCTTAAGCTAGGGTCTGCAAGGTTTTTTTGGCGCAGTTCTGCCAAGGTGGTCAGGGCATCATGCCAAAAGTCATTTTCTGCGTAGATCATTGCTTTTTGAACTCCTTGGGCAGTTGCCAATTCTGCTTGAACCGTCTTGCTGAGGTTTTCTCGCACAATCACCCCTTCAACCTGCATTTTGTCGCTCGCGTTCGCACTAGAGGCACAGTTTAACGTCAGCGCCCATCGGTAGCGTTTGCCAGGTTTCAAATCTTTGGCTGTGGGAGGAATGCGAACCGCAATGATGCCGGGTTTGCTGGGTAATTGGACGGGGGTTGAAGGAATCACGATCGCAAACGAATCATCCTCCACAAGGGTGAAGTCAGCCGGGATCGCCTGGGCTTTTGTGTAAGGCATATAAAACCACAAGGTAGGATGAGCCGCCGTCGTATAGCCCCACACATCTATTTTGGAAGGCTTGCCGGATCGCTTCTCTTCTTCAAACGAAACCAATGCCGTCAGCGGGGGAGCAGCTTTGGGACAAATACTGGGTTCAGCCCTGTTGTCAGTGGTGCGAGAAGAGCCAGTCCGAATGCGACCGCCCGTTGCAGGACCTTGGGGGCTGCGTCTAATTTTTGCTAAGCGGAGATTGCCACCCGATCGGGCAAGGCGCATTGGAGCCGATCGCCCCTGAGCCTGAGCCAGTGTAAAGGACCCTGAAGGCGCTTGTGGCTGGATTGTTTCGGCTGCCTGCATGGCAACGCTACTGGTTAGGCTGCTGGAGATCGCGATCGCAATGCCCAAAACCCGTCCTCCAAAATTTCCTAGTTGAATGCCCCTCATCATTGTCCTCCTAGTTGATACCAATTTGAAATTGAAACGCGACCGATGATCTGCTGGAAGCGGCAATGCTTCTTGGTCTTGCAACTCAAAATATCTCCTACGGAGACGCTACGCGAACAAAACTCAAAATTCAAAACGGTATGAATTAAATCATCTTCAAATCATCGTTCTGATTTATAGAAATGACGGTTAAGCACTAAAGCCACGCCGCCCCCTCCCAGCCACAGCCCCAAAGCAGACGGAATCAGGGGTAGCCAGCCAGCCCAAACAACCAAACAGCCCACGCAAACGACATAGAGAACCCCTGTAACCACACTCAGCCCTAAGACAATCTGGCACACCACCACCCGGCGTGACCCAAGACGGAGAAAGCCTCCCCAGGCTAGTAGCCCGCCCAGAGCCGACCAGCCGACCATCCACCCCCAGTCGCCCCAAGGTGACCATGCCCACAGCAGCGGTCGCCCATCCAGCACCGTGCTCAGCAGTTGACTCAGCATATGAGCATGGATAAAGATGCCGGGAGTGCGATCGTCGAAGGTATTTCCATAGGGTGTTTTATGATAATCATCCTTTTCTCGTGCAGTTACGCCAATTAGCACTACTTTGTCTCGAATCAGTTGATCCAACTCTTGGGGCGACGGAGGATTTTCTGAGGAAAGCAACCAACTCAGCGATTTTTGAGTGGCAATATCTCGTAAATCGTTTCCGGCGCGGTAGTTCAGCAAAATTTGACTACTTCTACCATCCAGGTCTTGTCCTTGATAGCCGCCCAGTCGCAACGGCAAAGCGGGGAAAATGGCTTCATTCGCAGGACTGGGCAAGGATGCATAGCCATGGGGAACTGGGGTCAAGTCTTTGGGCGGTTGAATCAGCCGAACTTTAAAGGTTTCGTTGCCAGCCGGAGGAAACAAACCGGTTTCCGCTGGATCTAGATCGGATTGTAGATACCGCAGGGCTAATTCAACGCTGAAGGCGGTGGGAACCTGACAGCGAGATTCTTGCTGATGTTTAGAATTCATGCCGAGCAAATGGCGGCGAATGACTTCACCATTAGCCACATCCACTACAAAGTCGCTAAACCCCACCCGAAAACTGTCGAGCGGGATATCAGGTTGAGGCGCAATCCCGTAGGGATGGGCTTTGTTGTCGCTCACTTTGCAAATGCCGATTAGGGTTTCGTTACGGCGAAATTGGGCAATCAGGTCAGGAAGTTGGGTCTGAGAACGAATCAAATCAAGCCCGATCGCGCGCGGCTGGTATTTCGTTAACAAATTGAGCAGCTTAGCCAGGTTGCGGTCTGAGATGGAGGTGCCTCCCAAGTCTTCTGTGCGGCTCTGTTGTTGCAGGTCTTCATCGTCGATCGCCACTACGAGTAACCGCGAGTCGGGTGGCTCTGGAGGGCGTAATCGCATCAGGTGGTCGAAGGCGGCAAGTTCAATCGGCTGTAGTAGTCCCGAAAAGCGCAAGGCTCCAACGAAAATGGCGGCGGTGAGGCTGGTGAGTAGAGCGATCGCCAAACTGCGACGAACCGGCATCGGGGTCAGCGTTGGCTCTAAAACGGGTTCTGGCTCCAAAAAATCTTGCCAGAGCGGCGACGACCCCATCGGGTTTTGGCATAGCAGCGGCAGCCAAGTCGCACAAGGGAAGCGGTCTTCCATCCCTTGCAGGCGTTGTCGTGCCGCTCGCACTGCCAAATAGAGGGGTTTTCCTTGAGCATATTCACTTAAGAAGTATGCTAGAAACTCTTGAGCGACCAAATCGGGCACCGGCTCCCGCATGATGATAACTTGGGGAATGTTGAGTTCTGCCAGTTCTCTGGCAATATCCAAGCCGTCGCAAGAGTTGAAGATGGCAAGCTGTAAGCCGTTGGCAACCGATTTTTGCAGGGCATATTTCAATTCGCTCATAGTCAAGCTGTCGGTTTTATTTAGAAAAATCCGCCCGCTCCCGTTTTGACTGGTGCTATGTCCGGCAAAAAAAAGAATATCCCAGGCGGTGTTCCAAAGATGATCGGTCAAAGTTTTGCGATCGGGAGCAACCAACCGCTCAATATAAGTTTGAGGCAGTTGATCCAGTAATATCTGATCGGCATTTGTATTAATTCCGTCGCTGTTGCCCACGATGGAGAGAATATTAACGTGGGATTTTGGCGGACGTTTTTTGGGCGGGGGGGCTTCTAGGTTCAGCGCACTGAGGGCAATTTCTGCATGAGGATAGTCCTCTAGAAATTCCAGCAAATTCCAGGGCAGAGTCCGCATTTGACGGTCTTCGGTCTGAATAAAAATGCGGATTTCGTCTTCAGGCGATAGCTGCTGTAGCCATTTCTCTCGGATGCTGCGATAGCCTTCTGCGAGGAACCAAGTGTTAAGCCTTACCCTCAGCATCTTTGAGGCATTTTCACAGTCGCTTAATACGGATACGTTTGGTTTTTGCCCCTTTTTGACCGTGATCCGATAGCGAGACTCTAGCCGCCAGTAACTTTCTCTCCAGCGGCTATAATACAACGGCATTTCGGGGAGAGGCGGCAGTCTTCCGAGGGTGGTGCTGGAGGGGCGTTTGTTCTCTTCCCCAATTTCTTGCATGACGGTGAAGCCTTGCTCAAAACTGCCGTCAATAATTTTTAGAACGACTAATTTAGCCATAAGGAAGGGCGAGGGGGGAAAGGCGAAGTACCAATGGCGAATAGATTAGATTATGAAGTCTTGGCTGAACTGTGCCTGGTCGAGGGAGAGTTCGATGGTGAAGCGATCGCCCAATGTTCCACCAATCTGCCACTCTAAAAAATCTTCGGTGCCTGTTGCAATGGTTTCTAGCTCCACTTCGCCGACTTCATTGAGGATGGCAAATCGGGTGCCAATGGGTAGGGAGCCGTCGGTGGGCGGGTGCAGTTGGAGGCAAATATCGGTTGAGCTATTGGCTTGAGGTCGCACATCTATGGCTAATGCAAGCAATATGCCATTGAGATCAATTAGTTTTGCGGGAGTTTGAGTGGCTAGACGATTACGAAAGGCGATCGCGGGGCTAAAGGGAGCGGGATTCAACAGTGCTTCTAGGGTTTGCCAGCTTTCGTCGATCGCGCCTTGAAGCCACTGGCTCAGGTTCACTAAAACGCTCGGTTGGGGATGGCGCAGGGCTGCTAGATGATCCAGCAAATCTTCGGGCGATCGCAATTGGCTCAGGGGCAACTCTTCTGTGCTAGCCCTGGGCACAAACCCTAATAATTGAGCCGATCCTGCGGCTTCATCCAGTTCTACTACCACATAGCCAATGCGATCGCCCCAAGTTTCGGGCGGCACCGAGCAGAAAGTTTGATTGGGCAACACCGGGCGACATTCCAACCGTCCCAGACCCGTCACCTGCAAATCCGCCATATCCGCACACAAACGCAAAACCTGATTCCAGCTATCGCTTGCCGTCAAATCAGTAGGAATTTCCATAATCTGCAAGTAGTCTTGCATCACCAGCACCGCCAGAGTGTTTAGCCGCACCTGCTTTGCTTTATTGGGATTGGGCTGCTGATTAGCAAACTCTTGTGCCGTTTGACGGGTGGCTTGGGTGATGGGCAAAGGCAAAGCAAACTCATAGATTGATTGGGTCATTTTATTTTCTCCGAGGCGAAACCTTACTTACTATCGATATATCCCTCGGACTCACCAAAGTTACGCAAGCGGGGCACACATTGTCGTTGATAAAACGTATTTAGAGTGGGAACAACCACGCCAAATTCGTCCGCCAGGTCTTTCCACTTGGTTTCCGAGAGCCGCCGCAAAATTAACATCTGAGCATTCACTTCTGGATGTCCTTTAATATGCAGGCTTTTCAATTCGCCCGTTGCGTCTGCCTTTACCCAAGCTTCCACAATTTCTAAGAGTGGCTCTGTGGGAGGTGGAGCGGGAACAGCTTCAATCCGATCAATCCACTCGCCATCCCGCTCTATTTGAGAAGGAACTCGCTTTATTTTGTCGTTTTGCGTAGCATCCCTAAAGTCTCGCAGCCGAAATTTTAGATAAGCATTTAACCAGACCGGCACACTGCCTAATTCAGGATTGTAGCTGCCGCAGATGTGCTTGCAAAAGTAAACCCAGGTTTGCTGCACTGCATCTTGATAATAAGGAACGCTCTCCCGCCACAGTTTGGCAGACACCATGCGAATCACCTTCGTTAAGTTGCGCTGCCGAAGAGCGCTTCCTGGCGGATGCTTGCAGGCTTCAATGACCAACTCGCGGAGTTGTTGATCCAGTTCACTCATGCTGGTTTGATCACGCATAAAGGATGAAAGGTTGGCATTATTATCTTACCGCTCTATTTTCAGCCGCCGATATTGTTTTGCCCACTTTTCACGTTTATTTTGCATTTGAGTGAGCGTGATTTTCCACCGGAACGGCTACGCCAACACCCAAATTCTCAAACTCGATTGCCATGTACCCCTATCAGGCATAATGAAGTTTGCTTTATCGCTCAGGTGACCGGGTAGACTGCAACTCTCCTGGGCTTGAGCGTTAGACTGAACCATACCTCTAAACTCACGTTCAACAGCCATGCGAACCCATTACTGCGGTCAAGTCCGCGCCGAACATATTGGAGAGACCGTCACCCTCTGCGGCTGGGTGGATCGTCGCCGAGATCATGGGGGCGTGATTTTTATTGACTTGCGCGATCGCGAGGGCATTGTTCAAATTGTCAGCGATCCCGCTCGTACCCCTGCGTCTTATATTCAGGCAGGCGATCTGCGAAATGAGGATGTGGTACAAATTACGGGGCGTGTGACCCAGCGCCCTGAGGATTCGCTCAACCCCAAACTGGGCACGGGTGAAATCGAAATTTATGCCGATGAGATTCAGATTCTCAATGCGGTGCGAAAGCCGCTGCCGTTTCAAATCTCCAGCGCTGAAAGCGAAACTGTGCGGGAAGAATTGCGCTTGAAGTATCGCTATTTGGATATTCGGCGGGAGCGCATGAGCCGAAATCTGCGGCTGCGGCATGAGGTGATCAAAACTCTGCGCCGCTATCTCGAAGATGAGCACGGCTTTATGGAAGTGGAAACGCCGATTCTGACGAAATCCACGCCAGAAGGAGCGCGGGATTATTTGGTGCCGTCACGGGTGAATCCGAATGAGTGGTATGCATTGCCGCAGTCGCCGCAGTTGTTTAAGCAGTTGTTGATGGTGGCAGGCTGCGATCGCTATTATCAAATTGCCCGTTGCTTTCGGGATGAAGATCTGCGCGCCGATCGCCAGCCCGAATTCACCCAGCTAGACATGGAAATGAGCTTTTTGGATCAAGAAGCCCTGCTGGAACTAAACGAAAAGCTGATGGCGCATCTATTCAAAGTGGTCAAAGACATTGAGTTGCCCCTGCCTTTCCCGCGCCTCACCTATGCCGAAGCGATGGATCGCTACGGCTGCGACAAGCCCGATACCCGCTATGGGCTGGAACTGGTGGATGTGTCGGATGTGGTCACGGGCTGCGGCTTCAAGGTGTTTGCAGATGCAGTGTCTAAGGGCGGCATCGTCAAAATTTTGCCGATTCCCGGTGGCAATGATGCGATCTCGAATGTGCGAATCAAACCGGGCGGCGATCTGTTTAAAGAAGCGGAAACCGCTGGAGCGAGGGGACTTGCCTATATCCGCGTCCGAGATGGCGAAATCGATACGATCGGCGCAATCAAAGATAACCTCAGCGACGAGCAAAAGCAGGAAATCCTTACCCGCACGGGCGCACAGTCGGGTCACCTGCTGCTGTTTGCGGCTGGAGATACGGCGACGGTGAATAAAACCCTCGATCGCCTGCGTCAAGCGATCGCCCGTGAACAAAACCTGATCGATCCTGACAAAATCAACCTGCTGTGGATCACCGACTTCCCAATGTTTGAGTGGAACGCCGACGAAAAACGGCTGGAGGCATTGCACCATCCCTTCACCGCACCGTTTCCCGAAGATTTGCATGACCTCAAAACCGCCCGTGCCCAAGCCTACGATATCGTCTTCAATGGCTTTGAAGTCGGCGGCGGCAGTCTGCGGATCTATCAACCCGACGTGCAGCAGCAGGTGTTTGAAACCATCGGGCTTTCTACCGAAGACGCTCACGAAAAGTTCGGCTTTTTGCTCGAAGCCTTTGAATATGGCGCACCGCCCCACGGCGGCATTGCCTACGGAGTCGATCGCCTGGTCATGCTCCTAGCAGGAGAAGACTCGATTCGCGATGTCATCAGCTTCCCCAAAACCCAGCAAGCCCGCTGCCTGCTGACCACCGCACCCTCCACCGTGGATGACAAACAACTCAAGGAACTACACGTCGCCTCCACCTACAAACCTAAAAAAGAGTCAATTTTATAATCTAGTTTGTCCATTCTGCGACGTTTAACTTAATCCAATCGACAAGCGCCTAATTTATTGGAAATAGCTCTTTTCCGTTGGAGTATGAGCGGTTGGCAATCTGCTGGTGATGGATTAGAAGCAAAGGTCACAAAGCGTGGACAACTGAATGATCCGCGAAGCGGGTAAATATCCGTCGAATGATGACCATCCTCACTTCATTGTGAGCTTCGATAATCAAGGCAATATCATCGATTATCATTCATCCGATTCTCGTCATGGAAGTCGATTTGGGCAGAATGAAGTTGTAGCGACTGCTCTAGAATTTCTGCGTGCAAAGCGAATGCTTTAGTAAATGATGTAGATATATGTGGGAACTTTGCCCCCTTTCCTTCAGGGTTTCAGGTGGGCAAACCTCGTTCATACTAGAGGAAGACCACTACTGAAATACGCTCTATGCCAACTTTACTTGAAAGAATTACTATTAATCCCAAGCAGTGCGGTGGTCGCCCCTGTATCCGAGGGATGAGAATCCGAGTGTCAGATGTGCTGGATCTGTTTGCAGCAGGTCTCAGTGCAGAAGAGATTTTAGAAGAAATGCCCGATCTTGAAGCAGATGATCTGAAGGCATCATTTCTGTATGCTTCGCGGAAACTTAACCATCCAGTTTTAGTGGCATGACAATCTGGGTAGATGCACACCTGTCTCCGGCAATAGCGACTTGGATTACCAGCACGTTTGGGGTTGAAGCAATAGCCTTGCGTGACCTTGGGCTAAGAGATGCTGAAGATTCTGAAATCTTTGAGGCTGCAAAAGACCAAAAAGCTATTGTGATGACAAAAGACAGCGACTTTGTGGATCTAGTCGAGTGATCATACCGTTTTGAATTTTGAGTTTTGAATTGTAGAAGCTCTACTCAGGTATGGTTTCAAGCTCAGATCCGCCGCATCCTCCGTTTAAATTGGCATCAGTTTCAGTTAAACGGTTTGTTTCTCAAAATCGGCTTTTGACAATTGGCTATGAATTTCTACCTAGACTGCGGTATGTTAAATGAAGTTTTTAGATACGAATCCAATGTTGCCAAAACCCGATAGCAAAAGAGATTCTGACTTTCTATCTGTGAAAACTAAAGCTATTACCGCTGAAAAGTTTTAGGCATTTTAGTTTTGGGCATCTTTAAAGAGAGTGTTGCCCGATCGCTTCAATGCATCGCCTCCCTAAACTTTAGGTGTTCTCGTGGAAAAGCCTGCTCTTAAACCCCAGTTCCCGGCTCGCATACGTGGCATTCCATTACGGCTGGTGCTGATTTTGCCGTTTGTGCTAGAGGTGGTTGGCGCAGTGGGGTTAACAGGCTATTTGTCGTTTCGCAACGGGCAAACGGCGGTTCACAGCTTTGCAACTCAGCTAACCAGTCAGGTGGGCGATCGCATTCAAGAACGCATTCGGACTTATCTCGAAACGCCGCAACTGATTAACACCATCAACTTGAATGCAGTTGAATCAGGACTGCTAAACCTGAAAGATTTCGAGCAAATTCAGCGACAGTTTTGGGGACAAAATCGCTTTCTAGATTCAGTTTCAGCGGTTTACTATGCCAACGAAGCACAAGAATTTATTAGCGTTGCCCACCTCGCAAATGGGCGTTCTTATTTATCCAGAATGAAGCAAGCCGATCGCGGTTTGCGGCATAATTACTTGCTCAACGATCAGGGGAAGATCAAGCAAGCGATCAATAAAATACCCAACTATGATCCTCGCATTCGTCCCTGGTATCAGGTTGCAAAACAGGCAGGCAAATCGACCTGGAGTCGCATTTTTCAATATCAGTTTAATTCCAGAGTGGCGATTTCTTTTGCATCGCCGCTGTATGAACCGACGGGAAGATTTAAGGGAGTATTAGTTTCAGAACTGCATCTCGAAGAAATTAGTAAATTCTTACAGCAGGTAGAAATTTCTCCTAAGGGACAGGCTTTTTTGGTAGAGCGATCGGGTGAATTGGTGGCTACATCTACTGTGGAAACCCCGTTTAGGCTGAAGCCAAATCAGCAAAACCTGAACAAACCAAAAAGTTTTCGGTTGCCCGCCACCAGCAGCCAAAATTTTCTCACTCAGGCAACGGCAGAGTATTTGCAGGAATTGGGTGATCTGACAGCGATCGCCCAACCCCAAAGCCTCAGCTTTGTCGAAAACCACCAGCGAAATTTCGTGCGCGTGGTGCCCTACAAAGACAAAGCCGGTCTAGATTGGCTGATTGTGGTGGTGGTGCCCGAAGCCGATTTTATTGCAGAAATCGATCGCAGCAATTATGTCACCATCCAGCTAATGATTGCCGCCCTAGCTGGCTCACTTGCCCTAGGGTTAGTTACCACTCACTGGATCGCCAAACCGATTTCTGAGCTTAGCCAAGCCAGCCGCGATCTCGCACTAGACCGCCTAGAAAAACCCGTGGATGAACATAGCCCGATCGCCGAGCTAGAAATTTTGACATACACCTTCAACCAAATGACCACTTACTTGCAAGAGTCCTTTGAAGAGGTGAAAGAAGCGTTGCAAGAATCAGAAGAGCGCTTTGCCAAAATTTTTCGCACCTCTCCCGATCCAATTAGTCTCCGAAGCTTTCCAAGCGGAAAATATTTGGAAGTAAACGACAGCTTGGTTAACCTGCTGGAATATTCTAGGGCAGAAATTATTGGGAAAACTGCGGATGAATTGGGTAGCTGGATTGCATCCCCACAGGAACGCCAGAACTTGATCCAGGCTTTAGAGGAAAATGGCAAACTTCAGGGATTGGAGATTCAGTTGGTCAGTCGTTCTGGCAAGCAAATATTTTCGCTGGTATCGTGTGAACTGATTGAACTAGATGGGCAACGCTGTTTATTGACGGTGGCAAAAGATATCACCGATCGCAAACATCTAGAAGTCGCCTTGCAACAGTCAGAAGCCAAACTGAACGACATTCTCAGTAGCTCCAATGCCGCGATTTGCTGCTTTAAAATTTATCCTTACGACCACTGCCAGTACGAATATTTTTCGCCCAGTCACGAAAGGATGTTTGGCTTTACATCGGCTGAAATGCTGGCAGACCCTAACCTGTGGCTTTCACGAGTCCACCCTGATGATCACGATAAACTATTTGTGACTTATAGCCAGATCTCAGAAAACCATGGCTTCACCGCCGAGTATCGCTTTTATCGCAAAGATGGGCAGTGGCGCTGGATCGTTGACTATATGACCTTTCGCCGCGATGAAACCGATCGCTACTGGCGGGTCACCATTGCCGCTGTCGATATCACCGATCGCAAACAGCTAGAGCTTGCCTTGCAAAAATCAGAAGCCAAGCTAAACCAGGTGCTTAACACGGCGACGATCGCCATTTGCAGCTATGACCTCTACCTAGATGGCACAATCGAATACGACTACTTTTCGCCCAACAACGAACGGATCTTTGGGTATGCGGCAGAGGAGTTATTTGCAGATACTCGCCTGTGGTATTCGCGGGTGCATCCCGACGATCGCCACAAAACTCCCGGTGTCATTCCGCCCAACGAAGAGGGCACCGTTATCGCAGAATATCGCTTTTATCACAAAGATGGCTCCCTGCGATGGATTTCTGACCAGGTGACGTTTCGGCGCGATCCGATCAGAAATTGCTGGGTTGTAACGGCGGTTGCCATTGATATCAGCGTTCGCAAACAGATGGAAGACAATTTGCGACAGCGGGAAGCCAGTCTGCGAGAAGCTCAGCAAGTTGCCCATATTAGCAGTTGGGAATTAGAGATTGCGCCAGATCAGGCTGGGTGGAGCGAAGAAAAATTTCGGATGCTTGGCATTGCTCCTAATCAAGCAGTTCCTTCCTTTTCACAGATTGAGCAAATGATTCATCCTGATGATCGAGATCAGTTCAAGCAAGTGTTTCAAACCGCGATCGCTGAAGGCACTTCCTACAAAATCGACCTCCGTTTTCTTCGCGCCGATGGCTCAATCTGCTACACCGAAAATTGCGGCAAGCCAATCTTCAAGGAAATCGGGCAGGTGATTCGCATGGTAGGCACTAGCCTGGATATCACCGATCGTAAATTAATTGAAGCCCGATTTGAGCAGCTATCAGCGACAGTCCCAGGCAATATTTATACGGTGGTGCAGTCGTTAGATGGGCGGGTTTGGTTTGAATATATGAGCGTGGCGATCGAAGAAATTCATGAACTATCCGTGGCTGATGTTCTTCACAATGCCTCTACCCTGTTGCGCTGCATTCATCCGGATGATGTAGTTGCCTATCAAGCGGCAGTCGCCCATAGTGCCGAAACCCTGACTGTGTTTAAGCACGAGTGGCGGATTATCACGCCATCCGGCAAGTTGAAATGGCTCCAGGGCAATTCTCGCCCAAAACGTCGAACCAACGGAGACATCGCTTGGTACGGAATTGTGATGGATGTGAGAAATGCTGAATATCCGCACCCTTGGATGGTGTCACCTGACCCGTCCACCACCGACCCTTAAGAACTGCAAAGCGCTTGACGCATTGTTCTCATATTGGTTGGCAGGTCAAAATGTATGGCTTGCTGAATAAATAGACTTGGAATAGGAATCAGCGGTGTTGCCTGAACGCCATAGGTCAACAGGGTGCCATCCCCAAAGTCTTTTAGAGTTAACTCTGCTAAAAAGTCATGAAATGTGCCGGATTCAAACTGAAACTGGATTTGCTGCTGAAAAATTTCGGTTACCCGCAGATATATTTCAACTTGAGCAGATAAAAATAGAAAACTTTTGCTAGCAGCTTGATAGAGTCGCTTATATTTTACTTCGGCGGCGCTACTGGGTTCTGGCAAGCCATCGGTCAGCAAATAGCTGTTGTTAATATCTGGAAAATAGTGAACCCACTGGGGATAATCAACGAGTCGGTGCCAAGCCGCATCACGGGGAATAGACAAATACATTTGAGCGGTGACTGCTGCTCCCCAAGCGGTATGAGCGCGCGTTTTAAGTAAAACATCTCCTTGCCTGAGCATCTCTAAGTCGGTTTTTTGCGAAAACCCTAAGGAAAGAGAGCGATCGCTCTTGAAGCTAGGTGCAGTTGAAGTCGCCATATGGATGCTTAACTCCTCAGTTAAGTTCAAAGCCAAAGATAAAGACGTAAAAATTTAAGTGGGCTTTAATCAATTAAAGTACTTTAAATAGACTGCTCTTTCTCAGAGATTACTCCCATTTTGTGTCAGTGTGTTGCGTGATCCTGCTGAAGGATATGAAAATTTCACAAATGGGGACGTAGTTTTCCTACAAAGTTAATTTTTGAAAGTACAAAGTTTGCCGTGGATAAGTTTCTCAGTCTTTTTATTACTATTGGGCTTTATATTCTTGGAATTTCGTTGGTCATACTGGCAATATTAGTGGTGCTAAAGGGTTTAGGCTGGGTGACTAAAATTCCCGATTACATCGCCTGGGCACTGACCCTATTTGCGATCGGCGGCGGCATTTTGGGCGGGTTGCAGAGTCTCAAACCGTAACTGACACACCAGAGAGAGTGATAATGACTAAACGCTTTAAAATAACCACGCTTGTATTTTTGAGTGTTGCCGCACTCACGTTGTCGCTCTGGATCTTGCGAGGATTGACGCTACTAGGCTTTATGCCGGGGTGGATTCTCTGGGGGCTGATCATTGCGTCTATTCTGCTGGCGGTCTTGAGCGCGATTCGCTAGATCTTGATAAGTAAAGCAATCATCGGGTCGAACTCTATTGGGGGAGTTGAGCTTTTGATGCATCGCTTTGCCAACAGTGAAATTGAGTTGCGCTCCAATCAACAGGGTGAGTGCCCCTAACTGCAACCAAAGCAGCACCACGATCACGGCTCCAACGGCTCCATAGATGCGGTTGTAATTTCCAAAGTTAGCCACATAAAAACTGAACAACTTGGAGCAGACTGCCCATGCCAGGGTTGCTAGAAAGGCTCCTGGCAACATTGGCGTGCCTTTATACCAACGGCTCGGTCCAAATCGATAAATAAATGCAAAGGCGATCGCCACCATACTCAGTGCCAACGGCATACTCAATTTTTGCCATGCTCGGAGTATTTGAGGCTCCATAAAACTGGGACGTTTTGCCACCGCTTCTACAATCTGATCGCTTTGGGCTACCACAATTTTAATGATCACATCGCTAACAAACACGACTGTAGAAGCGGCAACCAGCAGCAAAATAGTTCCAACCGTCAAAATAAGTGAGACAATCTTAGCTTTCCAAAAAGGGCGCAGTTGCCGGGAGGATACTTGGTGGATGCGATCCAGCGCGCTCATCGTGGAGCTAACCGCTCCAGATGCCGCCCATAATGCTGCCAAAAAACTAATGGATAGCAAACTGCGACTGCTACCTGGACTCACTTCTTGAATAAATCGTTGAATAATCTCTAATACTTCCGCTGGAGCGATCCAGCTTAGTTGTTTTGCCATCTCGCTAAAGGCTGTCTGAGAAGACCCCACCAAGCCGATCGCGGTGAGCAATGCCAGGGTTGCCGGAAACATCGCCAACGCAGCATTATAGGCGATCTCTGCTGCCAATCCAGGCAGGCGTTGATTTCCCGTAGAGACGACGACCTCTTTCACCGTTGCTAAATTGAGGTACTTGAAAAAGCGTAAAAATTGGCGAGTCATCATTCAACGGGGCACACGGTACCCACCGGATTAAGGGAATTACTTACAGTCTGACTGATCTAGAAATACTCGTGAACTCAAATTCAGGCATGGCGCTTGTGCCAGTTTCCATTGACACGATTCTGAGGCTCTGGGCGATCGCTTCCACTTTCGGCGCTTGGTTAAGAGTCTTTTGGTTTGAGGATCTTGAGTGAGATAATTAGAAACACGTGAGTAAACAATGGTGTAAGCGCAAGGGGTTGACCGTGGGACAATATGAACGCTTGATCATGATGGCAGAAGATGAATTGACCCAATACAGCACCGATGCCCGAAAATTAGAAAAACTGCGCCGAAAAATTGGGTTGTCCGTCAGCGCGAGGGAGCAAAAGCAGATCAAAGAAACCTTAGCGGCAGAGATGCCCACTGACCCAATTAGTCAAATCATCGTTGACCAACGGCAGACAGTGGCTCTGCCTTTTTGGGGCATTGCGGGTTTAGGGCTACTATTTGGCATCTCCATGCTGCAACCGTTAGACCTGATTGTGACTGTGATTGCCGGTGGATTGGCGATCGCCCTTCAGCGCTACGGCTGGAAACTTGAAGCAAAGCGTTTGGTACTGCAAACTCTCTCAGATATTGAAGAAAGCACGCAAAAGCCAGAGAAGTAGAAATCAGGTTTCGGATGTCATACCGTTTTGAGTTTTGAGTTTTGAGTTGCGAGACCAAGAAACATTGCCGCTTCCAGAAGATCACCTGTCGCGTTTCAATTTCAAATTGGTGTCAGGTCTCAGGTGAATTCTTGGAACTCAAAAGCGCAAAGCACCGCTGACGCGAACCAAACTCAAAATATCTCCTGGGTCAACGCTTCGTGTTGGCAAAGCCAGTCCGAAGGACTTACAAAACTCAAAACTTTTATCTCTTATTCCCCCTCATGACAAAGCTGGCGAAAGTGATCGCCGCGTTGCTCGAAGTTTGGATACTGATCAAAGCTGGCACAGGCAGGTGAGAGTAGGACTACCGCCGCCCCTAACTGAGGAGCCAATTCCCGCGATCGCGCGATCGCCCGCTCCATCGTTTCCACAATTTCGTAGTTGAAATAGTTTGCCTCGTCCAGCCGCTTCGCAAACGTGGGAGCAGCGTTGCCAATCAGCAGCACCGCCGCTGCTTTTTGGTGAATGGCGGCAATCCAGGCGCGATCGTCTCCCTGTTTGGCTTCGCCCCCGGCAATCAAAATTGCCGGACTTTTGACGGCAGCTAGCCCTACTTGAGCCGCATCGTAATTTGTGGCTTTGCTGTCATTAATAAAGTCGATGGTGTGCCAACTGCAAATGTATTCCAGCCGATGAGGCACGCCTGGAAAGCTCGCTACGGCTTCGGCGATCGCTTTTTTATCAATTCCTGCCAGTCGAGCGGCGGCGACTGCCATCAACAGGTTTTGCTGATTGTGACCTCCAGGCATTTTGAATAGGCTGGCTGGCAAGATTAATTCCGCTGGCGTTCTCACCCAACCGTCTTCAATATAAACGCCTAGCTCCGGGTTTCCAGGGATATTTGCCCGACCTTGCACACTCGTCCAGCAGGCATCCGATCGCACGGGTTCTGCCATCAATTTGCCGATATTGTGCAGGTAGGGATCATCGGCGTTGAAGATTTGCACCTGCGATCGCGCTAACAGTTGCGCCTTGATGTGGTAGTACCGCTCTAGGGTTTTGTGCCGACTGAGATGATCGGGGGTGAAGGTCGTCCAGATGCCAATTTTAGGCACAATAGAAGAAGACGCTTCAATTTGGTAGCTGCTGAGTTCAGCGATCGCCCAATCGGGTCGTTTTGCTGCCAACGCCACTTCACACGCCGCATAGCCAATGTTGCCAAACGCTGGCGCATATCGCCCTGCCGCTGCAAAAATTGCTGCCGTTAATGCAGTGGTCGTCGTTTTGCCATTGGTTCCGGTAATGCCCACCCAGGGAATATCTCTTAAACTGCGCCACGCCAGTTCCATTTCACCAATGGTTTCAATCCCCAACTCACGACAGCGCAACAGTCCCGGCACATCCCACGGCACCCCCGGACTGACCACAACTAACCTAGGCGCGATCGCGTCAGGATCGAAAAAACTGCCTAAGTTAACCCCAATCTCTTCAGACTCTAACTGCTGCTGCTGTGGGTGCAGTGCTTCTGAACTGCCAGAATCATTGACGATCACTTGCCACCCTTCACGCTTGAGCAATCGGGCTGCTGCCATTCCTGATTTTCCCAGACCAATTACACAAGCTTGAGGCATAGCTTCTGAGTCGAAATCCCTAATTTTGCACTCCTCATCGTACTGCGAATCTGGATCACGCGATCGCGGTGACAATCCGAATCGCTATCATCCCAGACATTAAGATCAAGTTACTAAAACTCCTATGATTTCTACAAGCGTCAATGTTCAGGGTCTAACCAACGGTTGCGGCAGGTCTGTCGCACGGGTCACTAAACCTAGTCGTTGGGCAGCCTGTTGGGGTTGGGTTTCCACGACGGCTAACACCAAGATTGCTCGTCGGGGGGATTGTGCAACAACTCCCGAATATTGGCTTCAATGACTCGATAGCCCACATTGCCATTGAGCCGTTGTCGTCCCTCATTAAAAATCAACGTGGGGCTAACGGACACCGTATGCTCCTTCACCAAATCAAAGTCTTTAGAGAATTGAGCGTATGCCTCGCCGCTATCAATCTGCTCCTGAATCGCGGCGATCGGCAGTCCTAACTCTTCGGCAAGAGCAAACTGCACCTTGCGATCAGAAACATTTGCCAGTTTGGTAAAAAACGCTTCCCGAAACGCCCAGATCGCTTTTTCAAACACTTTCTCTGATTTTGGAACGATCCCCTTCATTTCCAGCAGTTGAATGGCGTGAAGAAACAAATGACAGGATGTCGATGAGGGTGGTGCCACATTAATCCAGATATCGGGATGAACAGTGACGTGATCAAACTTTTTAACGGCGGCGTGAATATGTTCGCCATAGGCTTTGAAGCCACCCTTATCGCGCCAACGATTTTCTAGTTTTTCACGGGCATTGCCAAAGACCGGGACGAAGTGTGGCGCGATCGCAATCTTGTCTTGAAAGGTAGTTTGCAATTCATCCAGGCGAATTTGAGCAATATAAGCCCAAACGCAAAGAACATCGGAAAAGTAGGAAATATGAATGGGTTCCATGAGGTTTTGAGGGTAGGAGAGTAGAAGGATAAGTGGATGTGATAGATGAAATGGGCTAGATCATAGGTGGGTGAAAAGTCCCATCCCTGCGTCATCCCATCATCTCACCACTCGTGATTTTGACACCGGGTTGATCGACCTCAACATTAGTCTTTTTCTGATTACCTTTGCGATCGCGCCAGAGTTTGTAATAGAGAATGGGAACCGCCGATCGCGACAGTAACAGAGATGCAACTTCCCCTGCCATCAGCGAGATGGCTAAGCCTTGAAAGATGGGGTCAGTGAGAATGATGGCTGAACCTACTACGACAGCGGCAGCCGTGAGCAGCATAGGGCGAAAGCGGACGGCTCCGGCATCGATCACGGCTTCTTCTAAGGGCATTCCTTCTTTTAGTCTTAACTCAATAAAATCCACCAAGATAATCGAATTGCGTACCACAATGCCCGCTCCGGCAATGAACCCAATCATTGAGGTTGCCGTAAAGAATGACCCCATCAGCCAGTGAGCAGGCATAATGCCGATCAGCGAGAAAGGAATCGCTGCCATGATCACGAGTGGGGTCATAAATGACTGGAACCAGCCCACTACCAATGCATAAATCAGCACCAGCACCACTGCAAAGGCAATACCGAGATCGCGGAAGACCTCGTAGGTGACTTGCCATTCTCCATCCCATTTGATCGCGTAAGTTTCGGTGGTTGGGGGTTGTTCCGTCAGATAGGTCTGAACCTTGGTGCCAGTAGCCGGAACCAGTTTATCAATCTGGGGGTGCAGGTTGAGCATGGCATAGACCGCACTTTCTACTCTGCCCGCAACGTCACCCAGAATATAGACAACGGGCTGCAAGTTTTTATGATAAATACTGGTATCTGCCGTAGTCGTTTCCGTTTTCACCAAAGCACTTAGGGGAACTAAATTACCATTGACTCCTTTGAGGTTAAGGGCTTTTAGATCATCCAGGCTGGTACGACTTGATTGACTAAATCGCAGATTAATCGCTACGTCTTCACGAGCATTTTCATCGTGGAGTAGCCCCACATTTTGACCCGAAAGCGCCATTTGTAGAACTTCGGAAATTTGGGTGGAACTGATGCCGTTCAAGGCGGCTTTCTCGCGATCAATCACCAGGCGATAATCGGTCTGCGGCGCTTCCACATACCAGTCCACATCCACGACTCCATCTGTTGATTTGTATAAATCACGAATTTTGGTGGCGAGGTCAATCTGTCCTGGATAGTTGGGACCATACACTTCAGTCACCAGCGTTTGCAGCACTGGAGGTCCAGGGGGGATTTCGGCAACTTGGATGCGGGCACTGTAGCGATCGCCAATTTCCTTTAGCTTAGGACGAATCGCTTTAGCAATGTCGTGGCTCTGACGGTTGCGATCGCCCTTCGGCAAAAAGCTCACCTGAATATCTGCCACATTGGCACCCGATCGCAAAAAGTAATGCCGCACCAACCCATTGAAATTGTAGGGAGAAGACGTGCCGACATAGCTTTGATAGTGAATCACTTCAGGCACCGTGGCGAGGTATTGCCCCATTTCTTTCGTGGCTCTGGCAGTCTGCTCTAGTGTCGTGCCTTCCGGCATATTCACTACTACCTGCAATTCGCTTTTATTGTCAAACGGCAGCATCTTGAGAATCACCAGCTTAAAGCCTGCCATGCCGCCCACAATTAAGATCAGAGCCAAAACCGTTGCGACCAGAAACGTGTTTCCCCGACGCGGATAATGAATCAGAGGAACCATAAACCGCCGATATAACCGAGTCAGCGTATCTTCCCCATGACCATGGGCAGAGTGACTGGCACCGCTAAACACCCGCATCGTTGTCCAGGGCACCACAATGAAGGCGACCAGGGCTGAAAAGATCATGGCAGCAGAAGCACCGAGCGGAATGGGCAGCATATAAGGTCCCATCAAGCCACCGACAAACGCCATCGGTAGGATCGCTGCAATCACCGCTAAGGTAGCCAGAATAGTAGGATTTCCAACTTCATCCACTGCTTCTAAGACAATCTGTTGCACGGTGCGTTGTCGATTGGCAGACAGTTGCAAGCGCGTTTTATTTTCGGGTAGCTGGAGATGGCGACCCACGTTTTCCACGACGACGATCGCATCATCGACCAGAATTCCAATGGAGAAGATCAGCGCAAAGAAAGTGACTCGATTCAGCGTAAAGTCATAAAACACAAAGCTGGCAAGGGTGAGCGACAAGGTGACAGGAATCGAGACTGCCACCACTATTGCCTCTTTCTTGCCCATGACAAACCACATCAACATCGTCACGGAACCGACCGCGATCAGCATATGAAACAGCAACTCGTTAGACCGTTCGGCGGCGGTCTCACCATAGTCTCGTGTGACGGTTAGATGAACAGTGTTTGGGATATAGTTGTGTTTAATTTGATCGAGTTTATGCAATACATGATGCGAGACTTGAATCGCATTGGCTCCAGAGCGTTTGGCGATCGCGATCGTGACCGCTTCGGTTTCACCAGTAGACTGCTGTGGGTTTCTCTGATTTGTTTCGGTTTGCTTTCCCTGTCCAAAAAAGACATAGCTGGCAGGTTCTTCTGAACCATCGGTGATGGTTGCCACATCACGCAAATACACAGGTTGATTGTTGGCAACGGCAACGACAAGTCCTTTGGCATCTTCTGCCGATCGCATAAAGCTCTGAGTTCTGACCAAAAACGATTGATTATTTTGGTTGAACGCCCCGCTGGCAAGTTCAGTGTTTTGAGACTGCAAGGCTTTTGAGATCTCTAGGGGAGTTAAGCCATAGGCATTCAGCCTTGCTGGATTGAGGTCTACTCGGAGTTGCCGCTTCTGTCCCCCGATCAGCGTCGTTTCGGAAACATCCGGCACTTGCTTGATTTGTTCATCTAACTGAGCCGCAATTTGCCGTAATTCGGCTCCTGTACTCTGCTCACCCCATAACGTCAACGTCAGAATTGGAACATCATCAATTGACCTCGACTTGATCAAGGGTTGAGAGGCACCCGGTGGAATCTTGTCAAAGTTGGCATAGAGCTTGTTGTAAAGCTGCACCACAGAATCTTCGGTGTTTTGCCCGACCAAAAAGCGCACAATCACCAGAGATAAACCGGAACGAGAGGTGGAGTAAACATATTCCACACCGGGCAGTTCTTTAATCAACTTCTCCATGGGAGCCGTTACGCGCTGTTCTATATCCTTAGCCGAGGCTCCCGGCATTTGCACAAATACATCTGCCATGGGTACGGTGATTTGCGGTTCCTCTTCCCGTGGCAGGATCAACGTTGCTCCAATCCCCAACAGCAGCGACACCAGAATGATCAGGGGGGTCAGTTTGGAGTCGATGAATTTTTGGGCTAAGTGACCCACAAACCCCAACCTGTGGGAATTTGAGGATGGAGATTGATGTCCATTCGGTTCGTTGTGCATCATTTCTTGATTCCTCTATTTCCGAATGGCGATCGGCTGTCCATCGCTGAGTTGATTGATGTTGCTGGTAATGATGCGATCGCTCGTCATCAAGCCTGAAACAATTTCTACTTGCCCCTCTCGCTCTTGCCCTGTTTTCACCCAGCGCAAAACTGCCGTTGATTGAGAGCCGGTGGCTTCGACCACATACACCCCCTGTAATTGCCCCCGTTGCATCAGGGCATTGGTGGGGATGAGAATCGTTTCTTGTTTGCCCCCGACTGGTAAGGCAATGCGACCAAACATCCCGGAAATGAGGCGACCAGAATTATTGAGGGGAATCTTGACCAGAAAACTCCGAGAGGTCGCATCTGCGGCTGGAACAATTTGCTGAATGGTTCCATTTAAGGTTTGATTGGCGGCATCTACCTGTACCTTGACGGGTTGACCGACATGCACAAACCGTAAGTTCTCTTCGGGTACAGCGATCTCCAGTTGCAGTCTGTCTGGATTTTCAACTTTCAATAATGCCGTTCCGGGTGCCGCCATTTCCCCTTCGTAGGCAAGCTTTTGCACCACGACTCCATCAAAGGGAGCGATCACGGTTCCGTAGCTTTCACCGACCGAAGCTGAGGTTACACCGGATTTTGCCTGGTTCACTGCCGCTTGTGCTTGACTAATCGCCGCTTGAGATTGAGAGGTTGCCGCTTGGGCTTGTCGAATCCCGGCATCTGCCTGTGCAACCTTCGCCTTTGCCTGCGCTAGAGTTGTATTTGCCTGATCCAGAAGCTCTTGAGAAACTGCCCCTTCTGCCCGAAGTTTTGACATCCGGCTTTGATCAATTCTCGCCATTTGTAGTGCCGCTTGAGCTTCAATTTTCTGCGACTCGTATTGGTTGAGCATTGCTTGAGTCCGAGACAAGTCGGCTTGTCTCTGAGCGACTGTAGACTGGGCTTGAGCAACCGCAGACTGGGCTTGGTTGGTCTGAGCCGCCATATCCATGACATCAATCCGGGCAAGGATATCGCCCTTGCGGAAGCGATCGCCCGACTCTAACGACAACTGGGTGATCCGTCCCATGACTCGTGTGGATAAAGTTGCCTGATCAACCGGACGAATCGTGCCAGACAAGGACTGGGTGTTGGCGATCGCTTGAGAGCGAAGGGTTAACGTTGTAATTGCTCAACTGGGGTAAATTGACAAAATCTGCAAAGGGGATAGAGTGAGGGTATGACAGAACTTCCCGACCTAAAGCAACTCACAGATGAGGCAAAAGATGCATTGATTGTAGCGTTGTGGGAAGAACTGCAAAA
>JBGSWI010000183.1:0-13620 GCA_041752515.1 Leptolyngbyaceae cyanobacterium | reverse complement strand
GGCAATTAAAACACGTTTTACGACATTAAATAGCTATAAAAACCTATATAGGAAGACCTATATAAGATTAAGAAGTCATCATCATACCGCATGGATACAGGACTCAATTGTCCTCTAATCGGTTGATTCTGCTTCAGCTAGAGTATTCTAAATGGGCGCGATCGCGTGTACTCCTCCCGACGATCTTTCCTCTTCAAAGTTCCGAATTAGGGGACAGGGGTTAAGGATTTAGCATTTGTTATTCGCCACTCGTAATTCGTAATTCGCCAATGTCCACTCAGTCTGCGATCGCGACCCAATTTTCCTCCCTAGAACACGCCCTCAAGCACTATTTCGGCTACGACAGCTTTCGACCGGGGCAGCGCCAGATTATTGAAAAATCGCTGCAAAACCAGGATGTGCTAGTGATTATGCCCACGGGTGGCGGCAAATCCTTGTGCTATCAACTTCCGGCTTTGCTGAAACCCGGATTAAGCATCATCGTGTCGCCCTTGATCGCCCTGATGCAAGATCAGGTGCAGGCATTGCAAGATAACGGCATTGCCGCCACCTTTCTCAACAGCAGCCTCAGCGGTGCAGAACTGCGGGAACGAGAACGCGCCGTGGTGGAAGGCACGATAAAACTACTGTATATTGCCCCAGAGCGACTGCTGGGTGACGGGCGGGTGAGTGAGTGGCTGTCGCAGGTTTATGTGTCAAGCATTGCGATCGACGAAGCCCACTGCGTCTCAGAATGGGGGCATGATTTTCGCCCAGATTATCGCCAGTTGCAGCAGTTGCGCCACAGCTATCCCCAGGTTCCGGTGATGGCGCTGACGGCAACGGCAACCGAGCGAGTGCGGCACGACATTGTAGAGCAACTCAATCTGCAAAATCCCGTCGTTCACCTGGCGACCTTCAACCGTCCCAATCTTTACTATGAAGTGCGCCCCAAACAGCGACAAACCTACGACGAACTGCTACAAATCGCACGCAAAAATCCGGGGTCTGGCATTGTTTATTGCCTCAGCCGCAAACGAGTCGATGAACTGGCGTTGAAACTGCAAAACGACGGGATTCAAGCATTGCCCTATCATGCGGGACTGGCGACCGAAACCCGCACCGAAAATCAAACCCGCTTTATTCGAGACGACGTGCAGGTGATGGTTGCCACCGTTGCCTTTGGCATGGGCATCAATAAGCCGGATGTGCGCTTTGTGGTTCATTACGATTTGCCACGCAACATTGAAGGCTATTACCAAGAATCGGGGCGGGCGGGGCGAGATGATGAACCTGCTAACTGCATCCTGTTTTATGGGGCAGGCGATATTAAAACGGTGGAGTTTTTGATTAGCCAAAAGGTTGATCCATCCACGGGTGAGCCATTGGAAGATGAGCAGCGGATTGCTAGCCAACAATTGCGCCGGGTGGTTAGCTATGCGGAAGCGACGGAATGTCGCCGAATTATCCAGTTGGGCTACTTTGGTGAAGCGTTTCCGGGCAACTGCGGTAATTGCGACAATTGCTGCAATCCTAAGCCGGTGGAAGACTGGACCATTGAAGCCCAAAAGTTTCTCTCTTGCGTGGCGCGGGTGCGAGAACGGTTTGGTATGGGCTATGTGGTGGACGTGTTGCGGGGTTCCAAAAGTCAACGGGTGCTGCAAAACGGGCATGAAAAACTGTCTACTTATGCGATCGGCAAAGATCGCAGCGCTGAGGAGTGGCGGATGTTGGGGCGATCGCTGGTGCATCAGGGCTTAGTAGACGAAAGCAGCGATGGGTATTCGGTGTTGAAGCTCAATGAATTGAGTTGGGAAGTGTTGCGAAAACAGCGATCGGTGAGTGTTGCCGTGGCACCCGGTCGCATTGCCACAGCCCAAACCAGCAGCGAAACCGATGAGAATGTCGAAGCGCTGTTCCAACGACTGCAAAGTTTGCGGAAGCGCCTTGCCGACCAGCAATCCGTGCCGCCCTATGTCGTGTTTGCCAACGCCAGTCTACGTTTAATGGCACAGCAGCAGCCCCTAAGCAATGCTCAATTTTCCCAAATTTCCGGCGTAGGGAGCCGCAAACTTTCCCAATATGGCGATGTTTTCTTATCCGAAATTCGTGCGTTTCGGGTCGAAAAAGGGCTTTCCCTAACGCCTTCTGCATCGACTGTTTCGCCCAGTGGTTTACCTCTGCCCAGCCCAGCCCATCGCGCTCCCTCCGATACTCATCGGCTCACCTTGCAGCTTTTTCAGCAGGGTCTAAAACCGTTTGAAATTGCCGAGCAGCGCAACCTGCGGATGAGTACGGTGATGACCCACCTCGCAGAGTTGATTGAAATGGATCATGATATTCCCCTCAATAGCCTAGTGCCGCTCGATCGCCAAGAGAAAATTTTATCCGCGATCGCCGCTGTGGGCGGAGACTCACGCCGTCAGATTCGCGATTATTTGGGAGAAGTATATGGGTACGACGAAATTCACCTGGTGCAAGCCTACTGGCGGCGGGAAAATTTAGAGCCATCGTAATTGCCTGTCCTTGGGGGAAATCAGCAGCCCTAGATTCAATTATTAAAATAATGTTGCAACTTTGTAACAATGTCTGATATATTTGTTTACATAAGGTTACAAAAGCAAATCAGGAGATTTCCATGAAAAGCGGCGTTGTGGTTGAAGAAGGCGGAAGACAAAATATCTATGCGGTTGAACCCAAAATGTATGTCACTGACCAGCCTCAGTTTGGCTTCACTCAATATGCTGAACTCTTCAATGGACGCATGGCAATGATTGGCTTTGTCTCTCTTCTAGCTCTAGAAGCATTCACAGGTCATGGCGTGATTGGCTTTTTAAGTAATCTATCCAATCTTTAATTCAGCCTGCCAGTATTTTCGGTAAGGCAGCCCAAAGGTTTAGGTGTTAAGCGAACGAGATTTACTAAGAAGCCCCAGCTCTCCCTGGGGCTTTTTGCGTATCCTGAACGGGTAAGTGGCTCAGCCTGCGGAGTGCTACGCGAACGACGACAGAAAGTTTGGCAAAGTGTGGCAGCAATCGAAGGTCACGACGCGATTGGTGGTGAGCTATTTCAATTGGATTTGGCAGCACAGGGGTTTCAAGACCACCGCTGCTCAACGAGCAAATTTAGCGGATTGCTGTTGGAGTTGGCACGATATTGCAATTTACCCCACAATTATTTGACGCACAATCCTGTATTTTGAACTGTTGCCTCAAGAGATGTTAATTTTAGGTTCATACCCATCTAAACGGGGGATGCGACGGATCTGAGCTTGAAACCGTAACTCAGTAAAGCTTCTGCAATTCGAAACTCAAAATATCTCCTGCGGAGACGCTACGCGAACAAAACTCAAAACTCAAAACTGTATCAAAAACCTATCTCCTCTGGTTATTCAATTCCTCAAAGAAATTTTATTTCAAAGTCAAGATGTGATTTGTTAGGGTGGATAGGCAACTTAGCAGATTGAGTTGTCGTCTACGTCGTCTACATTGATAAGTTAGGGTCTAGGGGTTTCGTTATGCCATTTTCTATGTCTTCGCTCTATCGCACGACCCATCGCACAGTGGGAGTGGCGATCGCCAGCGCCGTTCTTTTGATGCATACCCCTGCGGCGGAAGCGGCTGAAAAAGTGGTGGTACGCTACGGCATTTTGCGCCAATCACTTTCGGTCGCAGAACTCGTGAATTTTGCTGAAAAAGGCGAAATGTCTAGAAAGGTAGAACGCTACTTAGACATGAGTAAAAGCGACCCGGCGGAGATTCGGCAAGTGTTGACCAAGCCGATTGCTATCAGCAGTGGCACAGTCAGCACCGCATTGAATAATCCCTTGGGCGATCGGATGTTGGATGAACTAGGTCGGATGATTCAGACCCCAGAAAATGAGGGTAAGGGCAACCGGGATGCGTTGCGAACTGCTATGGTTCAATCTGCTGCCCAGGATAACCAAGTGTCAATTTTAGAAATCATCCAGAATTATCCCGCTGATGAAATTCATCTCGATGCCAAACGGATTATCAAAACTTACAACACCCTGGCAAAGTATCAGAAACCCCTTGAAGGTATCTTGAATAACCTGGGACCCGTTCGCGAACTCTTGCAAAAGCAGGGCATTAGCCTCCCTGATTTTCTCAAATGAACGATGTTAGGGCTTAGCAACCCACAACTCTACTCGCGTCCACGTTGTAAAAATGGGACTTCCACTAATTCTCCCTGACTCGTGCCAACCTGCACTTTTAAGCCAACGCCGCCTGCTTTGGTGCGAATGTACCCTAATCCAAATACGCCTTGAGCCGTTTCCGTTCGGCTTGTGAGGATGCCGACTTTTTCGTTGTTCACGGTAATCAGGGTTCCGGGTGCCACCGCCATATCCAATCGAATTCCCCAAATCTGCTGCTTCACGCCTTTATAGGTATCCAATCGGGCAATTGTTTCTTGCCCAATGTAGCAGCCTTTATTGATAGAAATTGCTTGCCAGAGACAGGCTTCCACGGCGTTGTAGTCTTCGGTTAGTTCTGAGTCAGGCATTGGGCGACCCTGTTCAATTCGCAGTTGCTCCCAAGCGCGATCGCCCATCGGTATGGCTCCTGCCTGGGCGATCGCGTCCCACACTGCCGCCGCCTGATCTACCCCAACCATCAGACTGTAGCCCTCTAACCCCAACGCACTGCCCGTCATCAATCGCACGGGCTGCTGAGCAATTTCTACTAAGCCATGGGTGCCGTAAGCCGGAGTTTCCATGCTATCCACACCCAGTTTTTTTAACAGCGCAGGGCTTTGAGAACCCATGAGACTCAATAGCGCTGTTTCGTTGGTGATGTCTTTGAGTTCCACCTTGTCGCCCAAAAAAATATAGCGATCGAGCCATTGCATTAAATGAGTTCGGCGATGGGGTGAAACAATCACCAGCACGGAATCTTCCAACACATAGGCAGTGGCTAAATCGATCGTTCGGGCGGTGGAAGTGACAAACACTGTATCGCAGCCTTGCCCTGGCTTCAAAGTCTTTAGATCGTTCGTGCTTTGATTATGTAGAAACGTTTGCCGATCTGCGCCGCTGAGTTGCAGTCTGCCCCAATGGGTGAGATCGCACAATGCTACTCCATTTCGGGCTGCCGCGATCGCGTCTACATCATTGCCGAAATCAATCGGCACAGGAGAATTTTCCTCAAATTGGGCACCCTGCTGTTGCTGAACCTCTCGCAAACTCTGAATCATTACAATTACGCAATCCGCTAATAGAATTCAGCTTATCGCGATTTGCCCAATGGCAACATTGCAGACTGAAAGCGAATTTTGAACGAGCATGACATCGCAATCGCGCCCTTTCTTTAATATTGAGGAGTAGGGATGAGGCGATCGATAGTCTCGTCCTAATCGCTGCGAATAACCCAGTGAGATACTTTCCCGCCTCATCACTGGAGTCAGCGTGCGGTTCTCCTTCCAATGCCATTTCTACAAGGTTTTCCTTTAAAAGTTCCACCCGGCGATCGTCTAGAATGCCTGCCTCAGCCAAGCGATGATATTCTTCAAGCGTCCATTTCGCAGTAGTTAGGGTCATGTCAGATTTTTCCCCTAAAATGAATTCAGCTTAAAGCCGTTGAGTCGGTGTACTTATTTTAAGCGTTTATCCCAGGGTTGAAGCTGAAGCGATCGCCGTAATCGATGCAATCCATCCCCTAGAAAACAGATCGCTGCCGGGGGAGTCATTCAAAACACTTGACCGCGATCCCCTCCGATTAAATTGTTATGGCTTCCTGACAATTCAACCTCAAAGTCTTCTAGCCAATCTGCGATCGCCAAGAGCAATGCTATGATTTCGGAGAAATTCACTTGATCGAAAAGGACTCAGTATTCTATGGCTCAAGCGTCCGTCTCTCCAGTGGTGCTGGTCATTTTAGATGGCTGGGGATATCGTGAAGATGCGGATGGTAACGCTGTAGCCGCCGCCAAAACCCCCGTGATCGATAGCCTTTGGGCAGCCTACCCCCATACAACGATTCAGACCTCTGGCAAAGCTGTTGGCTTACCCGATGGTCAAATGGGCAACTCTGAAGTCGGGCATCTCAATATTGGTGCCGGTCGGGTGGTGCCCCAAGAACTCGTGCGAATTTCTGACGCAGTAGAAGATGGCACCCTGCTGAGCAACCCTGCACTGGTCAAGCTCTGTCAAGCCATCAAGCAAACTAATGGCAAGCTGCACTTAATTGGTCTTTGCTCCGATGGAGGGGTGCATTCTCATCTCTCTCACTTGTTTGGACTCATGGATATGGCGAAGGATCAGAGGCTCACAGAAGTCTGCATCCATGTAGTCACGGATGGGCGCGATACGCTGCCCGATTCTGGCAAAACCTATGTGCAACAAATCGTAGATTATATCGACACCGCCGGAGTGGGACGCATTGTTACCCTCAGCGGTCGGTACTATGCCATGGATCGAGATCATCGCTGGGATCGGGTGGAAAAAGCCTACCGTGTGATGACTCAGGATGGAGATGGGGATGGGCGATCGGTGTTGGAGGTGATGCAGGCTTCTTACGATGCCAGCATCAAGGATGAGTTCATTCTGCCCACTCGAATTGCGCCGGGAGCGATTCAGCCAGAAGATGGCGTGGTGTTTTATAACTTCCGCCCCGATCGCGCCCGTCAACTCACCCAAGCCTTGGTTGATCCTCAGTTTCAGGGGTTTGAACGAGAACTGATTCAACCGCTCGCCTTTGCCACCTTGACTCAATACGATCCCCACTTTCCGGTGTTGGTTGCCTTTGAACCCCAAAATCTGAACAATATTTTGGGTCAGGTGATTGCTCAACATGGGCTACGCCAGTTTCGCGCGGCTGAAACCGAGAAATATGCTCACGTGACTTACTTTTTTAATGGCGGCATTGAAGACCCCTTGGAGGGAGAAGATCGAGAAATGGTGTCTAGCCCACAAGTAGCCACCTACGATCGCGCTCCTGCCATGTCTGCGGCGGCGTTGACGGATATTGCGATCGCGGCAGTCGAAAAGCAGATTTACTCCATGATCGTGCTGAACTACGCCAACCCCGATATGGTAGGGCATACGGGCAAAATGGATGCCACAGTTGAGGCATTGCAAACGGTCGATCGCTGCTTAGGTCGCTTGCTAGAACGCATCATTCATGTGGGGGGAACTACTATCATTATTGCCGATCATGGAAATGCCGAAGTGATGTGGGATGAAAACGGCAATCCTTGGACTGCTCACACAACCAATCCAGTGCCCTTCATCTTAGTCGAAGGAGAAGGGCGCAAAATTCCAGGACATGGCACCGATGTTAGCCTCCGTGATGATGGTCGCCTTTCGGATATTGCCCCAACCATTCTGGAGATTTTGCAACTGCCTCAGCCTGTGGAAATGACTGGGCGATCGATGTTCTTACCGCTCGAATTTGGGATAACTCCTAGCCGATCTCCCGTCAAGTTAGTCCGCTGATTGCGTCGATTTCCAACCATAACGGGTGGCAAGCTCTGAGTGTTTTGTTGGCGAACATTGCCTTGAGTTTGTGACATACTGGATCTCCTAAGGCATTTTCTTTTAAGGCATTTGCTTTTAGACTGATTAAGCTACACTACTTGCGCGAGTTTATTATGTCTCTCTATCTTGTCCTAAAAGCGGTTTGGACTGCTGCCGCTCTAGGGTTGGTGATTGTGGTACTTTTGCATAGCCCCAAGGGGGATGGCTTAGGCGGCTTAAGTGGGCAAGCACAGCTTTTTAACAGCACAAAGACGGCTGAGTTAACGCTGAATCGTTTAACTTGGGTGCTAACAGTATTTTTTATGGGGTTAACGGTGGTTTTAAGCGCAAATTTGATTCCAGTCAAGTAATAGCTGAGACCATTGCTAATCGCTGCTAATCGCTATGAGGTCTAAGCAAAAAAGCATTCTATGGTTTGGGCGATCGCTTTATCTAGGAGCGATCGCCCTTGTCATTTCGTGGTTTATTGGTGCCAATGCTCCAGACCTATCGTCGGCGCAACCATTTCCAGCATTCGGCACTTTGCCTAGCGCTCAAGTTCATCCTATGCCGCCCACTCTGGCTCAATGGCACGACCCCCAGCAATCAGGCGATTATTTTGATCAAGTTCAGGCAGTGGTTGTAAATTATCTGGTGTGGTCAACCTTTCCAGTGACGGTTTATGTAGAACCGCCCACAGCGGCTGAACAGGCAAATCCATTTACGACAAAACGAGCGAAAACATGGGTCGCCGCCGTGGAAAAAGCGGTGCAAGAATGGGAGGTCTACTTGCCTCTCAAACGGGTTGATCACGCGGAGGATGCCAATATTCAGATCGCGCGATCGCCATTAGCGCTGAGGGTCGATCGCACCTATCCAGATCACAAGCAGCGTCAACGTCCTATTCTTCGCGCCCGCTCCGCTGAAACTCGCTTTGAACTGTACGCCAAAAAGCCTGCCGTTGAGTCCTCTAACCAATCTTCAACTTTGTCGCATCGGGTGACGGTTTATATTCGCCCCGATCAAGCCGCAGACTATCTGCAAGCTGCGGCTCGTCATGAACTGGGTCATGCGCTTGGCATCTGGGGACATAGCCCTCAGCAAACCGATGCGCTCTACTTTTCTCAGGTTCGCAATCCTGCCAAAATTTCTGCGCGAGATCTCAACACTCTGAAGCGAGTTTATCAGCAACCGACTCGCCTAGGATGGATGCTGGCAAGCTAGATCCGGCAAGGAATGCGGCAACGCCTGAATTTACTGAAACCCTGCTAGAATACTGGGTAGCAGCGATCGCTTCCAGTCTTTGCACCGTTGCCTATTTAAGTTTCTTACCTTTTTATCCGCCTAAGACTGACGCTGCCCACGGCGGTAGGCGGTTTTACTCGCGGAGTTCTATGTCTTTTTCCAATCTTGGTTTGTCCGATGAAATTGTTCGCGCTGTCACTGAGCGCGGTTACACCACCCCCACCCCTATTCAAATGCAGGCGATTCCTGCGGTATTAGCAGGCGGCGATTTGCTGGCAGGTGCCCAAACAGGCACTGGCAAAACCGCTGGCTTCACATTACCCATTTTGCATCTGTTATCGGCAGACCGCTCATCAGCAACCAGCCCCAATCGAAATGCGCCGATCGGGCGATCGCCCATTCGATCGCTGATTTTGACCCCAACTCGTGAGCTTGCCGCTCAGGTAGAAGAAAGCGTGCGGGCATATGGCAAATATTTGAAGCTCAACTCAATGACCATTTTTGGCGGCGTGGGGATGACCCCGCAAGTGCGCCAGTTAAGAAGCCGCGTGGATATTTTGGTTGCCACGCCGGGTCGATTGCTCGATCATGTTCAGCAAGGCACTGTGGATTTGTCGCGGGTCGAAATTTTAGTGCTGGATGAAGCGGATCGGATGCTCGATATGGGCTTTATTCGAGATATTCGGCGTATTCTTGCCCTCTTGCCTAAGCAGCGGCAAAACCTGCTGTTTTCCGCAACTTTTTCCAATGAAATTAAAGCGTTTGCTTCTAGCTTATTGAATCAGCCCACTTTGATTGAGATGGAACGGCGCAATATTACAGCCGACACGGTAGCGCAAAAGGTTTACCTCGTCGATCGCGAACGCAAGCGCGACTTACTCACCCACTTGATTCGCCAGCACAACTGGTTTCAGGTGTTGGTATTTACCCGCACTAAGCACGGCGCTGATCGGTTGGTGAAGCAATTAACGGAAGATCGTATTCCCGCTATGGCAATTCATGGCAACAAGAGCCAAGCTGCCAGAACTCGCGCCCTAGCAAAGTTTAAGGATGCTAGCCTACAAGTGCTGGTGGCAACGGATATCGCAGCTCGTGGGATTGATATTACTGATTTACCGCACGTCGTCAATTACGAACTACCCAATTCCCCGGAAGACTATGTTCACCGCATTGGGCGCACAGGTCGTGCTGGAGCCGATGGGGAAGCCTCATCCTTAGTTTGCGTCGATGAGCATCAATTATTGGGGGCGATCGAGCGGTTAATTAAGCAACAATTGCCCAGAGAAATTGTGACCGGATTTGAGCCAGATTTGCACGCTAAACCTGAACCCATTCAAAATGGTCGCCAAAATCGACAGCAACCTGGCAGAGGAGGGCAGTCTAAATCTCGCTCTGCCCAACCTTCCTCTCCAAAAACAGCAAAGCGTAAGAGCAGTGCTAGCGCAGGCAGCAGCAAGCCAAATGTTCGCCCTCCTGTCCCCCGTCTCTCTGGTGGGCAGTAACCTCTGATAGTTACAGGGCGGGGGGCAGTTGCGCTTAACCCCCAGAGTTTAGGAGATTGAGCGTAGCGGAACTATTGGATCAGCTTGATGCAAGAGCAATTATGGTCACACCCATTTAAACGGAGCTTGAAACCGATCGGAGCTTGAAACCGTGACTGAGTAAAGCTGTTACCATTCAAAATATCTCCTACCCTTCGGGAAGCCAAAGCTACGGAGACGCTGAGTGCAAGGCACACGCTGCGCGAACGCGAACAAAACTCAAAACTCAAAACGGTATCAGTTTAACCGTGGGGCGATCGCGCACTGCCCATTGCCTAATTCTTATTAATCCCTGTCAATGGATAGAGCGCGATCGCTTGGAAATTAACTAACCTGGATAGTGACCATTGCAGTCAGTCATAGTCCAATAGTTTTAGTTTGATAATATCGAGATGAGTGACAATGCGCCAGAATCGCGATTGACTATTCTACACATCGATGATGATGAACTCAGCCGCTACGGAGTTGCGCGTATTTTGCAGAAAGCTGGCTTTGTGGTGAAAGCCGCTGAAACCGGGGAGGAAGGACTACAAACTCTTGCTTCCTGCCCCCCTGATTTGATTATCCTAGATGTGCAGCTACCTGGTATGAACGGCTTTGAGGTCTGTAGAGAGATCAAAGCAAATCCTAAGACTGCCGCAATTCCAGTTTTACATTTATCTGCCCATTTCACCCAAGGGCACGATAAGGCACAGGGGTTAGATAGTGGGGCGGATGCTTATTTAGCGCAACCGGTTGAGCCAATTGAACTGGTTGCCACTGTAAAGGCATTAGTGAGAATGCAAAAGGCAGAAGAATCCCTACGCTTTTTGGCAGAGGCTAGCAAAGTGTTGGCTCGTTCGCTGAATTGCGAAGCTATTTTACAAACCCTAGCCAATTTAGCCGTTCCCTACTTAGCAGACTGGTGTGTGATTTATCGAGTTCACAGCAGTGGCTCAACCTACCCTTCAGTGGTCTTCCACGCCGATTCTGCCAAGGTTGATTTGGGTTGGAGCCTAGCGCGGCAGTATCCAATGAGCAGTAGCAATTGTGGCGCGGGGCAAGTCATGCAAACCCAGCAGCCCGTTTTGATGGCTGATCTACCCAGTTCATTCCGAGCAAGCTGCACTGCCAAAGCAGAGCATTTTCAACCTTTACAAGACTTGGGATTGCAGTCTTGTATCGTAGTGCCGCTGATTGTGCGTCAGCAACTATTTGGAGTGATTCGATTTGTCACCGCAGAGTCAGGTCGTCATTATGCTCAGGCAGACGTAACCTTAATTCAAGACCTCACGATGCGGGCGGCGTTGGCAATTGAAAATGCTCAACTTTATCGCAAAGCTGAAGAAGCGAATCAGTTGAAAGATGAGTTTCTTGCGACACTGTCCCATGAATTGCGATCGCCCCTCAACGCCATCCTCGGTTGGACTCGGCTCCTCAATACTCGCAAGTTTAACGAAGCGACAACAGCGCGGGCAATGGAAACGATTGAGCGAAGCGCCATCACCCAAGCGCAACTGGTAGAAGATTTGCTAGATGTCTCTCAAATGATTCGGGGTAAGCTGCGGTTAAATATTCGATCAATGGATTTGATTGACACCGTTCAATCGGCGATCGCAACTGTTCACCCATCAGCCGCCGCCAAAAACATTCAAATTAAGTTTTTATTTAAACAGACCCTCGGAAAAATCTTGGGAGACCCCGAAAGATTGCAGCAGGTCGTTTGGAATCTTCTATCCAATGCTGTCAAATTCACTCCCGAACATGGGCAGATTAATCTTTCGCTAAGACGCAGCCAAACTGATATTGAGCTAGCGATTGTGGATACGGGTAGAGGCATTGATCCAGAGTTTGCCCCTTTTATGTTCGATCGCTTTCGTCAAGCAGATAGCTCCACCACCCGCACCCACAGCGGTTTGGGGTTGGGGCTGGCGATCGTCCGTCACTTGGTAGAACTCCACGGCGGCACGGTACAGCGGAGCAGCGAGGGAGAAAATAAAGGCTCAACGTTTATTATTACGCTCCCTTTGGTGCAGCCCCCCACTCATCCACAGCAAACTCCACAGCAAACTCCACAGCAAACTCCAGAGACAACGCCACTTGAAGAGTTTATGGAGAGCCGTCTCTAAATTGCTGTTCAATCCTGGGCTGCAATTGTTGGAATTCTTGTTCTAACAGCCTTTTACTGTTCTGAGGTGAACCGACTGCAACTTGCGACTGAGCCGCGATCGCCCATTGCTGTAGCTCTGACCGTTGTTCAGACGTGAGCTTAATAACAGTGCTGTAGGAACACCAGTGGGGTGCTTCCCGATCAAACAACATCAACTGGTAGCGCTTTTTTTGGCACAACAATCGAATCAGTTCCAAATCCGCAGCCTTTTTTAGGTCGAGATAGTAAGGAATCCAAAGAACCTTAAAGCCGGGGGTGTGAGCAACGGTTTGCCACAGCAACAACGGGTAGGAATAAGGGATATGAAGAAATTTTGGCACTATTACCGTATAAAGCTGATGAATTTGCAGCCTGCGGATTACCCCTTCAGGCAGCACTCTGCCCACGATCGCCAATGTTTCCTGTTTAATTGAGAGCGGCTTCACCAAAACCCTTTCTAAGGAAATCTCCTTGGGAAACATGGGCAGCGGATTCGCATCACGCAGTTTAGCGATCGTTGCCTCCAGATCAACCGGGAGCGGTTGGGGTACTGGCGCAGCCGCATGGATTGATAGGTAAGCTCCATAGGGTTGACCTATGGTTTTCAAAGTCTGCAAAATTTTCTCAACTGAGTCGGGGCGATTTTCAGAGGATTTTTCCAAACAACTCAGCACTAAGGCTTCTAAAGCAGCAGGCAACTCTAAATCAGGAGAAACGGCAGAGAATTTAGCGGGCACCTGATCTTGATGGGCACGATACCAGCCGTCTTTACTGTAAGGTATGGGATGAAGCGGCGATCGCCCGGTGATCATCTCAAACATGACGGTGCCAAAGCTATAAATATCCGATCGCGGGTCAAGTTCGGGGTTTCCTTCCCATTGTTCAGGTGAGCAATACTGAGGCGTGCCCCCGACAGAACCACCCGTCCCAGTTTCGTCAGTCATCAGTTTCGCAATGCCAAAATCCAAAATTTTTACTCGTTCGCCAATGAGGGGATCGGGAACGACCCAAATGTTGCTGGGTTTAATATCGCAGTGAATCACAGGATAGAGGCGATCGCTGCCTCCTAGCCGAATGCCTTGATGAGCGCACTGCAACCCCAAACAAATTTGGTAATTGCTCAACTGGGGTAAATTGACAAAATCTGCAAAGGGGATAGAGTGAGGGTATGACAGAACTTCCCGACCTAAAGCAACTCACAGATGAGGCAAAAGATGCATTGATTGTAGCGTTGTGGGAAGAACTGCAAAAGA
>JBGSWI010000182.1:0-15035 GCA_041752515.1 Leptolyngbyaceae cyanobacterium | reverse complement strand
TAAAATCAGCTCCACCAGCGCCTCGCTCGGCGTTTCTAACAGTTTCTCGCGCTCAGCTAGGGGAGGAAGGTTGATAGGCTTCATACTGTTACACTACTCATCTGTCTCGATTTGTCAAGTCCACAGCACCTGAATTCTTACCAAAATTCCTGTACAAAAAAGGATGAATACCAAGCTGATATTCATCCTTTTAATTCACTTTAACTTTGATCCGTTTTACTCAGAAAATAAAGCTATTGTGGTGCATATCTTTTAAAGTTCTGCCTAAAATCTATGTTTTATTAAGATCTCTAAAGGATATGAAATCAATGAGGCTGGTCAATTAAATTCTTGATAAATTAGATGCTGATGTTGATGACGTAAAATCGGAAAAGGCAAGAAGGAAAGTGCCCTTGTGTTAGTTCTTGGGCAGGGGTATGAGAGCATTAAAGATTTTCCTGAAACTGCCGTTTCAACGTCGGGTTTCGCTCGATCGCTCGTCCAATTTGGTTAAATCGTTCTAGCGTCAACCCTTGAAACGTCACGGCTCGGTTCTGCTTGGGGACTGCATCTCGCTGAATTTGATTGATCTTGGCTAAAGCTTTGTCAAATCGCTGCTGATCCTTGACTGAAATATCTGCCGTCGAGGAAGCGTTGATGTTATTCTGTCTTTCTCCAATTTCCTGAAACCTCTGGGGCGATAATCCCTCTTCTTTGAGCGCTTCACCCATTTTCTGCTGCATTTCCATCTCAACTTTTCTCAGTTGTTTGATCGCTTGGGCAAACTGCTGTAGCTCCAATGGGCTAGCTGATCCGTTCGCTCCTGGAGATGATATTCCTTGAGTGATCAATGTTTGGCTTGGCGGTTGAGCTTGGGCAATTGCTGAAGGCACAAACAACAACGCCCCAGCGAATATAGCGATTGTTTTTTTCATTGCAATGATGTTCGTGAAAAGCAATTTTGACTATCTTTAATCAGACTTAATATAGCCTGTCTCGATCGTCTCGATCCTCCGCAAGTAGGAGCAACTCGAAATGATTGAAGTTCATAAGGTGCGGCTTAAGGTCGAGACGCTGAGGGCAGTTTGGAAACAACTTTGTCAATAATTCCGTAGGCTTTTGCTTGCTCAGCCGACAGATAGAAATCGCGATCGCTGTCCACTTCAATCCGCTTTAACGGTTGACCGGTAGATTCAGCTAGCAGACGATTTAGCACACTTCGTAAGTACAAGATTTCTTTTGCCGCGATCGCGATCTCACTCGCTTGCCCCCAAGTTCCTCCAAGGGGCTGATGAATCATAATGCGCGAGTTGGGTAGAGCGAAGCGCTTTCCTTTGGTGCCCCCTGCTAACAATAGGCTTGCCATAGAACTGGCTTCTCCTAAGGAAACAGTGACCACATTGGAGCGCAAAGAGCGCATTGTGTCATACATTGCCAGCCCTGCGGTGATGTCACCGCCGCTAGAATTGATGTATAAATAAATGTCTTTTCCGGGTGCCTGCGCGTCTAAAAAAAGCAATTGAGCGATGATGTTTTCCGCCATATCTGCGGCGATTTCTCCGCTGACAAATACGATTCTTTCGTCAGATAGCCATTCACCAATGCTTGTGCTGGGCTTGCGATCGCTGGCAGAGGTTACTGCTTTGGGAGCTTCAGTTTGATTGAGCCGGGGGGGCGATCGCTTAAGGTTTTTTCCGAAAGCAATTTCAGAGCTAAGCGGATTTAGGATGCCGATTAACAGAGAGGTGATCAGCAAAAAAGCGTTGGAGCTTGTTTTAGTAGTCAAATTATCTGCAAAAAATCAGGTCGTACACACAATACTCCAAGTTTGCGACGACGCAGATAAACCCTCCGTGAAGGGTTAGGTAAGCAGCACAGCCATCAGATCTTCCGCCATTTCAAAATTGGCAGTCACGCTTTGCACGTCGTCCAAATCTTCTAAGGCATCCATTAACTTGAGAACGCTGCGGGCTTGGTCAGGATCGACGACCTCCAAGGTGTTGTTAGGAATCCAGCGTAGTTCTACCTGAGTGACAAGGTAGCCGCCCTCTTTGAGAGTTTGGCTGAGAATTTCCAAGTTATTAGGATTCGTGAAGGATTCGGCAACGGTGCCGTCACCGGTTTCCACCAGGTCATAACTGTCTGCGCCGCCTTCCAAAAAAGCTTCTAGCAGAGCGTCTTCATCAATTTCAATAGGAACCTCTGCTCGCCGTCCTTTTCCGGTTTTAATCGGAGCTAGCGACACTTCCACAAAGCCTTTCTGGTCAAACATCCAGCCGACGCAGCCAATTTCTCCTAAATTGCCGCCGTTTTTGCTAAACGATACTCGCAGATCCGCCGCCGTGCGATTGCGGTTATCGGTGAGAGCTTCAATCAAAATGGCAACGCCGCCCGCGCCATAGCCTTCATATCGAATCGCTTCTAACGCAGCGTTGTCTCCCAGTTTGCCCGACCCTTTGGCGATCGCCCGGTCAATATTATCATTGGGCATCCCGGCTGCTTTGGCTTTGTCGATCGCGGTTCTCAGTTGAAAATTACCCGCCGGATCAGGCACACCACTCCGAGCCGCCACGATAATTTCTCGCGAAATTTTAGTAAACACCGTACCCTTGACCGCATCTACCCGCGCTTTCTGGCGTTTGATATTTGCCCATTTACTGTGTCCTGCCATAGCTCGATTGCAACCTAGCGCTTAACTTAAACAGTGATTTCAATTCATAGGATACCGAAAGATTTACGCCACTGGTTGAAAAGTGGTTTGGATGAACCCCATCAGCGGTGTGCGATCGTTCGGGCTGATACCATTGTCACGGAGTCATGTGGTCTGTTTGAATAAGGAGCCAGAAGTTATGATAGCGACGGCAATCGGCAAGGTTGCGATCGATGAGGGGCTAGAAAGCTTTCTGCTAGTGCTATGTGTTTCGCTGACGGTGGCAACGCTGCCTCGCATTTTTAACTGGTTTTCTCACATTCCCTACACGTTAATGCTGGTGATTGTGGGCTTGGGCTTGGCGCTATTAGAGGTGCGGTTGGTTGACCTCTCACCAGAACTGATTCTTTCCATCTTTTTGCCACCGCTTTTATTTGAAGCCGCTTGGAATTTGAAATGGTCCAATCTCCAGCAAGAGGCGACCCCTATCCTGCTTTATGCCCTGCTCGGCGTGGTGGTGTCGATCGCTGGAATCACTTGGGGTTTAGTCCAATTTACGAGTCTTTCGATCGCCGCAGCGCTGCTCGTGGGGGCGTGTCTTTCGGCTACCGATCCGGTTTCGGTGGTGGCGCTATTTCGCGAGTTAGGCGTAGACGAGCAGCTTTCAGCCGTGATGGAGGGCGAAAGCCTAGTCAATGACGGCATGGCGGTTGTGGCGTTTGGCGTTCTAGTTGGACTCGCGATGGGCAATGCGGAGGTGGCAGTTCAGCCGGTGTTGCTTCAGCTTGCAACGGTTCTGGGGGTCGGGGTAGGAATGGGATTGTTGCTAGGGTTTGCTATTTCTTATTTGACCCAACGGTTCGATTTGCCACTCGTGGAGCAGTCATTGACTCTGGTTGCTGCCTATGGAGCCTATTTGCTTGCCGAGAAGTTGGGGGGATCTGGAGTGATTGCCACGGTAACGACCGGGCTGATTTTGGGCAACTTTGGCTCTCGCATTGGCATGAGTCCCCGAACCCGTGTGATTGTGTCGGAGTTTTGGGAGTTTTTATCGTTCTTTGTCAATTCGATTGTGTTTTTGCTGATTGGCGATCAGGTGCAATTTTCAGAGTTGGGCAGAAATTGGCAGGCGATCGCCATGACTGTCATTGCCATGCTGATCTCGCGGGCGCTGTTTATTTATAGCCTGGGCTTCTTCAGCAATCGTCTTGCCAACTCCCAACTGACCCTTGCAGAGCAAACGGTGCTGTGGTGGGGCGGTTTGCGAGGATCGGTTGCTATTGCCCTAGCCTTAAGTGTTCCGGCTGTTGTACCCGTTCGCTCTGAAGTCATTTCAACGGTGTTTGGTGCGGTGCTGTTTACGCTCTTGGTGCAGGGCTTGCTGATTAAGCCCCTCTTGTCGCGGTTAAAGCTATTGGGCGATCAGCCCATGCGCGAACAATATTTGGAGGCGATCGCTCGTCAAGTCGGATTAAACCGTGTTTTGGCGCATCTACAAACAATGATTGATCTTCCTAATGCAAACCTCGAATTTTGTGCCAATCAAACAAGCCTTGTGCAAGGGGAGCTTGCCAGTTTGCAAACAGAAATTGATCAATTAATCAGCGAATATCCAAATCTAAACAATTTTGTTGTTCAGCAGCTCCAAGAAGAACTAAGGGCGATCGAAGCCGATACCTACGCCGAATTTGTTCAATCTGGGCGATTAAAGCACGCACTTTCTCCCCTGCTCTAAGCTGTGACTCAGCCACCTGCGGCAGGGAAAAGAGTCGGTGCAGCGACGGCTTTATGGCAGCTTTTGGCTTTATAGAGGGTTTTACGTCCACTCGTCGTCCGATGTAGAGAGCGATCGCGGCACTTTGGGAAATCGGTAGAACGTGCTGCCTTCTCCATCCACATCGGGCAAAATTGAAAACGCTTTGGCTTGAGTTTCTAAGTAAAGCTTGGCAGGTTCGGCATCGACTCTGGCAGTGGCGGCTAGCTGAATTAGCGTAATCGTGCCGCCATGGGTTTGTAATAAATAATAAAATGCGTCTCGCAGGCGGCGCTCCTGTTGCAGGTTCCGCGTCAGATTAATCAATGAAAAGCCAATCAATCCAGCGACTCCAACGAATAGCGACCACTCCAGAGCTACCATACTCAGTGTTTTTAATCTGAAACAACTGTAGGAATCCTACCCCCTAAACCTACCCTGAATCTCGTTGGGTCAGGATGCACAGGTTTAGTAGAAAAGCGATGAACCGGGCGATCGCCCGACACCAACGCCTACCTCGTGTCGGCTGACACCCCACTCCAGCATCCAGCATGGAACGAGTCTAGCCCCCTTAGACTTTGAGAACAGATTAAACTTTAGACTATTCACTACCGCGATCGCATCTGGTCAAACAAGCCGCCATCGTCAAAAAACTGGGTCTGCACCTTACTCCAACCGCCATAATCCTGCACGGTGCCCAATTGCTTCACGGGGGGAAATTTAGTCGCCAAATCTTTCTGCTTTGTCGCAGCTTCACCCACAGGTCGGTAGCCCAGCTTGACAAACTCTGCCTGGGCTTCTGGGGTAAACAAAAACTGAGCAAAGGCTTCTGCTACTTCGCGTGTGCCATGTTTATCGACATTTTGATCGACGACCGCAGCCGGTGTATCAATCGAGATGTTGGGGTCAGGGATTACATAGTCCAGTTTCTCGCCTTTTTGCTGCGCCAAAATCACTTCATTCTCATAGTTAATCAAGGCATCCCCTTGCCCCTGCTTGGCAAAGATATCGGTCGATTCCCGCGCATCTTTTGCCAAAACTGCCACATTTTTATAGGCTTTGGCAGTAAATTCTTGGGCTTTGGCTTCATCGCCCCCATTTTTTATGGCATCGTTCCACAGAGCAAGGAAGTTCCAGCGGGCACCCCCCGATGTAATGGGATCTGCCGTTATCCATTTGACCCCATCGCGGGTTAAGTCGGCAAAAGATTTGATATTTTTTGGATTGCCTTCACGGGTGATGATAGCAGCCACGGTTTCCGCCACAATCCCATCATTGGGCAGCTTTTTATTCCAATCTGGATTAACGATTTTCGCCTTAACCAACTTGTCAACATCGCCTCCCAGCGCCAGGTGCACCACGTCCGCCTCCAAGCCGTCGATGATGGCGCGAGTTTGAGAACCAGAGCCACCATAACTTTGCCGAACAAAAACAGTCTGTTGATGTTCTTTCTGCCACTTTTCCTGAAACTTCTTGATAATGACATCGTGGGCAGCTTTTGGAATGGCATAGGCAACCAAGGTGATTTCAACTTCTTTGGGTTTGGCGGCGGGGCTGCTAGTTGCAGAATTGCCTCCAGAACAAGCGGCGATCGCAACGCTTAACCCAATCCCCACTAAAAACAATGAGCTAGTCCGACGAAACGATTGGAATCGCAATTTCTTAAACTGCTGCATTAAGTTCCCTCCAAAACCCCAAAACCTGTGCCGCTGATTCATTCTTGGCGCTTCCTCAATCGATAAAACTGCTCACAATCTACGGTTATCCCACCGAGAAACCGGGAATTAAACCTGATTTTACAGAGTAGAGGAAGGGAATGCAAGCATAAACACCCGTATTCCAATCGGAAAAAGTAGGATTAGATGCAATCTTGAGCAATATCCTGGAGTCAACTCAAGAGTTGACATTCAGCGAGAGGTTTAATATAGTTCTAGTGTACTAGCTGGGCAGGTTTAGCCGCAATTGGGGACAACGATTTGATGCTTATCTTGACGCACATCAACTTGCGATTAGATGTAAACCCGTTTGGAGATTCACAATGACCGCCACAGAAGCCCGTCGAACGAAAACCGCGATTAAAGAACCGATTCCTGTTCCTGCTCCTGTTGAGAGGGCGAGTCGCACCCTCGCGCTGGATGCGGGTAATTATGACCTGAAATTTTGGGATGGAAGCAGTCAGCCCCGCGCCATCCGATCCGTCCGCTATCAGTTGCCTCAAGGTCGAGATGCCGTTCGATATCTAGATACGTCCCCTTTGATCGAACTTGCCGATGCGACTCGCTATCACTTTGGCGCTCAGGCATACAAGTATCGTCGCCAGCAGCAAACGGTGATTGAAAACAAGGTAGAACTGGCGCGGCTCCATTTTTACGCCTGTGTTGAGCCTTGGGATGGAAACAGTGAGTTTTCGCTGAATTTGCACGTTTCTACGCCAGAACCCAGTCGTAATGAGCAAGCCTTGCGATCGCAACTGATAGGCATTCACGAATTTAAGCGCAACGGCATTCCGTTTCGTGTCACCGTCGATCGCGTTAGCGTGGAACGTGAGGGCATGGGAGCTTACTGCTACGCTCAGCGGTTAGGGTTAATTCCTGATACTGGCTACACCATTGTGATTGATATTGGCGGCGGCACCTGGCTGACTCGGTTGGTGGATGCAGAAGGGGATGTGATTAATGAAAACGTCATGGATCGGGGCGGCACCTATGAACTGGCAACTTCTATTAGTTTTGATAAGCGCTTGGCAGAAGCGCTTGGCACCACCGCAGACCCCGGTATTGTCATGGACGGGTTTAAATCGGCACACGCTTATGCCGATACAGGATTAACCTGGTTGCCCTGGCTAGAAGAATATCTCGATCCCTGGTTTCGGGGCATTTTTCAAACAGTGAAGGCACAATATACGCCTTATATGTCGCGAGTTACACGGTTTTTGGTGACGGGTGGCGGTTCGCATCTGATCACCGAGCGCTTGGCAGGACGCAAGCTATTTGCCATGATTCCCGACCCTCAATTTGCCAATGTGCGCGGGTTGTATCCACTTCCAGAGGGCTTACAGCTATGTATGACAACAAGATAAGACTGAGCCAGGACGTGCTAGAAAAAGCAGAGGTAATTGCTCAAGAGTGGGGGCTGAAAAACTCACGCGCAGCGGTTGAGGCGGTGTTTCGTCGCTATGCCGACGACTATTTAGGGCGACGAAACCAGCCCGATCGCGCCGGAACAGGTGGGGCGATCGCCTCCACAATCTCGCCATCCTCTGCCGCTTGCGATGCCCTAAACGAACTGGATGAACTACTAGGACTGTGAAGGTAGTTGACAAAAAAGGTAGCTGACTAACAATCCCGTTGAGTCAGACAGCACCGCTGGGCACCGCTGTCGTTATTTAAGCGTAATCTGCATTTAAGCGCGATCTGCAACTCATCGCCCTCATCCCAAGCCCCTCTCCCGACGAAAGGACTGTCTTTGCAGCGGCTTCAGGAAGTCACCGATCGCGTTCAGAGGGGGAAGCAACTGAGGGAAACATCTGGCTAGCTGTAGATTACCTCAACGGGGTTTGATAGCATGGCTTTTGGAGACAACAGCGGCTTAACTGAAATTAATACTGCAACTCCTTGGTTTCAGCGTGATCTAGCTACTTTTCCTGCTCGTTTTCGATGCCCCACCGACCCTCTCAACAAACATTCAAAGCTCCCTTAAAGCTCTATGGTCATGCTGTTCAAGTATTCTTTTATTGTTCCTATTTACAATGAAGAAGAAATAATTCAGGAGCTTTACCGTCGTATTCATGCCGTGATGGATCAGATGGATGGATCGGTGGAGCTAGTTTTGATTGATGACGGTAGCCGCGATCGCTCTTTAGCCATGATGCGCGACTTACATGAACAAGACCCGCGCGTTTGCTACATCAGTCTTGCCCGTAATTTTGGACATCAAATTGCTGTAACTGCGGGGTTGAATTTTTCTCGTGGTCAGGTCGTTGTTGTTTTGGATGCCGATTTGCAAGACCCGCCTGAACTGATTCCGAAGATGGTTGAACAGTGGAAACAAGGGTTTGATGTCGTTTATGCACAACGCACCCAACGCCATCGTGAAAGCTATTTGAAGCGAATCACCGCCTACGGGTTTTATCGTATCCTCAAACAATTGGCAGATGTAGAGATTCCGATTGACACGGGTGACTTTTGCCTGCTCGATCGCCAAGTCGTCGATGTGCTAAACGCCATGCCAGAGCGCAATCGTTACATTCGAGGACTGCGATCGTGGATTGGGTTTCGCCAAACTGCCGTCCTATTTGAACGCGATCCTCGCTACGCCGGAACCGTGAAATATACCTTTCGCAAATCGCTTGCTCTCGCCACTAACGGGCTGGTCTCCTTCTCCACAGTGCCTTTGCGCCTTTCTACCTATCTGGGTTTTTTCTCAGCCGTGATGTCGTTGGTTATGGCATTTTTGGTCATTTATTGGCGGTTGTTTCATCCAGAGTCGCCGATCACGGGGCACGCGATCGTGGCGGCGGCGGTATTTTTCCTAGGCGCGGTGCAGCTTTTTAGCATTGGCATCCTCGGTGAATATATTGGGCGAATTTACGAAGAAGTCAAGAATCGTCCACTTTATACCCTTTCAGAAGTTGCCGGATTTCAAGCTTTGAAACCTGCACAAACCTACTCAACTCGGCAAGAAGTAATGAAGAACCGTTGAAAGGGCTGATTGTTGCGTTGTCTCAAAACTTTTCTCAACGCTTCATACTTAACGGTCACTTCTTTTAGTCAGGAAATCCTCTTCTTTTAGTCAGGGAATCCTGTTGAGCAGATGCCGCAAGCAAAAGGGTACCGTACAATGGATTGGCAGAATTGCATTGTTTGTTAGCCACCGAAACGAGGAGTAGAGGCGTGCCAAAGTCAAAGTATCTATTGATCGGTTCAACCGAAGCTTATAGCGGCAAATCGGCTGCCGCTTTGGGTATTGTGCATCAGTTGAAAGAACGAGGTCTAGATATTGCTTATGGGAAGCCTCTTGGCACGTTTTATACTTCGTCGAGTGGCTCTGGGTTTGGCGAACCTGTTGAGGCAGATGTGCAGTTTGTGGCACAAACCCTTGAGTTGCCCCCCAGCCGGGTGTTGCCTACTATATTGCCATTAACCGATGCTACGATTCAAAAGCGAATTCGAGGCGAGAATGTAATCGACTATCCCCATTTGTTGACCCAATATTTGCAGATGCAGGGGTCTGATTTGGTGGTGCTAGAAGGTCCTTCTAATTTGGAAGAAGGCAGTTTATTTGATTTGTCTTTGCAGCAAGTCGCTGAGATTGTAGATGCAGGAGTGCTGCTGGTGGCGCGGTTCAATTCGCTGCTGATTGTGGGAGCGCTCATATCGGCAAAGCGGCGGCTGGGCGATCGCCTGCTTGGCGTGTTCATCAACGATATTCCCACAGAGCGGATTGAGGAAGTACAGACTACGGTTAAGCCCTATTTGGAAGAGCGTAACATTCGAGTATTTGGCTTAATGCCCCGAAACGATTTGCTCCGAAGTGTGAGCGTTAATGATCTAATGGAGCAGTTGCAAGCCGAGGTGCTTTGCCGCAGCGATCGCTTGGATCTAATGGTAGAAAGCTTGGCGATCGGCGCAATGAACGTCAACTCGGCGCTGCGCTATCTGCGTAAAGGGCGCAATATGGCAGTAATTACGGGCGGCGATCGCACGGATATTCAGCTTGCCGCCCTAGAAACTTCCACTCAATGTTTAGTGTTAACCGGGCAAATGCGTCCTCACCCAGATGTGCTGAGCCGCGCCGAAGATCTGGAAATTCCGATTTTGTCTGTAGACTTAGATACGCTGGCTACCGTGGAAATTGTGGATCGGGCGATCGGGCAAGTTCGGATTCATGACCCGATTAAGATCAAGTGTTTATACCAGATGATGTCTGAATGTTTCGATTTCGATCGCCTAATGACCGATCTAGAGTTGGAGTTGCCAACCCCGGTCGGCTGAGCGCTTTAGCCTAGCCATCAAACAGGAACTGACACATCCAGCGCGATCGCCTCCTATAATCGAGGCGATCGCGCTGTTGTAGAAAACCGTTTGACTAACTCATGCTGAATTTTGCCGTCTCATGCCGTTTCTGGCAGCGCGCATTGCTGAGCAATGCCCTGGCAACTGTCTTTGTCATTGGACAATCGACAATCGTAAAGGCACAGGCGCGATCGCCCAATCCAACGCCAGAATTAACGGTTGACTGTGAACTGTTGATCGTGGGGGCTGGCTTCGCGGGCACGGCTGCCGCCTACGAAGGGTTGCTGGCGGGGCGCACCGTTTGCCTCACTGACATTACCGATTGGGTGGGTGGGCAAGTTTCCTCTCAAGGCACTTCGGCGTTGGATGAAGCAAAACGGATGCGAGAGCAGCGTTTTTTCCCGCGTGGCTATAATGAATTTCGCGATCGCCTCGTCAAAAAATACGGTAGCCTCAGTTCTGGTGACTGTTGGGTGAGTGTTTCCTGTTTTTTACCCCGCGACGGACACCAAATTCTGTCAGCAATGCTGCAAGATGCAGCCAAAAAGGGCAAAGGGACGCTCAAATGGTTCCCCAACACTGTGATCAAAGCATTGGACTATCGCCCCGATGGACGACAGATTAGGAGCGCGATCGCGCTACAGCACTCTCCGATCGCCAACACTCCGCTGCTTAATACCGAGCCGTTGTCCTACCTGATCGAAGATATTTACCGACTCGACCACTCAGCCCGCCTGAAAAAGCAGCAAATTCGCTTTACTCCGCCTACGTCGTCTCCCTCTTCAGCCGCTTCGCCCACACCCTGGTACATCCTGGAAGCCACCGAAACAGGCGAAATTATTGCCCTCGCCGATGTGCCCTACCGCCTTGGGTTAGATCCACGGTCTCATATCAACCCATCCTCCCCCGTCCAAACCAACGATTCCTACTGCACTCAGGGTTTCACCTATACCTTTGTGATGGAGCGCACGGAAACCCCGCAACCCCAGCCAGAGCCGAGCTTCTACCCGCAATATGCCCCTTACTTCAGCTACGAAAACTCAAACAACGTGGGCATTGATGCGGTCTTCACTTATCGCCGCATTTGGAGTCCTGGTTTTCAAAAGCGACCCAAAGCCACCCGATTCGGCGTAGCCGCCGTGTTGCCAGGAGATCTCTCCATGCAGAACTGGACGTGGGGCAATGATTACCGTCCAGGCACGGCGCAAGACAATTTGATTTATAGCCGCGAACAGTTGCAGCAGCGCGGGGAACTGAGCACGGGCGGCTGGATGGGTGGACTCAGAACCGAAACTTTGCGGCGGGGCGAGGAAAATGCGATCGCTTACTACCATTGGCTCGTGGCAGGCACCACCGACTCGCAGTTGGGGGATGGCGTGAAGCAACCCGCCCCTAATCATCGCTATGTCACAGGGTTAACTTCGCCGATCGGTACAGCACATGGACTGTCTAAATATCCTTATATTCGCGAAGCTCGTCGTATCATTGGTCGCCCGACCTTCACCTATCCCAACGGGTTTGCGATGCACGAAATTGATGTGTCGCAAACGGATTATGGCGAAGAAGCGCATTATCGAGAAAACCTGCCGCCTGAAATGTATCGCAAACTGCGTAAATCGCTGTCTGGTCTAGAATTTTTGAAACTACCCGATGGCATAGACCCGGATCAAATTCCTCGGCGCACGCGATCGACGATTTATCCTGATGCCGTCGGCATTGCTCAATATGCGATGGATTTTCACCCTTGCATGGCAGAGGCACCACCCGAAAAACCCGGAAATGAGGAGCGTTCCGGCGTTCGCCAAGCTCATGGACCCGCCTATCCCGGACAAATTGCCCTCCGCGCCATGATTCCGCAAAAAATAGACAATTTAATCATTAGCGGAAAAAGTATTGCCAACAGCACGATCGCCGCTGCTGCCTATCGAGTGCATCCATTTGAGTGGTCGGCGGGAGCCGCTGCTGGAGTGACCGCCGATTTTGCCTTGAAGGAGGGAGTCCTCCCTGCCCAGCTAGTCGATGAGTTGCCGCGACGAGAGCCACTGCTCGAAAAACTGCGATCGCATCTCGAAGCCAGCAATAATCCCACTGCTTTTCCAAATACCTCCATTTTTAATTTGAACTGGGAAGACTGGAAATCGTGGTAATTGCCATGAAGAAATCTGCAAGTTGTCTGCAAAATTGTTACGATTCGCAAAGAAAGCTTTCTTGATTAAGGCATAAGTGCGTCATGTTGACCCGCGATCGCGTCTCTACTCCTTCAACGAACCCGCTGCCCGCAGGCGGCAATGATCCATCCCGCTTTGATCCTACAGAAGCTTGGTACCCTGTTCATTACGTTCAAGATTTAGATAAAACGAAACCCACTCAATTTACGTTGTTGGGGCAAGATTTAGTCATTTGGTGGGATCAGTCGGTTAGCGGCTGGCGTGCTTTTGCAGACCAATGTCCTCATCGGTTGGTGCCGCTATCGGCAGGGCGAATTGCAGAGGATGGACTGTTGGAATGTCCTTATCACGGGTGGGCATTTAACGGCGATGGCAGGTGCGATCGCATTCCTCAGCAGCCCGTGGGCGATCGCGCGAACGAATCGAAACGAGCCTGTGCGACTGCTTTTTCGACGGCGGAGCGCCAGGGTTTGCTGTTTGTCTACCCTGGCAAATCTGAAAATGCACCGCAGGTTAGCGTGCCCATCATCGAGCCGCTGGAAGAAAAACCCGACCAGTGGGTTTGCCTCAATACTTTTCGTGATTTGCCTTACGATGCGCTTACTCTTCTAGAAAATGTGCTGGATTCTAGCCACGTTCCCTTCACCCATCATCGCTCTGTTGGAAACCGATCGAATGCTTCGCCCGTGGAGCTAGAAGTTTTGGAAGCGGGAAAACAAGGCTTTGATGGCTTTTGGCAAGCTGGACCTCGCAAAGGCACTTTAGGATCGCAGCACACAAAGTTTATTGCCCCTAACTTAATGTGGCACGATCTTACCTCCAAGCAGTTTGGGCGGACGATGACCGTTGTTTATGCAACTCCCACCCGCAAAGGCGAATGTCGGGTGTTTGCCCGGTTTCCGTTTCAGTTTTCTTCTAAACTGCCTGCTTTTTTTATCAAGCTCACACCGCGCTGGTATTCTCACATCAACAACAACGCCATTTTGGAAGATGATCAAATCTTCCTGCACTACCAAGAACGCTACCTAGAAGCGAAAGGCGGCGGTGACAATCTTGCTAAGGCGTTTTATTTGCCCACTCGCGCCGATGCCTATGTGGCGGCGCTGCGAAAGTGGGTGACTGAATATGAAGCCGATCCGTTTCCGGGGCAATTATTACCTGCGCCTTTGACTAACACGGCACTGCTCGATCGCTATCATTCTCATACGGAACACTGTGGTAGTTGTCGGGGTGCGCTTGCCAACATTCAACGGATTCGGTTAGGGCTGGCGATTTCAGGTGCGATTCTGTGGGCAGCATTGCCGTTATTGAGCCTTGGGTTCGGCACTCCAACCCCATCTATAGCCATTTTGATAGCCGCTATTCCTTTAACTGTAGGGGGAATTTGGCTGTGGCTAGGCAATCTAGAGCGCCAGTTTTATCAAGGACGAGCCGTGCCCCCTCGTAATTTGCCAGATCAGAAAAAGTAGAGGATCTCTTTCGAGCTTTTGAACCGAGATTATTGGTAATTTGTACTTCTGGCTTAGGCTGCCACCAGAATCGTTGCCAATACAGCAAGCGCAATCCCAATTCCTTGCTGAAGGGTAATAGTTTCATGAAGAAATGCGATCGCGAGAAAAATGCTTACCGCTGGATATAGGGCGGAAATAGTTGCCACTAGCGTCACAGGACCCGTCATTACGGCGGTGAGAAAACAAAATGCCCCCCCAAAACCCAGCATTCCCGTCGTCATGGCTAAGCCAATGCCAATGGGGTGAACTTGGGGCTGAAAGTTGAGTGAAATTAGCATCGCGATCGCCAAAACAATCGCACCCAGAACCTCATAAACAACCGCGCTCCGAGGATTGAGATAAGTCGTTGTGATTTTAGGCAGAAAGCCCCAGAATCCCCAAAAAATCAGCGCCCCTAGCGTTGGCACAATCCAATCTTTCATAAATACTCCACTCTTTTTAATTCCCCCCAATCCTGAACTATTAGCCATCCATCTTCGTTCGAGCGCTTTGCCAAATCCACCAAGCTGCCAGCATGACAGTCACATTTCCCACAACCGTCATTGATGCCTGTAGGGTCACCAGCCAACCGAGCGATGGAGAATTATCAAAAAAGTGCCAGGTGCAGGCACACATTGCGCCCACAAGCGCGGGCAACATCCCGAAGGAAAGCGCTTTCCAAGACGGATTATTCACCACTTCGCCGTAGCTCCAAATCAACCAGATGGCAACAATCCACTCAATGACACTTGAGATGTGAATAATCCAAGTAGGAATTGATAAAGCATTCATAAAAATCAATACCAAGCACATACACGACAGCAACCACCTTCAGGATAGTTTGACACTCCTCGACCTAAAGGCACGAGGATTCTTGGTTCACCGAGCCAACTTGTCTGAAGCAATTGCTTGATTCAGATAGAGGTCGTTCTCTCCCCAAGCTTTGATTCCGGTATGCCCTACCGTATTGAGTCCTTTTTT
>JBGSWI010000181.1:0-27269 GCA_041752515.1 Leptolyngbyaceae cyanobacterium | reverse complement strand
TGAATGGCGATATGAATTGCCCTCATCCCCAGCCCTTCTCCCTAGGGAGAAGGGAGCCAGAAATCTTGTCCCCTCGCCCGTTGGGAGAGGGCTAGGGTGAGGGCGTATTTCAGAATTCATAGACTGGTTCAGCAACGCCGCTCAGGTCATTGGCGATCGCGTTGCCTGCCGCTGCAATCCTTCAATCACATCTTCTCGGAAGGTGCGCTTTTTCACCTGCATGTTTAGCAAGCTTGTCAATTCTCGACAGAGTTCAGATCCTTGGGCTTTGATATAGCTCAAATCGTACCCTCGATGCCCTTGCTGAATCATGTCCTTGATGATTGACTCATAGGTCAGGTTTTTCCAGGCACCCCGGAAAATCTCCCGTTTTGGAAACGACAGGTTGGTTTGAACCAACACTTCTATTCGGGCTAAGGCTTCCCCAATATCCATAAATTACACCAGTAGACACGCCATCTTTATGAATCCCCCGCCAATCATAAAGCTTTCATCAAAAAAAGAAAAAAACCAACTTTACCATACCTAAGATTTTGAGTTCGTGTATAAAAATCAATAATAAGTTCCCTGGCAGGTTGCGTAATTTTAAGCGCGTCGCACCGAGATCTCTATAGCTGGAGTTCGATTGCTCTCAATCTGTGACTCCAGTGTTTATACGCACTCAATCATTCACTCTTAGTCTGATAACGAGGTTTTTTCCATGCCGGATAGCTCTACCAACTCTGCTGATTTATTGAACCAATTCCGCCCTCCTCTAGAGGTTGCCTCAGGCAGTAATATTCTGTCCTCTGATCCGTTGCGTAATTCTTTAGACCTCCCTTCCTTCAGCGATCGCAGTAGTTTCACGCCCATCGCTCCCGTCGAAGGATTAATGCCTCTACTTCCCATATGCCCCGGTTATCCCATCTCTGACTTCAGTTCGGGCTACTTCACCGTCGGCACCAGCGGGCAGGTCGGTGTGGACTACCTGTTTGATGGCGGCAGCTACGAGGGCGAACTCGGCATCTTTAGCCTGAAAGGTCTGGAACAATTTGACCCAGGCTCCAATGCCTTCATTCAAGAAGTCGTGCGCCGCATCCTCAGCAGCACCACTGAAGGGCATTTGGTGATTGATGACCACACCGATGCTGCCCGGTTTACCGATGGCGCTGGCTGGGATGGTAACTTCAACGCTGGAGATTATTTGGGCGTAAAAACGGTCGCCATGAATCCGGGGGATACTTTCGGCGTGGCGCTATTGCCCCATGGCAGTTTCCAGCAAGCTCTAGGCAATACGGATCTGGGGGGCAATCAGCGTCCTCTATTTTCGTTGGCAACCGCAAACCCAAACCAAGGGTTTCAGTTTGGGCAAATTGCTGATGTTACCGGTAACGGATCTACTTTTGCGCTGGAAGATTTGCGGCTAGATGCTAATAGCGATCGCGACTACAACGACATGATCTTTCAAGTCAGAGGCGCGATCGGCGTGGCGGCATCACTGGATGAGGTGATTGCCAAAGACTGGCGCGGCTCGGATTTTGGGCAGGCATTACTCTCCTACATTGCTCCCTACGATGCACCAGAGACTACGAAACCCGTTGATTACCACTTCCCAACCTCCCACCAACCCCTGATCGGCATTATCGACACCGGATTTGCGGGGAACAACCCCGATATCGACTACAGCCGCATCATCTTAGGACGCGATTATGTGGATGGCGATATCAATCCTTTACTGAATGCAGGGGAAGGCAACGAACACGGCACCCACATCCTGGGCATTATCGGTGCGACTCAAAATAATGGCATTGGCATTGATGGCATCAATGATCAGGCTCCACTTTGGGTGGGACGGGCGATCGGCTCTGGTAAGTGGGCAGAATCCCTGGTGGAGTTTGTCAATCAAGCGTTAGAGTCCAATCAACCCAATGCAGTTGTCAACCTTAGCCTTGACCTAACGCAGCGGAACCCCGATGGCAGTGTCACCACTCGCTATGAGTTCACACCAGAAGAACGCGCAGCACTAGAATATGCCCGTCAAAGTGGGGTGCTGATCGTTGCGGCGGCAGGTAATGATGGCGATGTCATGTCGGTTTTGGGTCAAGCCTCTCAGGAGTTTGATAACATCCTCACAGTGGGCGCAGCAGATGGCATGAACCGGGCGGATTACTCCAGCTATGGCTATGGCTTGGATATCCTGGCTCCCGGTGGCACCAGTCAAAACGGTATCCTTTCCACAGTTGCCGATGGCGTTGGCATTCTCGCCGGAGCTTCAGTCGCCACAGCTCATGTCACAGGCGCTATCTCTCAAATCTGGGCGGCGAATCCAAACCTCAGCTATCGCCAAGTGATCGAGCTTGCGAAGTTGACCGCAACAGATTTAAGCAATCCAAACTGGGATACAGAAACAGGCGCAGGATTTTTGAATATCGCTGCGGCTACTGAACTGGCAAAAGTGACTCAACCTCAGTCTCATACTCGAAGTACACTTTTAATTCCAACTACTTGGGGTGGTGAAGGGTTGACCATACCAGTAGAGCGAGCAGTAGCCGATCAGTTTAATGGCAAGCACTACGAATGGAACTCTTACAGCGTCCAAAGTGGAGATACATTAGGCGCGATCGCTCTCCGTACAATGGGTGGTGGCACTCCACCCCACTACAACTTTATTGCTCAGAAAAATGGTATTGCAAATTCTGACCTAATCTATGTAGGTCAACAGATTCTGATTCCAAGAGAAGTTGCTGCGCCGTCAGTTCAGCCATCACCAAACCTCAATAATACTGTTGGTTATGATGGCACCTCAACTCATCAAACTTACATCAATACCTTTAACCGTGATGGTGTTTCTACCACTCTGGGTTCTCCAACTAATAATGTTCATCCTTGGGGTAATGGCTATATCCAAGATTTCAGTGGGGGATCTGATGGTCGTGGTGGAATAATGAAATCCAACGCAAATGACAATTCCTATTGGGTTGGCAGTGACTTTTGGAATAAGTTTTTGGAAACTGGAGGAGCGGCAGGAATTCTAGACTACCCAACTTCGGATCGCCATAGCGCGAATGGAGGACAACGACAGGATTTTCAAGGTGGTGCAATTCTTAAATCAAACTCTGGAATTTTTCCAGTTTATGGAGGAATTGGAGGTCAATATCTTAATGTTGAAGGAGGGCAAAATGGTCGCCTTGGTTTCCCAAAAAGTGGTGAAATTGGAATTGGTAATGGAGTAATCATTCAGAACTTTGAGAATGGTCGAATTGTGTACGGTGATGGTCCAACTAGAACAGAAATGTATACGGTGCAGCCATCGACTTCTGTAACGATTAATGGAAATGTCATCAATGGGAGTTTCTATCCTGTTTTCAACACATATCGAGGAACTTTAGGCAATCCTGTATCAGGCACAACAAACTATTCGAGTGGTGTCAGTTATCAACTGTTTGAGAATGGTTCAATTGTCAGCAGTAAATACGGCACTTTTCCGCTTTATGGTGGTATTCGCCAAACATACCTAAACACTGGTGGGCTTAACGGCTGGTTAGGTGTGCCTACTAGTGCAGAGACATCTCAAGGCAACGGCGTTATTAAGCAAACATTTGAGTATGGGTACATCATTTGGAACGGTAGCAAAGCAGTTGCATACCGTACTGGTAATGGTACGGGAGTCAACATCCCTTCTGTACCTGTGCCCTCAAATCCCGGAACGTCAGTACCACCATTACATTCCAATCCCACCTCAGCTAATCCTTTAAGAGACTTTCGACATCCTTTAATGGGTGCTGGCTCCGTAACTCAAGGAGCAAATGGTTCAACGTCGCACTATGGGCGATCTCAATATGCCGTTGATTATGGTGTACCGATTGGAACACCAGTTTATGCAATGCGTTCTGGTCGTGTTGTAAGTATTCAAGATCCCTATCCTGATACAGGTGGTGGTCAGGCTAACAAAGATCGTGTCAATTGGATTATCATTGAACATGATGGAGGATATCGAACAGCTTACCTACACTTGCAACAGGGATTTCGCTCTAAGGTTGGAATACAAGTTGGAACAGAGGTTAGCGCAGGTCAGCTAATTGGGTACAGTGGCAATTCTGGCTGGAGTACAGGACCTCATCTTCACGCTGAAGTTCACAAAGGTAATTGGGGTAATACTGTTCCCTTTCAAATTGGCTAATCTCAATATCCAAACACAGCCTTTTCTTTTCAATTAAAAAAATTAGTGAAACAAAACGAGATCGCCCCATGAAAAGGAGCGATCTCTCTTTCAAAATCTAGCTGGCGCGATCGCTCTTCTCAAAGGGGCAGTCATGTTTTGTTTGGGCTGAGCGATCGCTTTTTTGGGAAGGATGAGCGGCTTTTGGAGGCGGGGCGATCGGGATAGCATAAATCGCTATAATTTCAGGAATCATTTTTCTTTTTCTCCATGCGTTATGAGACCTTGGAGAGATTTTATTGGCTCTATGCCTGCTGTAAATCCCAACTTATCAACTTGATATATCAACAACTTGACATATCAACTAATCACTCATTTTTTATTCTGCCTGATTCCCCACCAAGTCTAGTATTTTCGTGTGCTTATAGTTCTTCATGCTTTGGGCGTATCAGACCGTGCGAGCTATGAACCTGAACCATCTCTTGCGAGGCGTTGGGCGATCGCGTCAACGATCTGCGGCAGCATTTTAAGTCGAACGTCCCTATAGCGATGATTTCCTGGCATGATGGTCAGGTTTGGTGCAGACGAACAGCACTTTAAACATCCGGTGCGTTCAATCGTGACTTGATGTTGCAGACTGCGATCGCGCAGGGCTTCATCTAATGCCTCATACAATCCTTTTCCACCTCGCTTCAAACAGCCCGATTTTTGGCATAATAACACTTTAATTTTGGGGTTACTTTTGAGTGGTGGTGGTTGGAATGGTTGGGTCACTGAAGACGCGAGACTAGATGGCATTGGCGGCACTATTTGAGTAGAGCGTTCTGTCAGCGGTCTAAGCTGCGTCGCCTTGAGTTTGAGTATATTGGCATGATGATCGAGCTTGCCGATGCCCGTGACCTGAATGGTTTCACCGGGCTGAAGCGATGCCCCCACTGTCAGCCTCATGGCTTTGGGAAGCTTGATCTGCATCTCTTCCGATAAAACCTTTAAACGCATATATTTCAAGATGCCATCGTGGCTCACAAAGCCCAGAAATTGACCTTCAAAATTGAATTCCATGGGTGAGTTGGTATCCAGATGAGCCATGATTTTGTTCTCCTAAGCCTTTGTGCTTTTAGGCAATGCGTCTCGCTTCGACTGTTTTTGGCAGTTTCATCGGATCTTCTAAGTTGGCGATCGCCAGTTCCCAACCGTTAGCCAGTGTAAAAATTGTTTCACTCTCTGCCTCCACTTCTTTCACCACTTCTTCTTCTAGATCCTTTTTGGCAACATAGACAACCAGGTGTCCAGCAGGATTCCGGCGAAGCATCACTTTCATTTAACTTCCTCCGCAAGTTCAAGCTCTTTTTTGCGACAACCGACGATGTAACCGGTGGTCATGAAATGTACCGCATAAATGTAGGAGCTTTGCAAGAAGGTGCCAATGCTGACGATGTAGCCCACATCCCCCTTCTTTGCCAGGGTTTCGCCAATATCTTTGCCAGGGAACGTACCGTCATTGCGGATCAATTTGCACGATCGCACCTTTTGTCCAATATCAAAGGTCGGTGGAGAATCGATTTCAATTTCATCGGTTTGCATGAGCGTATGACCTCGTTTGGGGAACTAAACTCAACAATTCTTCAACGGTGAGACTGCGCTTGACCTCGATCGCTTGATGGCGTACCGCTTCCAGCACTGATTGCACGTCCTCCGCATTGAGGATGATGCCATGCTCTTGCAGTATGCTCAGCACGAGATGTCGCCCCGAATGTTTACCTACGACTAAGCGACGCTCCCAACCCACATCCTCTGGAGCAAATGGCTCATAAGTGACTGGATTTTGCAGGATACCGTGAGCATGGATGCCCGATTCGTGAGCAAACGCATTTTCACCCACGATCGCTTTCCAGGGAGGCACAGGACAATTGGATGCCCTAGCCACTAAGCGAGAGAGTTCCAGTAAGCGTTTCGTATCAATCCCTATTCGGATGTCATAGATGCGCTTCAATGCCATCACCACTTCCTCCAGCGCGGCATTTCCGGCGCGTTCACCCAAGCCATTCACGGTGGTATTCACGGATAACGCTCCGGCTTGAATGCCAGCTAAGGCATTTGCGGTTGCTAACCCCAGGTCGTTATGCGTGTGCATTTCCACTGGAATCGATAGGCAGGAAACAAGCTGGCGTACTGTGTTGTAGGTAGTCAGCGGGTCGAGAATACCCACCGTATCGCAGAAGCGAAACCGGAACGCGCCCCACTCCTGAGCCAACAGGGCGACATCGAGTAGAAACGATTTCTCGGCTCTAGAGGCATCTTCGCCGCCGACCGATACTGCTAATCCGTGATCGCGGGCAAAGCTGATGACATCGCGCAGGCGATCAATCATGACTCGCCACTCCCCATGAAATTTTGCGGCAATCTGAATGTCAGAAACGGGGACGGAAATATGAACTCGCTGTAAACCGCAAGCCAGGGATGCTTGAATATCAGCCACGTTCGCTCGATTCCAACCCAGTAATTGAGCGTTCAACCCCAGGTTTGCGATCGCTCGGATGGCTTCGGCTTCTTCTTGCCCCATCGCGGGAATACCGATCTCCAGTTCTTGCACACCAATCGAGTCTAAGAAGCTGGCGATCGCAATTTTTTCCTCAAGATTAAACGCAATTCCGGCTGCCTGTTCACCGTCTCGTAAAGTGGTGTCATTAATCTGAATAGGATGATTTTTCATGATGACAGTATGATGGCTAATCAGTGATATTCGTAGGTGATTTTGGTTGACTCAGTGCATCTTTGTGAATTGCGTCCAGCAAATAATTGTGAGCAACTAAGATCACTGAAAACATTGCCACGATCGTGATTAAGGTTGTCAACATAACTTTCTCTCTAATTAGTTTTGTCGTTTACATTTTGTGGATGGATTGTGATGATTACCCCGCACTAGAGTTGAGTCTCTAGCCAGTCAAAAATTTGAGTGAGTTGTTGAATCGTGATTAAACCATACTGCCAAAGAAGCATGGGTAGCGGCGCATAAGCCCGCTCAGGATGGTGCAGCAACACGTTGATTTCTGAAGGCGAGATTGCCAATTCATGTTGCAAAAATTGAATCAATTGCGTGTTGCTGCTCATGGTTACCTCCTGATTAGTGCTATGGGAATGGATTTACGTTAACCGCTCAATCACGGGTGTCCGTTGGTAAAAGCAACCGTCAGACTATCTTCAGCAAGGAAGTGTGCTAGATGGAAGGCGCGATCTTCGGTTTGCAACAAAAACTGCTCATAGAGATAGCGCGTCGCGCGATCGCCCACACTTTCTGCCTGCGCTGCCTGCCGTCGCAGTAAATCAATGACTACTTGCTCCGCCTGCAAGTTGTTTTCCAGCATTTGACGGGCAGTGAAAATGCCATCAGGTTCTGGCGTGAAGCAGCAGAGTTCTGCCAGTTTGCTGAAGCCAGCAGCAGGAACACCCCCCAAGCCATTCAAGCGTTCGCCCAACAGATGAACATACCCCTGAACTTGCCCATAGCTTTCAGCGAAGAATTCATGCAGTGAGTAAAACTCTGCACCTTCCACCACAAAGTGATGTTTTTGATATTGCAGGTAAAGCGCCTGAAACGTCGCAAACGCGATACTTAATCCTTCACAAACGGGAACCGTAACTTCTTGCTCTAGCCCGATCGGATTGGTTTGCACTTGATCAAAAGTTTGTACGAGTGTCTGTGTTTGTACCTGTGTCATTTGGAGGTCTCCTTTGGTTTAGTAAAATTGAAATGGTGTATGAGTGGGTGAAGTGATGGGTCGATGACTGGGTAAACCTCCCATCGACCCATCACTTCGCCTCAGCATCCCAACATCGCTCTAGCCAGTTCACCATTTCCTGACGGGATGCCACAAATTGTTGGACAACGCTTCGGAGTAGCAGAGCGCCCATGCCATTTTGCACTTCGACTCGCAGCGAACCATCATCCAGGCACCAGCAGGGAATCGTCAGTTCCTGGAGACGATGGTAAATGCGCCAGCGATCGATGCGAGGCACAGAAACAATATGGGCAGAAACGTTGAGAGGCTGACTATTCATCTGGCTGGTGCCAGAATTGACCGGAGGAAGGGGGGACATGGGAGTTGCCTCGATTGGTTTAGAGAGCGGGGTGTTGGGTTAGCTGTTGGACTTGGTTTTCTAGCGTTTCAATGCGATCGAGGAGTGTTTTGAGGGCGATCGCGGCAGCATCGGGAACTTGACCATGCTCTAAGGGACAGGTTGGCGTATTGGTGCGACCAATATTACGACTAGGAACACCTACAGCGGTGCAGTGGGATGGCACAGTTCGCAGCACGATCGATCCGGCTCCAATGCGGGCATAGCCGCCAATGTGGATGTTGCCCAGAATCTTTGCTCCAGCACCGACTACGACGTGTTGATCGAGAGTCGGATGGCGCTTACCCGTTTCCTTGCCCGTGCCACCCAGCGTCACACCCTGGTAGATCAAACAATAGTCACCGACGATCGCCGTCTCCCCAATCACCACCCCCATCCCATGATCGATAAAGACCCCTTTGCCAATCACAGCACCCGGATGAATTTCAATCCCGGTCAAGAAACGGGTCAGGTGTGAAATCAGTCGAGGAATGAAGGCAACATGATGACGATGGAGCCAGTGAGCTAGACGGTAAAGGGCGATCGCGTGGAAACCAGGGTAACAACACAACACCTCTAACCAATGATGAGCGGCTGGATCGCGATCAAAGATAATGCGAAAATCTTCTTTCAAGGTTTGCCAGCCTGAAACCGTCGCCGGTAAAACCCGGAGCGGCATCTCTAAGGCATTTGATAAGGCATTTGATAAGACATTAGATATCGATGCCGAGGGTGGCTGAATTGTGGATGCCTCTTGACTAGGGCTATTCCCAAAACCTTCCGGCAGGGGTAGACAGAATGAGGGAGGAGAGTGCTGCATTGCTTTTAGAGGGCAAACGGTGTTCTGTTCTCCTGCTTATATCAGGCAAGAAAAAACAAGACAAACCCAGCAACCCAAATCAGAGTTATTGAACTAATTAGGACTGTACTCATGCCCCCAACCCTTTTCTAGCAAAGGATTCATTTTTTTTAAGAGGGTGGGGCACTAGCATTTTTGACCAGAGGCTCTAGCATTAATCGCAACGGGAGCAGGTATTTGAGTACTCACCTTAAAACCCAGTATCCACAGACTTCGCAGGAAATTAGCAACCCCAATAAGGTATTCCTAATTCTGTACTCAAACTAAGAATTTTGTATCGAACACATCTATTTATACTATAGTTAAGTTCATGCTGAACAAAGTTAAAAATAAAACGAAGCCCTTTCTTTTGTTTTTATTTACTTTCAGAAAAGTGCTAGTTTAAATACAGAATTCAATTTCTGATTCTGTCAAAGCATCACTCAACTATTGAAACTCAGTTTTGAATTCAACATTCAGTTAAAAAATTAGTTGCAAACCCACTAAAATCTCTGGCTCAATCTCATTTTGAGTCCCCTTGAAATACTTTTTGAGTGCAGTCTTGTCTGATTAAAAATATCTGAAAAGTATCTTCAAACCCTGATTTCATCAGCTTTTGGACTGAGTACAAGAAATACCACTCCCCTACTCATAAAATACTCGTACCCCCTACAGACAATACTTGTACCCCAACCCGATAAAAAAATTGAGTGCCGATTGAGCCTGGGTTTGCCAGCTTGAGTACAGGCTAATGAATTCAATAACTCTTACCGGGGACTGCTGCACTGGTCTGATTCTGAGTGGCTGTTATAACTCTCACAACGCCAATCACTCAACTCTCTCAACCAGAAACACAGGTTTTTCAACCGCAGCCCAAAGGTGAGGTTTCTTGGTTTAGAGATGCGATGAGAAGACGACGCAACTGCACCAAGCTCTAATGAACGAAGTCGTTGACCTGCCAGCATTAGCTCCCAGTCCTACCGTGGATTTAGATGACACTCTAGCCTGCATCGGCAGGTTGGCTGACTAGGGCGACTTCAATCATTTTTTTAGAGCAACTGGAGTAGCCGTCTTTTTCAAGGGCGCTGTCCACCCAGCCCTGCCGAAATCCCATGACACCACCCTCTCCAGGACTGCTTTCCTCACCGGCTATACAGCCTGTCACAGATATTTTGATCACCAAAAATACGGTGACTTCGACAAAGAGCGATGATAATTGCGGGTGTACCACGAATCCCAATGTGGCACCCATTCAAGATCAACGGATGCTCGATCTCATTTCTAAGCACCCCTGCTACAGCGAAGATGCCCATCATCACTATGCTCGGATGCACGTTGCGGTGGCTCCTGCCTGCAACATTCAATGCAACTTTTGCAACCGTAAGTATGACTGCGCTAACGAAAGCCGCCCCGGTGTGGTGAGTGAGTTATTGACTCCTGAAGAAGCCGCCCATAAGGCGCTGGTGATTGCAGGCAAGATTCCTCAAATGACGGTGCTAGGGATTGCGGGTCCCGGCGATCCATTAGCAAATCCCGAAAAGACATTTCGCACCTTTGAGTTAGTGGCTGATAAAGCACCTGATATTAAATTGTGCCTGTCTACTAATGGCTTGATGTTGCCGGATTATGTCGATAAAATCAAAGCCCTCAATGTGGATCATGTCACGATCACCATTAATATGGTGAACCCAGAAATTGGTGTCAAGATTTATCCTTGGGTTCACTATCGCCGCAAACGCTACAAGGGTCTGGAAGCGTCACGGATTCTACATGAACGCCAAATGGAAGGGTTGCAGGCACTCAAAGAAGCCGACATTCTGTGCAAAGTGAACTCGGTGATGATTCCCGGCATTAATGATGAACACCTAGTCGAAGTGGATCACGAAATCCGCAAACGGGGTGCGTTCTTGCACAACATCATGCCGCTGATTTCGGCTCCAGAACATGGCACCCATTTTGGTCTAACCGGGCAGCGGGGTCCCAATCCTAAAGAACTGAAGAAGCTGCAAGACGAGTGCGCGGACAGCAACATGAAAATGATGCGTCACTGCCGCCAGTGCCGTGCCGATGCCGTAGGTTTGCTGGGTGAAGACCGCAGCCAGGACTTTACTAAAGATAAGTTCATGGAAATGCCGGAACAGTACGATCTGAAGCTACGGCAAGAAGTTCATGCGGGCATTGAGCAATTCAAAGAAGATATCAAACTGGCAAAAGCCAAAGTCAAGCCCAGTGAGCGCATCAAGAACAGTCCCAAAATTCTGGTGGCAGTGGCAACCAAAGGCGGCGGGATTGTGAACCAGCACTTTGGTAATGCCAAAGAATTCCAAATCTTTGAAGTGGATGCCAACGAAGCCAAGTTTGTGGGACACCGCAAGATTGACCAATATTGCCAGGGTGGCTATGGCGAAGATGCCATGCTAGAGCACGTGATTAAGGCGATCGCGGATTGTAAAGCCGTTCTCGTTTCCAAAGTGGGTGAATGCCCGAAAGCAGAACTGCGAGAATCTGGACTGCAAGTAGTAGAAGCCTATGACGTGATTGAAAAGGTGGCAAGGGAATTTTACGACCAGCATATTCAAGAGTTTTGAATTTTGAGTGAGAAACCCGAATTCAAATTTTAAAACTTATTCTTCAAACCCCAATTTAAGGAGGTTGCTATGACCTACATGATTACCAGTCTATGTATTGAATGTCATCGTTGTGAATCCATTTGTCCAACCGGGGCAATTACCCAAAATGAGCAACAGTATCAAATCGATTCTGAACGCTGTAATGATTGTGTGGGTCATTATGCTGTACCTCAATGCTGGTCAGCTTGCCCCACCAATGGCGGATGTGTTCCAAACCTGGCAATTCTCCCTCGATCGCTTTCTCTAAAGTCATCCACCGACTACTGGGACAACTGGTTCGATACCTACGACTGCTTGATATCACGGTTAAACGTTAACCAAACCTCTCACTACTGGCAAGGCTGGTTTGAAACCTATTCGCAAGCCTTAGCCAAACAACTACAAACCCCGGCATCGGTGGGAGCCAACGTATGAGTGCAGTCATTTATCTCGATAACAACGCGACGACCCAGGTGGCTCCAGAAGTGGTAGAAGCAATTTTGCCCTATCTCACCCAGTATTACGGGAATCCTTCTTCCATGCACCGCTTTGGGGGACAGGTGGGAAAGGCTTTGAAGCAGGCGCGAGGTCAGGTTGCCTCACTATTAGGGGCGGAAGAGTCGGAAATCATTTTTACCAGTTGCGGAACTGAAGGGAATAACACTGCGATTCGTGCCGCGATCGCCGCCCAACCCGATCGCAAACACTTGATTACCACTCAAGTAGAACACCCCTGTGTGTTGAATGTGTTCAAGCAGATGGAGAAACAGGGCTATCGCGTGACCTACTTATCGGTAGATCGCAACGGGCAGTTAGACCTGATGGAGCTAGAAGCCGCAATGACAGGTAGTACCGCGTTGATTTCTAGCATGTACGCCAATAACGAGACGGGGACGGTCTTCCCGATTGAACAAATTGGGGCGATCGCCAAAGAATATGGAGCCACCTTTCATGTCGATGCGGTGCAAGTGACCGGAAAGCTCCCCCTAAACCTGAAAACTAGCACCATTGATTTAATGACGATTTCCGGTCATAAGCTGCACGCACCTAAGGGCATTGGTGCTCTGTATGTGCGCCGTGGGTTTCGCTTTCGTCCGTTGCTAATTGGTGGACATCAAGAGCGGGGGCGCAGAGCCGGAACTGAAAACGTGGCTGGCATTATTGGGCTGGGGAAAGCCGCAGAACTAGCACAGTTACAGTTAGCAGATGTAGTCCAGGAAAAGAAATTGCGCGATCGCCTCGAAAAAGGATTACTGGCAATTCCGAATACCGAACTCAATGGCGATCGCAAAAGTCGTCTCCCCAACACCACCAACGTCGGTTTCAAATACATCGAAGGCGAAGCCATCTTGCTCTCTCTCGACCAATACGGCATCTGCGCCTCCTCCGGCTCTGCCTGTATTTGGAGCCTTCTCACGTTTTGCGGGCAATGGGCTTACCCTATACCATCCTGCATGGTTCCATCCGGTTCAGCCTTTCCCGATATACAACCGAAGCTGAAGTCGATCGCGTCCTGGAAGTGATGCCAGGAATTGTCGAACGTCTCCGCGCACTTTCACCCTTCAACAATGACCAAGCCGAATGGTTGCAAGACCGCGAAGCGGTTGTCGTAGGAGCCAGATAACCCGTCCATCCCTTATCCTTCAGGAAACACCGCCATGTGGGACTACACCGAGAAAGTATTAGACCTGTTCTACAATCCTAAAAACCAGGGAGCGATCGAAGATCCCAATGAATCTGGTATTGCAGTAGTTTTTGGCGAAGTGGGCAGTATTGCGTGCGGCGATGCCTTAAGACTGCACCTCAAGGTTGAGATCGATGCCGACAAAATTTTAGATGCCCGGTTTCAAACCTTTGGATGCACCAGTGCGATCGCCTCTTCCTCAGCCCTGACCGAAATCATCAAAGGCATCACCTTAGATGAAGCATTAAATGTCAGTAATCGAGACATTGCCAATTACTTAGGGGGGTTGCCAGAAGAAAAAATGCACTGTTCTGTCATGGGGCAAGAAGCATTGGAAGCGGCAATTTATAAATACCGTGGCGTTGAAATTGAACAACATGAAGACGATGATGGCGCACTCCTTTGTAGCTGCTTTGGAGTCAGCGAAAACAGAATTCGCCGCGTGGTCATTGAAAACAATTTGACCACCGTAGAGCAAGTTACCAGCTACGTCAAAGCAGGCGGTGGTTGTAGTTCTTGTGCAGCAGAGATTGAGGATCTGATTGCGACTGTGCAGCAAGAAAAAGAACTGACGACCGCTAGGGTCGCGGCAGAAATTGCCACGACTCAAACCCAAAATCGTTCCCTGACAACGGTGCAAAAAATCAGCCTGATTCAAACCGTTTTGCAAGATGTGCGTCCAGTCTTGATTGCCGATGGTGGCGATGTCGAACTCTATGACGTAGAAGGTGATGTCGTCAAAGTGGTGCTAAAAGGTGCCTGTGGTGCCTGTGAAAGCAGCACCGCTACGCTCAAGAATGCGATCGAAGTTCGATTGCGAGAACGTGTTTTACCGAACTTAGTGGTTGAAGCAGTGGCATGAAAACTTTAAGGTCTCACGTTTTTCCGGTTGGGCGATCGCCCCCGGCTGCGATTGATTCCAACGCTCAAACCCAGTCATCCACCACGCTCCGATCACCGTTTTAATGATGGCTGAATTACTGACCGCTCACCCCTTATCACTCCAAAGGAGACAGTTCCATGACCGACAAAAAACTTAGACAGATTGCTTTCTACGGCAAAGGTGGGATTGGTAAATCCACCACATCACAAAACACGATCGCGGGGATGGCTGAACTCGGTCAGCGCGTCATGATCGTGGGTTGTGACCCCAAAGCTGACTCGACTCGCTTGATGCTGCACAGCAAGGCTCAAACCAGCGTTTTGCAACTCGCTGCGGAACGGGGTGCCGTTGAAGATGTAGAACTGCAAGAAGTGTTGTTGACGGGCTATCGCGATGTTCTTTGCGTGGAGTCCGGTGGTCCTGAACCCGGCGTGGGCTGCGCGGGACGAGGCATCATCACTGCCATCAACTTCCTGGAAGAAGAGGGTGCCTATGAAAACCTCGACTTCGTTTCTTACGACGTACTAGGCGACGTAGTTTGCGGTGGTTTCGCCATGCCCATCCGGGAAGGCAAAGCTCAAGAAATCTACATCGTGACCTCCGGTGAAATGATGGCAATGTATGCCGCCAACAACATTGCAAGAGGCGTTCTCAAATATGCTCACTCCGGCGGTGTGCGTCTGGGAGGTTTGATCTGCAACAGCCGTAAATGTGATCGGGAACTCGAACTGATTGAGACCCTGGCGGCTCGGCTCAACACCCAAATGCTCCACTTCGTCCCCCGCGACAACATCGTTCAACACGCCGAATTGCGCCGCATGACGGTGATTGAATATGCGCCCGATAGCCAACAGGCAGCAGAGTATCGCACGCTCGCCAACAAGATCGTGGACAACCAAAATCTCACCATCCCGACTCCAATCACCATGGATGAACTAGAAGATCTGTTGGTCGAATTCGGCATCTTGGGCGGCGAACAAGAGTACGAAAAGGCAATCAAGGAAGGCGTTAAAGCCCCCGCCGGTATTGCTAATTAATGTGTAGGGTGGGCAATGCCCACCCTACGGCTCTCCTTTCATCTCCCGTTTTCTACTCCATCCTTTATCTCTTTATCCAGTGAGGCAGATATGACACCTCCCGAATCCGCTACTCTCGACGCGATCGCCCCTACCGAAGGCGCGATCGCCCCTACCGAAGAACTGACGATCGCAGACAAGAAAGAACTGATTAAAGAAGTTTTGGAAGTCTATCCCGACAAAGCCCAGAAAAAACGGGAAAAGCACCTGAACGTGTTTGAAGAAGGCAAATCTGATTGCGGTGTAAAGTCCAACATCAAGTCCGTTCCTGGTTCCATGACCACTCGCGGCTGCGCCTACGCCGGATCAAAAGGGGTCGTTTGGGGACCCATTAAAGACATGATCCACATCAGCCACGGACCTGTGGGTTGTGGCTATTATTCCTGGTCGGGTCGTCGCAACTATTACATCGGCACCACGGGCATTGATTCCTTTGGCACGATGGATTTCACCTCCGACTTCCAAGAACGAGACATTGTGTTTGGCGGTGATAAGAAACTTGCCAAGTTGATTACCGAATTGGATGAACTCTTCCCCCTCAACCGAGGCGTTTCTATTCAATCAGAATGTCCGGTTGGTTTAATTGGCGATGACATTGAAGCCGTTGCCAAAAAAGCGTCTAAAGAGATCGGCAAAACTGTGGTTCCCGTTCGCTGTGAAGGCTTCCGAGGCGTTTCTCAATCACTGGGACACCACGTTGCTAACGATGCCATCCGGGACTGGGTATTTCCCCAGTACGACAAAGAGAAAAAGGACGGCAATATCCCTGACGGCACTGAGTATGATGTTGCCATTATCGGTGACTACAACATTGGTGGCGATGCTTGGTCGAGCCGGATTTTGATCGAAGAAATTGGCTTACGGGTCGTGGCTCAATGGGCAGGGGATGGCACTCTGAACGAAATGATCCACACGCCATCGGTGAAGCTAAACCTGGTTCACTGCTATCGATCAATGAACTACATTTCTCGCCATATGGAAGAAACCTACGGCATTCCTTGGATGGAATACAACTTCTTCGGTCCAACGCAGATTGCGGAATCACTCAGGGCGATCGCGGCTAAATTCGACGAAACCATCCAAGCAAAAGCCGAAGAAGTGATCGCCAAGTACGAAGCCCAAACCGCCGCAGTGATTGCCAAATATCGTCCTCGTCTGGATGGCAAAACGGTTGCTCTGATGGTGGGGGGGTTGCGTCCTCGTCACGTCATTCCCGCATTCTACGACCTGGGCATGAAACTGATCGGCACAGGCTACGAATTTGGTCACAACGATGACTACAAGCGCACCACGCACTACATCGAAAACGGCACATTGATTTACGATGACGTTTCCGCCTACGAGTTTGAGGAAATCATTAAAGAACTGAAGCCTGACCTGGTGGCTTCTGGCATCAAAGAGAAGTATGTCTTCCAAAAAATGGCGCTGCCGTTCCGCCAGATGCACTCCTGGGATTACTCCGGTCCTTACCACGGCTACGACGGCTTCGCTATCTTTGCCCGTGACATGGATTTGGCAATCAACAGCCCCACCTGGAGCCTGATTGGTGCACCGTGGAAGAAAACCGAAGCCGCTGCTGTTTAGCGCGACCAGGGGATGAGGGGATGATGCGATGAGGAGATACCCCAATGAGGGCATGAGGAGAAGACGAAATAGCGAGATAAAACTCTGACTCGTTCTACTCTCCCACCCTCCTACTCTACCCCCTCCTACTCTCCCCCCTCCTACTCTCCCCCCTCCTACTCTCTCACCTCTCACCCTCTCACCTGCCTCCCTATCAACTTCACAGGAGAATATCCATCATGGCTCAGAACAACATTGATAACATCAAGGATCACGTTGAATTATTTCACCAGGAAGAGTACCAGGGACTGTTTGCGGGCAAGAAAGAGTTTGAAGGCGGACATGATCCCGACCTAGTAGCGCAAACGGCTGAGTGGACAAAAAGCTGGGAATATCGCGAGAAAAATTTTGCCCGTGAAGCGCTAACCGTCAACCCGGCTAAAGCCTGTCAACCCCTCGGTGCGATCCTGGCAGCCGTTGGCTTTGAAGGCACCTTACCCTTCGTTCATGGTTCTCAAGGGTGTGTTTCTTATTTTCGATCGCACTTCACTCGCCACTTCAAGGAACCCTTCTCAGCGGTTTCCTCCTCCATGACCGAAGATGCAGCGGTATTCGGCGGACAAAATAACATGATTGACGGCTTGGCAAACAGCTATAGCCTCTACAAGCCCAAAATGATTGCCGTCTGCACCACCTGCATGGCAGAAGTGATTGGGGATGACCTGCAAGCCTTCATCACCAACGCCAAAACAGCCGGGTCAGTGCCAGCAGAATTCCCAGTCCCGTTTGCCCACACGCCTAGCTTTGTCGGCTCCCACATCACGGGCTACGACAATATGATCAAGGGCATTTTGACCAACCTGACCAAAGACAAGAAAGCCGAAACCACCAACGGCAAGATCAACTTCATTCCTGGCTTTGAAACCTACATTGGTAACCTGCGGGAAGTGAAGCGGATTGCGTCCCTGATGGGCGTGGATTACACGTTGCTGGCAGATAACTCTGATTATTTGGATTCACCGAATGATGGAGAATATCATATGTATCCGGGGGGAACCAGCCTGGAAGATGCAGCGGATTCGATCAATGCGGAAGCCACGATCGCGTTCCAGTCCTACGCCACCACCAAAACCCGCGAATACATCGAGAAAGAGTGGAAACAGCCAACATCGGTGGTTCGTCCGATGGGGATTCGCGGCACCGATGAATTTTTGATCAAGCTCTCTGCTCTGACTGGCAAACCCATTCCCAAAGAACTGGAAGACGAGCGGGGGCGCGCCGTCGATGCCCTGACCGACTCCCAGGCATGGCTGCACGGCAAGCGTATCGCGCTGTATGGCGACCCTGACCTGGTGATTGGCTTGGTGCAATTCCTTCTAGAAATCGGCGCGGAACCCATCCACGTTCTTGTTTCCAACAGCAACAAAGATTTTGAAGCTGAACTCCGGGCTTTGTTAGATTCCAGCCCCTTTGGTGCCAATGCAACCATTTGGGGTGGCAAAGACCTGTGGCATCTGCGATCGCTCCTGTTCACCGAACCCGTAGACCTGTTGATCGGTAACTCCTACGGCAAGTACCTGTGGCGTGATACCAAGATTCCCTTAGTGCGGATTGGCTATCCCATCTTCGATCGCCACCACCTGCACCGCTACAGCACCTACGGCTACCAAGGCACCATCAATCTACTCAACTGGATTGTGAATACCTTGCTAGATGAACTCGATCGCAACACCAACACGATTGGAACAACAGACATCTCCTTTGATCTGATTCGCTAAACCAATTCTTCTCCTGTACGGGCGGGTTTATGCAGCCACACACCCAGTTGATCGCCGCAATAGACTCGCCCCGACCTCACCCCCCCTAACCCGACTATGGCTACCCTAACTCCTCCCACCCCACCGACTTCTGCTCTCCCTCGCTCCGATATTCTCACTCCCCTTCGCCAGTGGTTCGATCACATTGAGATGCGATCGCCCCGCCAAGCCCACTGGATTTGCAAACTGATTCCTTGCACCTGTCCCTTCGAGCAAAAATTCACTCTCTTTGGACATTTCTTCCACACTCCTCCACTTTGCGAACTCAATCCCCTCTACAACGAAGTTGTAGCGCTCAGATTTCGCGCCCTCACCTATCTCTCAGAGGTTTGTGGCGAAGACGTTCAGAAGTACATCTGTTAAAAGTTTTGAGTTTTGAGTTTTGAGTTTTGAGTTAGCTACTCATCTCAAAGCTCATTACTCCCCTGATGTTGGATTTTTTTAGTCTTAAGTTTGAGTTCTCTTTTAAGACGCTTAACTCATCACTTAGAACTTGTTACCTAGAACTCATCCCTCAAAACTCATCACTCAAAACTCTCATTCTTATGAAACTCACTCAAGGCAAAATCAACGAACTTCTGAGCGAGTCAGCGTGTGAACATAACCACAAGAAAGAGGGCAAAAAAAATAAATCGTGCGCTCAAGTTGCCCAACCCGGAGCCGCTCAGGGAGGTTGTGCCTTTGATGGCGCGATGATTGCTCTGGTGCCCATTACCGATGCGGCTCATTTGGTTCATGGACCGATCGCCTGTGCGGGAAGTTCCTGGGGTGGTCGAGGTAGCTTGTCCTCAGGATCAACGCTCTACAAAATGGGTTTCACCACTGACTTATCTGAAAACGATATCATCTTTGGTGGTGAGAAAAAGCTCTACAAAGCGATTCTGGAAGTCAAAGAGCGCTACAGCCCAGCCGCAGTATTTGTCTATTCCACCTGTGTCACAGCCCTGATTGGCGATGATCTCGATGCAGTGTGCCAAAAAGCGGCTGAGAAAATCGGCACACCCGTGATTCCGGTCAATGCTCCTGGGTTTATTGGCAGCAAAAACCTGGGCAATCGAGTGGGCGGTGAAAGCCTGCTGGACTATGTGGTAGGCACTCGTGAACCCAAAATCACGACCCCTTACGATATCAATCTGATTGGGGAATACAACATTGCGGGGGAACTCTGGGGCGTATTGCCCTTATTCAAGAAACTGGGCATTCGCGTTTTGGCACAAATCACCGGGGATGGACGCTACGACGATATCGCCTGCTCCCATCGTGCCAAGCTCAACGTAATGATTTGCTCCAAAGCGTTGATCAACATGGCACGCAAGATGGAAGAGCGCTATGGCATTCCCTACATTGAAGCATCCTTCTACGGTGTGGCGGATATGAATCGCTGTTTGCGGGACATTGCCGCCAAAATCGGGGATGCGAATTTACAAGAGCGGGTCGAACAGTTAATTATTGAAGAAACCATCCAGTTAGATACTGCGTTAGCGCCCTATCGGGCAAGATTGAAAGGGAAGCGAGTGGTGCTTTACACAGGCGGAGTAAAAAGCTGGTCGATTATCTCTGCGGCTAAGGATCTGGGGATGGAAGTATGCGCTACCAGCACCAAAAAAAGCACCGAAGAAGACAAAGCCCGCATCAAAGAATTGTTGGGTCAAGACGGCATCCTGATGGAAAAAGGCAATGCTCAGGAACTCTTGCGGGTGATTGCCCAAACCAAAGCCGATATGTTGATTGCAGGTGGACGCAATCAATACACTGCGCTCAAAGCCAAAATTCCCTTTCTCGACATTAACCAGGAACGCCATCATCCCTATGCAGGCTATAGCGGCATGGTGGAAATGGCACGAGAGCTAGAAGAAGCTCTCTATAGCCCAGTCTGGGCACAAGTTCGCAAACCCGCCCCTTGGGATACGGAGGTCGTTTAATGGCAACTATTACCACGCCCAAAAAGTCTGTTGCAGTTAATCCGCTGAAGCAAAGCCAACCGTTGGGAGCCGCCTTAGCCTTTCTCGGCTTAAAAGGCATTATGCCTCTGTTTCATGGGTCGCAAGGTTGCACTGCGTTTGCCAAGGTTGTATTGGTGCGTCATTTTCGGGAAGCGATTCCCCTCTCCACCACTGCGATGACTGAGGTGAGTACAATTTTGGGCGGCGAGGAGAATGTGGAACAAGCGATTCTCACTCTAGTAGAAAAGTCGAAACCAGCCATTATTGGGCTTTGCACCACAGGCGTGACCGAAACTCGTGGCGACGATATGGACGGCATTCTGAAAAACATCCGCAAGCGCCATCCTGAACTGCACGACCTCCCGATCGTTTTCGTTTCCACCCCTGATTTCAAGGGTGCTTTGCAAGATGGATTCGCGGCGACGGTCGAGAGCATTGTCAAAGAGTTGCCCCGATCGGGTGAAACCCGTCCCAATCAAATTACGCTGTTGGTGAGTCCAGCCTTTGCACCGGGGGATGTCCAGGAAATTAAGGAGATTGTGACTGCTTTTGGCTTAACCGCGATCGCGGTTCCCGATCTCTCACTCTCGATGGATGGGCACCTAGATGATTCTTACAGCACTGTGACCAATGGGGGCACGACCCTAGCCGAACTGCGGGAAATTGGCAGTTCCGTTTATACCCTGGCATTGGGTGAAAGTATGCGAAGTGCAGCAATCACCCTAGAGTCACAGTTTGGCATTCCCTATGAGGTGTTTCCCAGCCTCAGCAATTTGGATGCGATCGACAGTTTTATAGAAGGATTGGCAGACCTGAGTGGGCTACCCGTTCCCGCTAAATATCGTCATCAGCGGGCACAACTGCAAGATGCCATGCTCGACACCCACTTCTTCTTTGGGCGCAAACAGATATCACTGGCGATGGAACCCGATTTGCTCTGGTCAACCGCTCACTTTCTCCAAAGCATGGGTGCTGAAATTCAGGCAGTCGTCACCACTACCAAATCTCCCTTGCTGTCAAAGCTGCCCGTAGAAACGGTGACGATCGGCGATTTAGAAGACTTCGAGCAATTAGCGGTTGGCTCTGATCTATGGATTGGAAATTCTAATTTAGCCGCGATCGCTCACCGTTTGAACATCCCCCTGTATCGCTTAGGCTTTCCCATCTTCGATCGCCTGGGCAATGGATACCGCTGCACCGTTGGCTATCGCGGCATGATGCAACTGCTGTTTGACCTCGGAAACTTGTTTTTGGAACAGGAAGAAGCCCAGGTAAAACACTGAGAAGTTATGAATTTTAAGTTTTAAGTTTTGAGTTATGCCGTAAACAAAAAACTAAACATGAAAGAACAGGAGAAACCCCAATGAAAATAGCCTTCACAACTAGCGACAACATTCACATCAATGCTCACTTTGGTTCCGCAAAGAAAATTGATGTCTATGAAGTGGATCAAACCCGGTATGAATTTGTCGAAACCTTACGGTTTGATGGAAACCTCAGTGAGGACGGCAACGAGGATAAGCTGCTGTCCAAAATTGAGGCATTGCATGATTGCACGATCGTCTATGTGTCAACCATTGGCGGTAGCGCGGCTGCCCGTCTAATTAAGCGAAAAATCACACCCATCAAAGCTCAATCCGAAGCACAAGAAATCGCCGATATCTTGACCAAATTAGTACAAACCTTGAATGGTAATCCTCCACCTTGGCTCAGAAAAGCCCTCCTAAAAAGTAGCCCCGCTCTAGATGAACTCGATCAACTAGATGATATCAGAGAAGAAGTAACCGTATGACGACCACCCACCTACCCACTGCTACTGAAACGATGATCAGCCCCTTTCTAAACGCGATCGCACAGCAAGTTCGCGCCAATGATTCCTACGGCACCTACCGCAACGAGTCAGATGAGCTTCCGCTGAGGTCTAAATAGGAGGTTTCATGGTTCAAACAGCCAAAAGTATAACCATTGAGGAACTCAAAACCCAAATTAAGCGCCTCAACAGCAAAGCTGGACAAATGAAGATGGATCTTCATGATTTGGCTGAGGGCTTACCTACAGATTATGAACATCTAGTGGCTGCTGCTAATGAGACGTACCAAATCTATCGGCAGCTTGACAATCTCAAGACCCAACTCAAACAATTGGAGCAAAAAACATGAGTGGAACCTTAGCTGCATTCAAACAACTGGTGAATGCAGAAGAGTATTTTGAATTCTTTCAACTTTCCTATGACCCACAGTTCGTCAATGTGAACCGGCTACATATTCTGCAAAAGTTTTCTGCTTTCATCAAAGCCATTGATTCTGAAGCTCCAAACTTGAGTGAGCCAGAGAAACTTGAACGCTATAAAGCCGCTCTAGAGCAGGCATACAACACTTTCACCACCTCTTCGCCACTCAACGAAAAGCTGTTCAAGGTGTTTAACGACAAACCGCAAGGCGTGGTTTTGCTATCGGAAATTGGCGTTGATTAACGTCTTTCACCATCCTGGAAAACTAAATTTGATCGAGGAGATGACACCGTGCAAAATCTTACCCCAACTGAACTAGAGCGCTATCGCCGCCAGATGATGCTGCCAGGATTTGGCGAAGAGTCCCAGCAATGCTTAAAAGACTCCACAGTTCTGGTGACTGGAGTCGGTGGTTTAGGGGCAACAGCCGCCCTCTATCTCGCTGTGGCAGGGGTGGGTCGGTTGATTCTCTTGCGCGGTGGCGAACTGCGGTTGGATGACATGAATCGCCAGATTTTGATGACCCACGAATGGGTCGGCAAACCGCGAGTTTTCAAGGCAAAAGAAACCCTGGAGGCAATCAACCCAGATGTGCAAATCGATGCCATCTGTGAGTATGTAACGCCTGAAAACGTGGATGCGTTGGTGCAAACGGCTGATATTGTGTTGGACTGTGCCCACAACTTCATTGAGCGGGATTTGTTGAATGCGGCTTGTGTGCGTTGGGGTAAGCCAATGGTGGAAGCTGCCATGAACGATATGGAGGCATATCTGACCACGATCGTCCCAGGATTAACGCCCTGTCTCTCCTGCATTTTTCCCGAAAAGCCCGATTGGGATCGGCGGGGCTTTGGCGTGTTGGGTGCCGTTTCAGGGACGCTGGCGTGTCTTACCGCCTTGGAAGCCATCAAGCTGATTACGGGGTTGGGCACACCGCTGCTCTCGCAACTGCTAACGATGGATTTAAGCCGAGCCGAGTTTTCTAAACGGCACCCCTATCACGATCCCGATTGTCCAGTTTGCCGTGACAAAAGCCGACGGCTAGTCGGAGCGGAAATTTAAGACAACACTCTACTGCAAACCAGACTGTAACGAAGGAGGAAATCCCATGACCGTGACCCTAACTGAAAAAGCAGAATTCCGTCTACGTGCCTTCTTGCAAGGTATTGCCAATCCTTCTCCTGAAAAAGGGATTCGGGTTGGAGTCAATGATGGTGGCTGCAATGGCTATGAATATACTATTGATGTTGCCAACAGCCCTCGCCCCGATGATTTAATCGAACAGCAGGGTAGAGTCCAGCTTTATATCGACCCCAAAAGTGCGCCTCTGCTACAAGGTGTCGTGATTGATTTTCTGGATGGATTGATGGAGAGCGGCTTCAAGTTTAGCAATCCTAACGCGACCGATACTTGCGGCTGTGGTAAGTCGTTTCAGGCAGGTGACTGCACCCCGGCGGCGGTGCCGTGCAGTTAGGGGAGTTTTGAGTTTTGAGTTTTGTAAGTCCTTCGGACTGGCTTTGCCAACGCGTAGCGTCTCCGCAGGAGATATTTTGAGTTTTGTAAGTCCTTCGGACTGGCTTTGCCAACGCGTAGCGTCTCTGTAGCTCTGGCTTCCTGAAGGGTAGGAGATATTGGCGTTGCTGAATGGCGATATGAATTGCCCTCATCCCCAGCCCTTCTCCCTAGGGAGAAGAGAGCCAGAAATCTTGTTCCCTCGCCTGTTGGGAGAGGGCGAGGGTGAGGGCGTATTTCAGAATTCATAGACTGATTCAGCAACGCCGGGTAGGAGATATTTTGAGTTTTGAGTTTGCATTCAACAAACCGCTTAGGACTAGAAACACCAATCTAATTTGATTTCCGAGGACATGATTATGACAACCTATCAAGTACATCTCATCAACAAAAAGCGCGAGATCGACATTACGCTTCCTGTAGAAGACACGACGACGATTCTGGATGCTGCCGAGGCACAGGGGTTGGAATTGCCGTTCTCCTGCCAGTCTGGGTCTTGTTCCAGTTGTGTAGGCAAGGTAGTCGAAGGTGAATTGGATCAATCGGAACAAGTGTTTCTCGATGACGAGCAAACGGCAAAAGGTTTTGTTTTGCTGTGTGTTGCCTATCCTCGCTCCGATTGCACGATTCGCACCCATCAGGAAGCCTATCTAGTTTAGGTCTGACCTTCTAACGTCGTTGCAGACAGAGACAATCGTTTTGAAGCGTTGAGCCATTGCTACTCTTCCACTATTTTAGAGGACTCATTCAATGCTAACGACAAGCTTTTCGATTCAAGAAGCATCCTTGAAGTTAATGCGATCGCACGAACAGGGTGTGATCACTCGCATTAATACTTCGTGCGACACCACAGTTCAGAGGCTGAGGACAATGGGGTTAATGCCAGGGCTATCGATCACTGTAGAACAGCGATCGCCCCGTTTTATCGTCCAGGTTGGCAGTAATCGCCATGCACTAGATGAAAGCGCCATTAATGCGGTCTATGTCCGATTTGTTAAGCATTGAGGCAAAGAATTTAGGCATTGCAGGTGGCGATCGCGTGAAAAACTACAAAGCGTTGGCATAAAGGAGAGGCGTATGGGCATGATCACAATGTTAGGCATGACTCGATTCGACCAATGCGTTCTCAACATGGGCTTGATTAATCTCTGTAATCAAGAAAGCTATGTGGGGCAGTCAATCCGTCACCTATACAACCAATGGGACGACGATGGATCGACGAGTGATCTCTGGCGGCGGCTACACCAGATCACCCTCTACATCCCCCACCCTGACCAGCAATATGATGGGGTAACGTTAGAAGCCGGATTGACCAAAGGCTACAACGTTGAGGTGAAAGCGATTGCAGACCCCAGTCAGATCCCCTACAAAATTCCCGAAGGCGGGCAGTTTATCGTGGTGATGAGGCAAAAGGGTTTGGATGCTGGGTTTGCGATCGCTGCCACCGGACTATTCATCCGCCCGCTCGCGCTGTTCAGCCTAGACGTAATCATGGACATGACAACGCCGGAATACCAATCCCTTGTCGTCAAACATCCCGTGATTCGTGACTATCCATCGAGTTTGGAGGACAAGCTCCACCAATTTCTCGACCAAACTATTCCCTATGAAGCTTTACCCAATTTAGTGAGATATGTTGACCAGGCAGTTAACCCGGATTATCGACCGCCGACCTGGGATGAAGTTCACCTGGCAGCAAAAGGCTTTGCTGGGGTGTGAAGTTCAGCTTGATGTTGAACAACGACAACGATCGCAATCAATTATCTAATCACAGGAGAACACGAATCATGACGACACTTACCGGATTGACCTTTGGTGGCAACGTTTGGACTCCCAAATTTTTGCAAGCGATCGACCTTGAACGCTGTATCGGTTGCGGCAGATGCTTAAAGGTCTGTGGACGTGGAGTAATGGCATTGCGCCCGCTAAATGAAGATGGAGAGTTTGTCGATAGTGACGATGAAGATGAAGAATTTGAACGCAAGGTGATGACGATCGCCAATGCGGAAAACTGCATTGGTTGTGAGTCCTGTGCTAAGATTTGCCCTAAAAATTGCCAAACTCACACTGAATTAGCACTTGCCTAAGCATGACTCAATCCACTCACTCTCACCTTTCTGGGGATCATTGGGCGACTTACTACCAAGCAGTGGAAGGTCGCCCACCCCGCGAAACGCTGCTGAAAGCCTTGACCCATTTTGATGCGAATCCACTGCCGGATCGTCCCCGGTTGGCAGTGGATTTGGGCTGTGGCGATGGACGCGACACAGTGGAATTGCTGCGTCGAGGTTGGCGTGTTTTAGCGATCGATGGAGAACAAAAAGCATTCGATCGCTTGCTTGATCGTCCTGATCTCAATCATGATTTGCTGCAAACTCAACGGATGCGCTTTGAAGCATTGACCTTGCCGCCTGCGGTTGATCTGAATCAATGCCAGTTTTTGTCTTCCCTTTTGTCCGCCCGCCGCCTTCCCAAAGCTTTGGGACACGATCGTGGCATCGCTCAACATCGGAGGACGGTTCTGTGGTCAGTTGTTTGGCGATCGCGACTCATGGACAATTTATCCCAATCGCACTCATCACACGCGCCCACAAGTTGAAGCGCTTTTACAACCCTTTGAGATTGAGTGTTTAGAGGAAGAAGAACATCGCGGAGTAACGGCGATCGGGGAGGAAAAGCACTGGCATCTTTTTCACGTTGTGGCGAGAAAAGGATAAAAGTAATTGCTCAACTGGGGTAAATTGACAAAATCTGCAAAGGGGATAGAGTGAGGGTATGACAGAACTTCCCGACCTAAAGCAACTCACAGATGAGGCAAAAGATGCATTGATTGTAGCGTTGTGGGAAGAACTGCAAAAGA
>JBGSWI010000180.1:0-12846 GCA_041752515.1 Leptolyngbyaceae cyanobacterium | reverse complement strand
TGGGAATAAAGCAGTTGGGAATAAAGCAGTTGGGAATAAAGCAGTTGGGAATAAAGCAGTTGGGAATAAAGCAGTTGGGAATAAAGCAGTTGGGAATAAAGCAGTTGGGAATAAAGCAGTTGGGAATAAAGCAGTTACGAGAGTGCTGCCTCCACGCGATCGCGCCCTTGCTGTTTTGCGATGTACATGGCTCTGTCAGCCGCCGCAATCAGCGCTTCTGGCGACCCAGTGTGACCGGGAATCATGCTGCTCACGCCCAAGCTTAGGGTTAATCGGTTGCCAATTTCGGAGGTTTCGTGGATCAGGTTAAGGTGATTGACTGCGGCTCGAATGGTCTGGGCAATGGCGATCGCGCCACTCAGCCCCGTATTGGGCAAAATTACCGCAAATTCCTCGCCGCCGTAGCGGGCAACCAAATCAGCAGGACGTTTCGCCGCTTGGCTCATGGTGATCGCTATGGTTCGCAGACAATCATCTCCCGCCTGATGCCCGTAAGTGTCGTTGTAACGCTTGAAATAATCCACATCGCACATAATCAGCGCGATCGGCTGTTGGTCTCGCATCAGTCGCCGCCATTCTTGAGCAAGATATTGATCAAAACGGCGGCGGTTGGCAACTTGAGTTAAGCCATCCAACGCAGTCAGCCGCTCTAATTCATAGTTAGCAGTTTGTAATGCGGCTTGCGCCTGTTGGCGATCGACAATTTCTTGCTGTAGCGTCATGTTTGCCTGAGTTAATTCTGTGGTGCGCTGTTGCACTTCGGTTTCCAAGGTTTGAGAATAACCCCGCAAAAACTTTTCCGCTTCCTTCCGGGTTGTAATATCTTGAAACGCATCAATGGCATAAACGACCTTGCCTGCCCCATCAAAAATGGGCGTTGAGCGCACCTCTAAAAGAATCCGTCTGCCGTCGCGCTCTATTTCTACGTCTTCAACAGTGCAGTGTTCCCCGTTTAGGGCGCGCACTGCTGGCAGTTTATGGGTCGGATAAAGGGTATTGGTGCCCGCTTGATAAATTTGATAAATCGCTGGCAATTGGTCTGCGGTGCTGTTGGGAATCGACTCAATGCCCAATAGCTGAATTGCAGCACGATTAAAGAACGTGACGGTGCCATTGAGATTGACCACCGAAATGCCAACGGGAAGTGCTTCTAAAAAAGTAGTCAAACGGCTTTCGCTAACCGATAGCTCTTGGTTGAGCGTTTGCAAGTTTGCAAAAGATTGCTGTAGCTGGGCTGCCATTTGATTAAAAGAGTTGGTCAATTCACCAACCTCATCCACGCGATCGCTATCCATCGTTCCTTCCCACTGACCCGCCGCGATCGCTTTCATTTTTTCGTTGAGTTCCAAAATCGGGTGGGCAATCCAACGGGCAGCCAAAATGCCCACTGTGATTGATAACAGTAAAGACGCTAAACACAGCATCCAGGTCGTGCGGGTGTTATCAGTGATTTTTGCCATAAAGTCAGCTTCAGGAACCACAATCACTCCGATCCAATCCAGCCCTTTGTCATCCTGAATTCGCACTGTTTTGACCCATTGCACGTGATGATTTACGGAAAACTTTAGTAACGTATTGGGAATATTTTGATACGCGCCGAAGTGAGCGAGGAGGTGGGTCGCTGTGGCGCGAGTCAAAGGATTTTGACTGGCGATCGCGCTGACTCGTTCTGTTCCATCATTCTTTAGGGTGATTTTCATGGGGCGCTCTCCGGTGGATGTAGCCACCAAGTTGCCAGACCGCTCCATCATGAAGACTTGCCCAGTTTTACCCACTTGCAAAGTTTGCAAAAAGCGGCTGATTTGCGACAGATTAATGTTGGTAAAAAAAACGCCCTGCAATCGTTGCCCCTCATAAAACGGAGCGACGGCACCTAAGTAGGCATTGAGTTCATTCGTGTGAGGATAGATTTCGCTCCAGGTGGGCTTGCCCGCCGCACGAGCCGCTTGATACCACGGGCGGATGCGTGGGTCGAAGTTAGGCTGCTGGTCGATTCGCTGAGCGCGATCGCCGACTGCATTAGTGCGATAGGTTTGCAACAGGTAGCCCGATGCTTGGGTAGAGGCTCGAACGATTAGCTGATTATCGTCGCCTCGTTCTGCTTCAAAATTATCTCTAGATCCAAGCCCCACTCCAACAGACGTTAACGCATCAAAAATTTGAAGCTGTCGCCAAAAGTGCCGCTCTGCGGCAGACCCGTTTTGAAAATCCAGTTGTTTGAGTTGCAGTGCGGCAATGTTCGTTTGATTAACCTGATGAGGCACCGTTAGAAAGGGCTTGAGGTTTTGTAAAACGCGATCGCCCACCTCTTGCATGAGGCGACCGGCAAGCCCATTCACGGTTTCTTGCCCATTGCGAAACGAAAGATAGCCCGTCAATGCCACAGACCCAACAATCTGTGCCACAAATGGAACAATCAATACTGTTCGCAAGGGCGCTCGACTGATAAATTTAGCACCGCGTCTTTTTAGCTGCTCTAGCACCGACTTTCTTCAATGGGTTAACTGTAACGTCGATAACGTCGATTTTCTGCACCCTGACTTTAGGCGTTGCCTCTGCTGGTTAACGTGCCCTTTTGTTAAGAAAAGCGACTCAAATAACTTAATTGTTTGCACGTCCTGATTTTCTTGACTAATTCCTACGATGCCCTGAAATGCTTTACAGTTCATAAAACTGGGGAGCGATCGCCCCAATGCCGCTGACGATTAAGGCTGCGATCGTTCATCATTTAATTGTCAAGTGTTGTTTCAATTTTGACTGGTAGCCATGGCTTTGACTCAAACCATCCCAGTTTTAGATCTGCAAATGTTTCAGGTTGATGACCTCGCTGCCAGACAACAGTTTATCCAGCAGCTAGGTCATGCTTTGGAAGACACGGGCTTTTTTGCCGTGATCAATCACGGTGTTGATCCTGCCTTGATCCAGGCGGCTTATCAGGTAGCCCAGATTTTTTTTGAATTGCCCACCGCGACCAAATGCCAATACGAAATGCCCACTTTAAATGGACAACGGGGTTTTACCTCGTTTGGCAAGGAACACGCCAAAAACTATGCCGCACCCGATTTGAAGGAGTTTTGGCACATCGGGCGCGAGTTTTCGTCTGATCATCCGCTGACTGCCAGCTACGCAGCCAATTTGCAGATAGCTGAAGTGCCCCAGTTTCACCCCATCATGGCTCGGCTTTATTCTCAACTGGAAGCCTGTGCGCTTAAGCTCCTGCAAGCCTGCGCCCTTTACCTGGGAGAACCAGAAACCTGGCTGGCAGAGAGGGTGCAAAACGGGGACACCATTCTTCGGATCATTCACTATCCACCCATTCCGCCGAATACTGATCCTGCTAGCCTCAGGGCGGCTCCTCACGAAGATATCAACTTAATCACATTGCTGTGTGAGGCGACGGATGATGGGCTAGAACTGCTACAGCGAGATGGCTCTTGGCTGCCAGTGCGATCGCTGCCGGGGCAAATTATTGTAGACAGTGGCGATATGCTGCAACAACTGACCAATGGTTTGCTGCAAAGCACGACTCATCGGGTGGTGAATCGAGGGGAAGGACGCGATCGGCGCTTTTCGATGCCATTTTTCGTCCATCCCCGCCCAGAGGTCGATTTGACCCCATTACCAAGCTGTGTTGCCAAAACTGCGACCCAGCGATTTCCCTCAATCACTGCCGGAGCCTACTTAATGCAGCGCCTGCGAGAAATTGGATTAGTCCCACCCAATTCACCTAGCGATCACCCCCCCGCAGCAAAGGTCGCCATGATTGCCACAGACAGAACTAATCCAGGAGACAACATCAAAATCAACATAAACAAATCGTGAGTATTCATGGGCGAAACTTGTTTTCCATACAGCGGCACTTGTCACCTTAATGCTAGTCAGTTAAGGTAGCACTTTTCATTCAAAGCCTTGAAAAAAGCTAAAGATTGGCGCAAAAACACCAGAAACTCTGAAGTTGAGCAGCGAAATGCAAGAGACCCGGTTCGCATTAAAAGAATGGCAAGTGGCAGTGAATGCTCTAGAACAGGGAGCAACCATCTTGTTATTGCGCAAAGGCGGCATTCGAGAAGCGGGGGGCAAGTTTAGCGTGCCGCATGAAACGGTGCTGCTGTATCCCACCTATGAACATCAGCAGCCAGAATTACTCAAGCCAGACTATGCGGCTCAGGTGCAGGCGGTAGAATCTGGGTGGCATCCGGATCAGGTGAGAATTGGATCGTGGGCAACGATCACGGACATTATCCAGATTACGCAAGCAGATGCGATCGCTCGCCTATTGCCATTTCACATTTGGACTATGCAGTGTGTCACAGAGCGGCTGAAGTGGAAGCCCAGCCAGCCGATCCAGGGGCTACTGCTGCGAGTGTATAAGCTGCCTGAACCCCAGATTATTCCTTATCTTGAGTCCTATGGCGGCTGCAAATCGTGGATTGACTTGCAAACCGCGATCGCTTTAGATGATCGCCATCCTGCATTCAACGACGCAGAATATCAGCAACAAGTGAAGGCGATTCACGTAGGCTTAACAGGTGCCGGACGTTAGAAATCTCACTGAATTCAGCGAATCAAGATAGAACCCCAAATCCTGAAACCTATTTGTAAACTTTTTTAAAGCTTGCGCTGCATTTAGAAAAAACTAGCGTAAATAGTAGCAATCTAGCTCTACATCTGGCGATCTGCCGATTGAGTTGGATGAAAGCACGAGCCGCGATCGCGCTCAAGTTCTTTCTAGCGTTAAATCCAGCGCCATTTCTAGAAACCCTGCGCCTATTCCTAACACATCATGCAAAACCCAGAATTTCAGTCTAGACAGAACTCCTTTGCTGCCGAAAATTGTTCGGTAGAGGCTCCGCAACTGCTGAGGTTGGGGCTGATAGGAATGTTGACTGCTGGAACGCTGGCGATCGCGGCAGCAAGGGTGCAGGCAGCCGCCTTAGCGAATTGGCGCTACGATCCTACGGCTCGACAATTGGAAGTGACTGTCAAAGAAGGGGTGACACCCCGCTATTTTTTGATGGCGCAACCCGCCCGGATTGTGCTAGACCTGCCTAATACTGAGGTGGGCGAGGTCAGCGTTAAAGAAACCTACTCTGGAGCGATTCGCCAAGTGCGCGTCTCTCAGTTTCAGCCCGGTCTGACGCGAATTGTGATGGAGCTTTCTGCGGATGCGGTTTTTGCCCCCGGACAGGTCAAACTAGAGAAAACCAACTCATCAACGTGGGTATTGCATCCGTTGATCGCGAATGCGCCGCCGGTTGCAGCCGCGAAAACATCACCCAGTCAAACTTCAAGTCGGGCGACCTTACCGCGTGACGTTGCCAAAGCGCCGGAACCCGTCTCAGCTTTGCCGCCGCCGCCCTCCCCAGAAATTGATTTGCCGTCTAGTTTTCCTCCGGTGCAATCAAAGCCATCGACGGCTGTGGTCACGGTTCCTCCGACTGCAACATCAGTTCAGGTGGATGCTGTGCAACCAGCGATCGCCCAGCCAGCAGTGCCGCCTGAGGGTTCCGATATTAGCCCCATGACCAATAACTTAATGGAGGGTGATGTTTCTTTGCCGCCCGTGGCTCGGTCTAGTCAGTCCAGTCAGTCTAGCAATTCAGGATTAGCGTCATTGCCCACTCAGGCAATTCCCGTAGGGAGTCCTGCGGAGAGCTTCGCTAACGTTTCACGAATCGCGCAAGTCTCTCCCACTGAGCAAACCACGCCCTTGCCGCCCAGCACGAGCCAATCGGCTGCCGATCTATTGGTTGATCTAACGCAAGCCGTCAAACTGGATGTGCCACCGCCCGTTTCATTGCCCGCCGCTGCCGCTGTGGGGATGCCAGCATCGGGATATGAGGTTAATCGCAATCTGCCAGTGCCCATTCAACCACCGTTGCAGATTCCTGCGATCGCGCCTGTGCCCGCTTCTGCCGCTGTTGAAGCCAGCAAACTTGGAGCGATCGAGATTCCATCGACGCTGCGAATCTCAGGCAATCGTCCTGTAGAGGTGACGGTTCCAGCCATTACTGCCCCCACTCCAACCGAACTCGCAGCAGTTCCAGCTATTGCCGTCTCCGCGCCGCCTCAGACTGCCATGCCTCCGCTCAGCGTGCCTCTGCTTTCGGCTCCCATTGTGGTGCCCAAGCAGCCACCATCCAGCGCGATGCAGCCCCCTACGACGACAGTGCAACCTCAGTTGCCCACTCTTCAGCCATCGCCCCTGCCGATCTTGCAGCCGTCAGCCAGTGCGAGGCAGTCATCCGCGCCAATTCAGTTGCAGTCGCCCCAATTGCAGTCGCCCCAATTGCAGTCGCCAGTCCGCGTCATGCAGCCCCCCATTTCTAGTGTGATGCAATCCGGTCCACCCATGGTGACGCTACCTTCTGCGGTGAGCCAACCGCCTATTTCTAGTGTGATGCAGCCCAGCGTGATGCAGCCCAGCGTGATGCAGCCTGTGATGCAGCCCAGCGTGTCGCCAATGTCTAGCGCCCCCGCGATCGCATCCAGCCCCACGCAACCTCCATCTTTGCCTCAGCCTAGCGTTTCGGAGGAGATAGGACAGTCAGCCACCGTTTCGGTGCCGCCTCTGCAAACTACAGCCGCCGCCGCTCAAGCTCCAGTAGTCTCGGTGCCCCCACTCCAGCCCATGAGCCTTCCCCCGGCAACCGTGACACCGGCTCCAATGGCTCCCACTCCAATGGCTCCCACAGTAACTTCTGAAGGTGCGCCAACCGCTCCATCCACGATTGAGTTTGGCAAATCCTTGCCGATCGCCGGGGCAACTGCGCTGAATACCTCCCCCGCGACGCTGCCCAACTATTCAGCCCCAATGGCACCATCAGTCACATCGCCGCTGGCAACGTCCACGATGTATCAATCATCGGTTCCCGGTTTGATTTTGCCCGCTGGCACAATGGTAATTTTGAGCTATCCAGGAACCGTAAATCTTAGTTTGACAGCGGGAACTCCCCGGCAAGAAGTACTGATTTTGCAAACCGAGGTGCGCGATGGGCTTGGTAATATCGTGTTTCCACGAGGCAGTTATGTCACTGGACAGTTTGATACGAATCGGCAGGGCAGTCGGTTTATCGCGATGGCAATTTCCCAGCGCGATCGCGCGATTCCTTTTGCTGCCGAATCTGATCCAATCAACGGGAATCGAGAGATTTCAGGCTCATCCTTGGCAGTCTATTCGGGCGCAGGCGCTTTGGCAGGCGGTTTAGTGAGCAAATTCTCAGGGCTGGGAGTTTTATTAGGCGGGGCTGCCGGGGCTGCGACCAACCTTTTCACCTCACCTAAACCCGCCACCATTCAGCCGGGGCAAATCATTCAGGTGCGTATGATCCGTGAAGTGCGCTAGTTAACCAATAGAAAGAACCGGGTTTCTAGACGCAAGCAGGAGGCGGAATTGCCCTATTTTTGCGAAGAAACCCAGTTCCTGAGGGTAGTTCTTAATCCAGCTAAAACTGTTTGTTATCGGGTTCAGCGACGGGTTTGCCATCGGGACCGTTTTGGTCTAAAAACAGATTTTTGGCAACATCGTTCTGGTAAATGCAGGTAATGTCTGGAGAGCTTTCCAGCGCTCCAGTAAAGCCAAAGGTGTTCATGCGCCGCTTACAGTCACGCACTTGTTCAGAATTGACCAAGTTTCGCTGTTCTAGAATCGACCAGTTGTTGGTTCGCAAGACGCAGCCAGGACGAGACGTGGGTTGAGAAACATAAAAGTTTAGCGGGTTCAACGTGACGAAAACTCGTAAATCGGTGACGATCGCGCTAGCACCGAACTGAACACAGATCTCCGGGTTTGGCGCTTTCGTGTCTAAATCGCTTTGAGTAACAATTTTTGTACCGGTGCTGCTGCTGTTGCCACCCACCGAGCTAAACCCCATGCCGATCCCAATCCCTAAAATCAAAACCCCTGCTAATATTGCCAGAGATGTAGCGTTGAGAGTAATGGATTTTTCGGGCTTGCGGGGTGGCGGGTTGCTGGGTTCTGGAGTGGGGTAATCATCATACTCACGCTCAAACTCGCGATCGCGTTCGTAATTGTCTATAGAGGAACGGGGACGACGTTTTGCCATGGGTTTGTCTATCAATATGCAGCGTGCTTCTGTTTGAGTTTAGCAGTTGGGGCGGGAGATGACAGGCGTTCAGCGACAGATCTAAAGGAACAGTAGATTGATATCAGCCCTAGACGTGAGCGCCGCTTGAACTTGCCCTAAGATAAGGAAGATCTAGTACCAGGTTATAACGTCAAGCATCGTGGCAAAAGTCGTTTTAGAAACTATCTACAAAAGCTTTCAAAAAGGAGTGCGGCAACCAGAGAGTGCAGCAGCCGCTGAACAGACCGCCTCTCGCCCTTCGGCAGCGGTTCTGCGAAACATTAACCTAACCGTCAACGATCGCGAGTTTATGGTGTTAGTCGGTCCATCAGGCTGTGGCAAAAGCACCCTGCTGCGGCTCATTGCCGGACTCGAAGACCTAACGGGCGGCAATATTTACATCGGCGATCGCCTCATTAACACCCTGCCTCCCAAAGAGCGTGACATTGCCATGGTGTTTCAAAATTACGCCCTCTACCCCCACATGACGGTATACGACAACCTCGCATTTGGGCTACGCAGAGCGGGAACAGGGAATAGCGAACAGGGAACTGGGCATGAAACTCAAAATATCTCCTACGGAGACGCTACGCGTGGGCAAAGCCAGTCCGAAGGACTTACAAAACTCAAAATATCTCCTACGGAGACGCTACGCGTGGGCAAAGCCAGTCCGAAGGACTTACAAAACTCAAAACTCAAAACTCAAAACTCAAAACTCCCTCTCTGGCTAGAAAATTTGCTAATTGAAACCACCCGCAAACTGCCAAAAGGCTGGCGCTATCAGCCCCCGCGAGAACAGGAAATTGATCAGCAGGTGCAGCGTATAGCCCAGATTCTACAAATTGATGGCTTACTCAATCGGTTGCCCAAACAGCTATCGGGGGGGCAAAAGCAACGGGTGGCGTTGGGCAGAGCGATGGCGCGAGATCCACAGGTGTTTTTGATGGATGAGCCGCTCTCCAACCTGGATGCAAAATTGCGGGCAGAAACGCGATCGCAAATTGTCAAACTCCAGCGGCAACTGGGCACCACGACGATTTATGTCACCCACGACCAAACGGAAGCCATGACCATGGGCGATCGCATTGCCGTGATGAACGCCGGACAAATCCAGCAAATTGCCTCCCCGCTAAAACTGTATAACCATCCTGCAAATCGGTTTGTCGCAGAATTCATCGGGTCGCCCCCCATGAACTTCTTGCCCGTTCAAATCAAAGCGCCGCTGTTGATCAGTCAAGATCCATTTCGACTAACGCTTCCAGCCGTTTGGGAAGTGGCGCTCCAGCGCTACGATGGGCAAGAAGTTTTGCTAGGGATTCGCCCTGAACATCTCAGCGTGGGAATGCCAGCGCCTAAAAACTTGCAGGTGCGGGTGGAATTGGTAGAAGCTTTGGGCAGCGAAACCTATCTGACCGTGCGCTGGCTAGATGCCCCGACAGCGCGCCCGATGATCCTACAAGCCCGGATTGAACCCGACCATTCCGTTCAAGTGGGCGATGATGTGTGGCTGGCGATCGCTCAAGACAAAATTCACCTGTTTGATCCCAGTACTGGCTTGGCGATCGCCTCTTAAGCTTGAGTGAGTCTGTAACTTTAGTTTGTTTGTCCGGTGACGTTGACCTGAACATCGGTAACCGTTTCCGTGCGATCGTTATAGTTAAACGCCACCCGGTAAGACTTGACCAGGTAAGCAACCTGCATCCGACGAGTTTCCGAAGGGCGATATCCTTGGCGGCGCATCTCCTGTTTCACAGCTTGAATATCCCAATTCGTATATCGAGAATATTGGCGTTGAAGTTGCAACCGCTGGGCTTCAATGTCAGAGATGGGAGCCTTTACGCCGGACACTTTCACAAAATCGCTGCGAATCCAGCCTTCTGCACCCGATTGGTTGAATTTCACGTAGCGCCAAGTGTAGTTATCGCGTCCTTGAGTGGACCACAACACTTGCACGCGATCGCCCGCAAAACCATAGTGAGGCGCACTTGCTTGGGTCGTTGGCTGAGATCGAACCCGAATCCGTGAACCCGCCGTGTTGGAGGTGAGCACAGCAGCCTGGGCAAAAGCTGCTATTGCTGTGCCGAATGAAAGAGAGACGGTTGCGATCGCGGTCAAAAGGGCAAATTTGGGTTTCATGATAGCGTCCTTTAGAAAGTACAGGAACAATGGGGAACTTAATTCAAGAATCAAGCCTCCCCCTATCCATTTCGGCTAGGACGCAACAAATGACCCGCACGGGTTAGTATCTGAGCGATCGAACACAGTTAAATAATTTACAGACCCGGCAATGGTAAGGCGGTTCGGTTTGAGCGATCGCAGAAGACTGCGCCCTAGCAAATCCGCCCAAACTCATCAGCCCCAATCCGGCACTCACAGCCGCTACCATCCGCGATCGCTTCATCACAGTTCCTCACTCCCCAAAACAACAGTTTGCCATTGCTTGCCTGGTTGAGTCTTATTAAGATTTTACTTTCGTGCAGGCAGAAGGTAAAGCTAACACTGCCCTCCTGCATCCCAGCAGAAAGTGTAATAACCAGCCCCGTGCTCCCATCACATAAATCTTCAATTGAACTAGCAAAAAACAGCATCTTTAGCAATTGTCGATCCTGTTTAGCTAAATCTATGGGGCTGTGGGGGCTTATCAGTAAAATTGCGGTTCACAAAAAAATAGGTTGCACTTTGTCAGTGAGACTGCGGTTCAAAGAGCTTTAGATTACCTCTACTATCTTGAGAAATATATCTGTATGACAGTTGTAAGTTTGTCTATGAATGGGGCAAATGACAATCTGAGAATGCAGCTAACGTCGTTTCCAGTCTTGCTCAGTCGAGCTTAACAGTTTTCATTATCTTGTCATCTTAAAGGTATTTTCATGCAGTTACTCGATACCGATTGTTCAGTTGCCTTTGCTAAGAAGTACCTACAGGATCTACAAGAGAGCAAGCCGCAAACTAAAGTCGTTGAAGTGGACTTCACGGCTCGTCGTCGCTTGGGCATCGGTAAAGAATTGCTTTCATCTTTACGGTCTATGAGTGCCAAATCATGGACAAAGACGGAAACTCTGCTGGCTCAGGAAATTTTGCTTCATGACATCGACGCAGATTTGATAGACCCTTGGCAAGTTTCAGGGGGCATTCATAAAGTATATAAGTACGCGATCGAAGCCTATGCAGCCCAGCACCCACCGCTCCACCTTGTTACCAAGGTCAGCCCTATTCTGGGCAAAACTCGACAGGAGATCACGGCGATCGACCCACGAGCAATTGGCTATGTGGCAATGCAATATCACTACACCGGGATGCAGTTGGTGGAGATGTTGCCGGAGGATGAGCAAGCCAACTTCGCAACCTATGTAAAGGTGCTAGATGACCATCTCTATATGCCGCTGCAACGAGCTTATAAAGCCGCTGGTAAACACTCCCCCAACTCAGTGACACTCCAAGCCGTCCAGGTGATGATGTCAAATGTCGATGGCATCGCCCAACGGATTGTCGATCGCGTCAATCAAGTTTATCCGCGCTACCGCTGTTATTCGGGTCTCCTGCGCGATGCTCCTATTCGGACTTCTAGTGTGCGTGATGTAGAAATGTTCCAGGTTTATATGTGGGTGTGTCTGCTAGAAGGCAATCTTCAAGCTTTGCAAGAAGAACTCTTTCCACTGTGCGTGATGATTTATCCTCGTCTAAATGTCAGTTGGGAACTGGTTCGACAGATGACTTATCTTTTGAGTCAAGAAATGCGAACGTGCTTATCACCTGAGCAAGCCAGAGCCTGCGAACCCTACTACGCAATCCTCACTGCTCTATTTTCGCCAGATGTGTTTCCCAACTCTGTAATTACTCCCCCTCCAGATATCAACATTCATACCGCCGATGCTTTCGACACCACCAAAACAGCCTGACTGAATAGGAGTCTCAGTTATGAATACTGTGCGACTCCCACGGGCGTTGCCAGATCAGCGCGTCCTGCTTCAATTAAAGCTTTGTCTCGAATCCGACAGGAATCACACCGTCCACAGGGGGCTACATCCCCTTGATAGCAAGACCAAGTGAGTTCAATCGGAATATTAAATGCCAAGGCTTTATACACAATATCGACTTTAGAATCCATCACTAAAGGGGCAACCAAAGTCGGCGCATTGCCTTCTAAGCCAACTTTGGACGATAGGGCAGCGAGTTGTTGAAAGGCGTTGAGATAAGCGGGGCGACAGTCGGGATAGCCAGAATAATCCACAGCATTGATGCCTAAATAGATTGCCGTGGCACCTTGAGCTTCTGCCAAAGATAGAGCGATCGCAATGAACACCGTATTTCGCCCTGGCACATAGGTAATCGGAATTTCCCCGGCTTGAACCCCTGATTGAGGCACTGCGATCGCGGGGTCTGTGAGCGCCGATCCGCCCCACTGCGCCAAATCGACGCTCAGAATGAAGTGATCTTGAATGCCCAAGTGTGCCGCCACTTGCTGCGCCGCCAAAGTTTCGCGATCGTGCCGTTGCCCATACCGCAACGAAAGAGCAATGACTTCGTACCCGTCGGCGATCGCTTGAGCCGCCGAAGTTGCCGAATCTAATCCACCTGATAGTAATACAACAGCTTTTGGTTTCATAAGGCTATAATGGGAAAACACTACGCGGGGCTGTAACGGTTTCGACGTGCTGGCGAACGTTATATTGTGATGCAGGTCGAGAGCGAGCTACCTCTCGGAAATCAATGGCTCAAAAAACAGTACATGCGAACAACATCGTACCCTTTGCTCGTA
>JBGSWI010000179.1:0-68243 GCA_041752515.1 Leptolyngbyaceae cyanobacterium | reverse complement strand
TGCCTGTCATCAGCAAGTGCATGCTACAACAAAAGCATCGTCTGAGTTGCAGGAGGCTTGAGCCGGATGAGAGGAAACTATCAAGTCCGGTTCTGCGGGGGGAGAGGGGCAGCGATGCTCTTCTCTCCTACCCAACAACATCCCGAAACCCGGCAAATCACCGTTTGTCAATGGGTAGAGGGTCAGTATGAAGATGCCGTTTTTGTGGGGGGGAATCAGTTGCGATCGCCCCTCATCCCAAACTGGAAGCTAACCATTGATCAAATCTTTGCACTTCAACCTTAGTTCGCTCGAATCATTTTTCCACGTCCAACCTTTAACGCTTAGATCAATTTTTTATGCCGAAATATATTCTCTGGGCAACTTACTGCGACGACGTTTTAGAAAAACGCGCTCCTCATCGTCAGGCTCATTTAGATGGACTTGCCCAGCAAAAAGCAGCCGGAACTCTCATCACTATTGGACCTACCAAAGACCTGACCCAATGCTTTGGCATCTACGAAGCCGACGATGAAGCTACCGTTCGCCAACTGATTGAGTCCGATCCTTACTGGCAAAATGGCATCTGGACTGACTATGAAGTGAAAGAATGGATTCAGGCAATCTAGAAAGTTGGATAAATGAATAGTCCCGATGATCGGGCGGGCTTGCTCAATGCCCCCTTGATATAGCCATTGAGGTATTGTGAGAGAGGCTCCAGACTTTCCCGAAGTTTTTATCACAACGCTGTTTTGACTATGACTGCCACTCCTGCCCATCAAAAAGCCAAGGCTCTCAAGCCTTCTAGCCGTCGCCCTGCCAAGGAACTGTGTAGCGAATGTGGGCTGTGCGATACCTACTACATTCACTACGTCAAAGATGCCTGCGCCTTTCTGACCCAGCATATTAGCGAACTGGAAGAAGAAACCCACGATCGCAGTCGCAATTTAGACAGCGAAGATGAGTGGTACTTTGGCGTGCATCAAACCATGATGGCAGCCAAAAAGACTGAGCCGATCGCCGGTGCTCAGTGGACAGGGATTGTTAGCAGTATTGCGATCGCCATGCTGACTAGCGGCATAGTGGAAGGGGTCGTCTGTGTGCAAAACACTGAAGAAGACCGCTTTCAGCCCAAGCCTATTATTGCCCGCACGCCAGAGGACATTTTGGCGGCGCGGGTGAACAAACCTACGCTTTCTCCTAATTTGTCCGTATTGGAGCAAATTGAGCAATCGGGCATGAAGCGATTGCTGGTAATTGGGGTGGGTTGTCAAATTCAAGCGTTGCGGACGGTAGAAAAGCAACTGGGCTTAGAAAAGCTTTATGTGCTAGGAACGCCCTGTGTCGATAATGTCACCCGTGCTGGATTGCAAAAGTTTTTGGACACCACCAGTCGATCGCCCTCCACCGTGGTTTCCTACGAATTCATGCAGGATTTTCGGGTGCATTTCAAGCATGAAGATGGCTCCACGGAAACCGTACCGTTCTTTGGCTTAAAAACCAATCAACTGAAGGATGTGTTTGCGCCATCCTGCATGAGTTGTTTTGACTATGTCAATTCTTTGGCAGATTTGGTGGTGGGCTATATGGGCGCACCGTTTGGCTGGCAGTGGATCGTAGTTCGCAACGATCGCGGTCAGGAGATGCTTGATCTGATGGCTGATCAAATTGAGACGCAACCGGTGATGTCGAAGGGCGATCGCAAAGAAGCAGTTCAGCAAAGCATTCCTGCTTATGATCAGGGCGTGACCCTGCCCATGTGGGCGGCTAAACTAATGGGCGTAGTGATTGAGCGAATTGGTCCGAAAGGTTTAGAATATGCCCGTTTTTCAATCGACTCTCACTTCACGCGCAATTATCTTTATGTCCAGCGTAACTATCCCGAAAAGCTAGCGGCTCATGTTCCTGAATATGCCAAGCGAATAGTTAGTCAATACAAATTACCTGAAAAGTAAAGCCGGAATTTACTGAAGTAATTATGCGATCTACCCTGTCAATGCTTATTTTCAAATGTGAGGGGTTACTATTTCTAGCAGGTTGACGAATTTGTTGATTGATTACAGCAATATGACGAATGAAAGTCCAAGCTTCTTCCCCAATCCTGATGAAGGTCAAGAGAATAACCTTGTTCTTTGTCAACTGACTAATGGGCAGCTTTGGATGGTCAACAGTAGACAGCGAAACGGTCTAATTATTTATAAGCAATTCTATGCAGAATTTGCTGGTCCTGGAGCAGCAGTTGGCAGCTTTTTTGATGTAAATTCTCATCGAGTGCTGCCAGTAGGAGAACTGTCTTTGGTTTGCCCTAAAGATCAAGAAGAACGCCAAAAAGCTTATCTGATCCGGCGACAATGGATTCGATTGACCCATCAACTCACGGACAACCCCACTCCATCTCAACGAGCGCAGATGATTTTGAATCAGTTTGACAATTACTTTGGAGCTATCACCGTCGCTCACATTCCTGACGAAGCTTTTGCTTTAATGGTGGGAGTTTTGCCGCAAACGGTTAATTCAGTGAGGCAGGGGAGCAGGCATTCGGGTTGATTGACATCGGTAAATTAACCGTTTGCGCGATTGTCTCCATTTTAGCCGTAGCCAAACTCTATTCATCCTAATTTGGAGCTTTTTTATAGAGTATGAGAGACTATTGCTGTGGTGAGGGTCGGCGATCGCGGCGTGGCACGGTCGTTTGTATTACCTTTAGCTACATCGTTTTAGCAACTTTTGATAGTTAGAGAGAAATCGATGCCCCTAATTACAACTGGCAAAAAGTTGATCCGAGATTTGGAACTCTATGGTTCATTAGGTTTGTATGTCCCTCTAGAGGGTGGTTTTGAAGGACGCTATCAGCGCCGAATTCGGGCTGCGGGATATAATTCTCTAACGATTACAGCGCGGGGCTTGGGAGATGTGGCTGCCTATCTAACCGAGATTCATGGGGTTCGTCCGCCTCATTTGGGCAAAAAAAGCGGTACGGTTACAGGGGCAATGGTGGGGTATCGCTATTACATTCCACCCATCATTACCTACGAGTTGGAGAAGTTGCCTACCCCCTCTAAAGGGCTTTTGCTGTGGATTATTGAGGGTCATATCTTGACGAGTCAGGAGATTGAATATTTGACAACTCTACCTATTACAGAGCCACGAGTAAAAATTGCGGTGGAGCTTGGCGGCGATCGCTATTTCCGCTGGCAACCTTTAAAGCAGGCTGTGATGTCTGCGTAGTCTACTCATCGGCGCGGTGAAGGACAATGGATTGGAGAGCTAATGGATAGGGTATCTGCTGCAATACAGATGCAGTAAGGGTCTGGGCTAGGCTCTACACCGAAAATCGGCGGGTTGAGCCTAGCCCAGATCTAAAGTCTGTAGGTTGAACGAAGCCGAAACCAACCTCCAAACCAAAATTAAAATATTTTCGCTTTAAAGCCCTAAATTTCTTCATGGGGCATTAGCATTAAAGAGTGAGTGAACAAAACTATCCGCTGCAATCCTTAAGAGAAGGTCACTGGTTCAAGCTAATTTGTGGAGCCAGTTTCCAAAATCTTCCCGCTGTTCGCAACTTGACGTTAGCATACACTTTAGCTGGCGTAGATTGTGTAGACATTGCCGCCGATCCAGCCGTGGTGATCGCTGCCAAAGAAGCCATTCGGGTGGCGATGGAGATGGGGGGCGATCGCCCGCAAAACTCGGCTCTAATCCACAAACCATTGCTGATGGTTAGCCTCAATGATGGCGAAGATCCTCATTTTCGCAAAGCAACATTTTTGCCGCTTAATTGCCCCTTAGATTGTCCACGTCCTTGTGAACAGATTTGTCCGGCTGATGCCATTACAAGCACTGGCGTACTTGAGGATCGTTGTTATGGCTGTGGGCGCTGCTTGCCGATTTGCCCCATTCAACATATTTCAGCCCATTCTTATGTTTCAACGGCTCAAGCGATCGCCCCCCTAGTTCTAGAAATGGGCATTGATGCCATTGAAATTCATACCCAAGTGGGACGGCTTGCCGATTTTCAACGCATTTGGTCAGCCGTGAAGCCTTGGTTGCCTCAGCTTCAGCTAATTGCGATTAGTTGTCCCGATGGCGAGAATCTGATCGAATATCTTTGGACACTCTATGATGTCATTTCGCCGTTGCCCTGTCCGCTAATTTGGCAAACTGATGGTCGTCCGATGAGTGGAGATATTGGCAATGGCGCGACTAGGGCAGCCATTCGGCTAGGTCGAAAAGTTTTAACCGCTGGGCTGCCAGGATATATTCAGCTAGCTGGAGGAACAAACGATTACACTGTACCCAAACTGCGATCGCTCGGTCTGTTACCTTCCGTTTCTTCTAGCGATCGCTCAATGCCGCACTATGAAACGCCAGACTGTGAAACGCCAGACTGTGAAACGCCACACTTGAAAACGCTGCAACCGCTTTCAACTTCACATATCTCAGGAGTTGCCTACGGAAGCTACGCTCGATCGCTGTTATCGCCGATTTTAGAGCAGTTAGAAGCGACAGAAGACATCCAGGATGCTCTGCCCATTTCAGCAAACCAGAAAGGAGATAGGCAATTGATCACACGCTTTGCTGAACCATCTACATCTACTTTGCGATCGCAATCTGCGAAATTGCCGCAGCCAATTCTTTTAGAGCAAATCCCCCAATTTTTGCAGCAAGCTGTCCAGCTTGCTGATTCTCTTGTATCTCAACTTAAGCCGTTTCGATCAACATCGCAATCCGACCATGAATCACCCTAAAACTTCATCTCTGTCACCAGTGTTTGTCATTGTTCCTGACCCTGATGTAAACCCAGAATGACACTCTAAACGGCTTAAAGTTTTTTGACTGACACACTCCATAGTGGCAGTAAGTAAAACACTTCATAAGCTCACCAACTTGCTCTCAAATTGTCCTTAATTGATTTTTGAAAACTGCATTCAAGATGGATAACACCGTATCGGCTGACTTGCTTGTTACAGACGATTTAAACAAACTACTCAACATTCTTCCGGCTTCCATTCAGCTTCAACTACAGCACCACCCTCAACGCAATATGCTGGTCGAAGTTGTGTTAGACCTGGGTCGTCGCCCAGAGGCTCGGTTCCCTGGTTTAGCAGAGTATCTTTCTGAAACCCCAATTACCCAAAGTGACCTTGACGAATGTATTAAAAGCGTCGGTGATTTTGGCGGCGATAATCGCGCTGGTATTGAACGAACCCTTCATCGCATTAGTGCCATTCGGAATCGGCGCGGCGAGGTGATTGGGTTGACGTGTCGGGTGGGTCGTGCTGTTTTCGGCACCATTAGTATGATTCGCGATTTGGTAGAAAGTGGCAAATCCATCTTAATGTTAGGTCGTCCTGGAGTAGGCAAAACGACGGCACTTCGAGAGATTGCCCGCGTTTTAGCGGATGAATTGGAAAAACGGGTTGTCATTATTGACACTTCTAATGAAATTGCCGGAGATGGAGATGTGCCGCATCCGGCGATCGGTCGCGCTCGCAGAATGCAGGTGGCTCGTCCTGAGTTGCAGCACCAAGTCATGATTGAAGCCGTGGAAAACCATATGCCCGAAGTGATTGTGATTGATGAGATTGGCACAGAGCTTGAGGCTTTGGCGGCTCGCACGATCGCCGAGCGAGGAGTTCAACTGGTTGGAACAGCCCACGGTAATCGGCTAGAGAACCTAATCAAAAATCCAACGCTGTCAGATTTGGTAGGCGGGATTCAATCGGTCACCCTCGGAGATGAAGAAGCGCGCCGACGCGGAAGCCAGAAAAGCGTCTTGGAGCGAAAAGCCCCCCCCACTTTCGATATCGCTGTTGAAATGATGGAGCGGCAGAGTTGGGTTGTCCATGAACAGGTGGCAGAAACAGTTGACAGCCTCTTGAGGGGTCGTCAACCCAATCCTCAGGTGCGATCGGTCAGTGAAACTGGAAAGGTCATTGTCACTCATGAATTGTCGAGTGACGAATTTGCAGCCTCTAGAACAGTCGGCAGAACGCGATCGACCTCCATGGATTTTGGGCAGCGAGACAATTCATTAATTGCTCGCCCTTTTGCTGGACGCTCAGAACTCCAAGGAAAGGGATGGCGAGCTTCGGGGCAAATGCGCCCTCTATCGACCGATGGTGCACTCAGTAAGCTACCGGATGAGCAGCAATTTGAGCATCTTTTGGATGAGTCTTTGCAGGCTTCTTTGTTTTCCGAGGACACAGCAGAACCTTTCTTGCAGAACTCTTTAGATAGAAATGGCTATGACTTTGAGGAAACTGCAAATGAGCGTCGCTTAGGTCCAAACGGGGAAGATTTCTTATACATCTATCCATACGGAGTGAGTCGTCACCAGCTTGATCAAGTGGTTCGCACCTTAAAATTGCCAGTTATCTTAACCAAAGATATTGATAGTGCAGATGCCGTTTTAGCGTTGCGATCGCACGTCAAAAATCATTCAAAACTGCGCCAATTTGCCAAATCTCGCCAAGTCCCTATTCATACAATTAAAGCAAGCAGCATTCCCCAAATTGCTCGTGGCTTACGCCGAATGCTGGATATGGATGATCCTAGTGTTCCTGACGCAACTGATTTTGACTTGTTAAGAGGGGATAACGACGATGAGATTGAAGCTTTAGAAGAAGCCAGACTTGCCGTTGAGCAAATTGTGATTCCCAAAGGGCAACCTGTCGAATTGCTGCCCCGCTCTGCCACCGTTCGCAAAATGCAGCATGAATTAGTTGAGCATTACCACCTCAAGTCTCGTAGTTTTGGAGAAGAACCCAATCGGCGCTTAAGAATATATCCTGCGTAGAGAGTATCTTGGCACTAAGCCAAGAAAAATTGTCATGCCACTAGACAGAATTAGGCAAATTGGGTTATAGTCGATGACTGTTGCCTAAACGCTCATCACAAACAATTCTCAAGTGAACCAGTGGGTCGAAAGACAGCTTGTCACTTTTTAGAAGGTTTGAAATGGATACTGAACGGCTTGCCATTCAAGTCCTTAGCTGGCACTCGACCCACTGATTTTGCACATTTCTTTTGAATTTGGCAAAGTGTAGGTTTTATTTGCAAGAATGATTAGGTTTTTGGTAATGCGCGATCGCGTCTTGCTTGAACACTAATCAGTTCTTGGGAAAAAAACTTATCAATCAGCTAAGCGGAGAGACTTTATCTGTCCGCTCCTCTAAAGTGTTTACGAAAGGGAGACCGTTCATAGTGTCTGTGGGTATTCTCGGCACAAAGCTTGGCATGACTCAAGTCTTTGACGAATCAGGTAAGGCAATTCCGGTCACTGTCATCCAGGCAGGTCCTTGTGTTGTCACTCAGATTAAAACGAAACAAACGGATGGTTATTCAGCCATCCAGGTGGCTTATGGTGAAGTCAAACAAAAGGCGTTGAGCAAGCCTGAGTTGGGGCATTTAGTCAAGTCTAACTGTTCTCCTATGCGTCATCTGCACGAATATCGTTTAGAAAATTCTAGTGCATTTGAACTGGGTCACCAAATTAAAGTAGACGCATTTTCTGCCGGTCAAGTTATTGATGTAATTGGTATCAGCATTGGTCGCGGATTTGCAGGTTACCAAAAGCGGCACAACTTTAAACGTGGTCCTATGTCTCATGGATCGAAAAATCATCGTGCCCCCGGTTCTACTGGAGCAGGTACTACCCCAGGACGAGTCTATCCCGGTAAGCGGATGGCGGGGCGGTTGGGCGGTAGTCAGGTCACCATCCGTAAACTGACCGTCATTCGGATTGACTCAGAACGAAACTTGATTTTGGTTAAAGGTGCTATCCCTGGAAAACCGGGCGCATTAGTCAATGTAGTCCCTGCGACAATCGTAGGATCTAAGTAGAAAATCAGGTCGCAAGAGGTCGAGATTTCTTGATTTCTAGCTTTTGAAGCCTGCGAAAGTTGAATAAGGTTGATGATTATGGCAGATTGTGCAATTAGAGATTGGAGCGGGAAAGAGGTTGGCAGTACTTCTCTAGATTTGCAGGTAGCAAGCGAGAAAAGTGCCACTCATGTTGTCCACCGAGCGTTAGTGCGTCAGATGGCAAACGCCCGCCAGGGTACAGCATCCACTAAAACGAGAGCGGAAGTTAGGGGTGGCGGAAGAAAGCCATGGCGGCAAAAAGGGACTGGTCGTGCTCGGGCTGGTTCTAATCGTTCACCACTTTGGCGCGGCGGCGGGGTAATTTTTGGACCCAAGCCAAGAGACTACTCCCTCAAAATGAATCGGAAGGAACGTCGGCTTGCCTTGAGAACGGCAATTCAAAGCCGTATCGAAGATGTCATAGTCGTGCAAGACTTTGCTGATAAGTTCCCTCGTCCGAAGACAAAGGATCTGGTTGGAGCTTTACAAAGCTGGGGAATTCCAGCCGAATCAAAAGTATTGTTGATTTTGGCAGAGCGGCAGGAAATGGTTTATTTGTCTGCCCGCAATGTCGCTAAACTTCGTTTGATTTCTGCGTCAAACTTGAATGTTTTTGATCTTTTAGCTGCCGATCGCATTGTGATTACGCAGCCTGCCATTGCGAAAATTCAGGAGGTTTATGGTGACTGAATTTAACCCTAGGAACCTAATGGATCTGGTTCGTCGTCCAATCATCACTGAAAAGGCAACATTGCTTTTAGAGAACAATCAATACACGTTTGAGGTGTCTCCTAAGGCTACTAAGTCTGAAATCAAAGCAGCCATTGAATCGCTGTTTGAGGTTAAGGTGATCGGTGTTAGCACGATAAACCCTCCCCGCAAGCAGCGTCGGGTTGGCAAGTTCAGCGGTTTTCGTCCCATATACAAGCGGGCAATTGTAACTTTGGCTGATGGAGATTCGATCCCCTTGTTCCCGGAAGTTTAGTTTTCTATTTGATAAGTATCTAAGAGATTAAGTTATGGGCATTCGTATTTATCGACCCTATACCCCCGGCACTCGTGAGCGCAGCGTTTCTGATTTTGCTGAGATCACCCGGAGTGAGCCTGAAAAGTCGCTGACCCGATCGCGTCATCGTCCCAAAGGTCGCAACAACCGGGGTGTCATCACCTGTCGTCATCGCGGTGGTGGTCACAAGCGTCTTTATCGGCAAATTGATTTTCGGCGTGACAAGCACAATATCCCTGGTAAGGTTGCAGCGATCGAGTACGACCCCAATCGGAATGCTCGAATCGCACTCTTGTACTATAAGGACGGCGAAAAGCGTTATATTTTGCATCCTGCTGGGCTTATCGTCGGAGCCACGGTAATTTCAGGTTCTGAATCTCCTATAGAAATTGGTAATGCTCTACCGCTCAGCAATATCCCTTTAGGTACATCAGTTCATAATGTGGAATTAACCCCCGGTCGGGGTGGGCAACTCGTCCGAGCTGCGGGCGCAAGCGCTCAAGTTGCGGCAAAAGATGGAAACTTTGTCACTTTGAAACTGCCCTCTGGTGAAGTTCGCATGATTCGTCGTGAATGTTACGCCACTGTTGGTCAGGTTGGGAATGCAGATGTGCGGAACACAAGCTTAGGAAAAGCAGGGCGGAAGCGTCACCTGGGTCGTCGTCCTGAAGTTCGGGGTAGTGTCATGAACCCTGTCGATCATCCTCATGGTGGTGGTGAGGGACGTGCACCGATTGGTCGCTCCGGTCCTGTCACGCCTTGGGGCAAGCCAGCTTTGGGATACAAGACTCGGAACAAGCGCAAGCTGAGTAGTGCGCTCATTATTCGCCGTCGCCGCAAGTCTTCTAAGCGCGGTCGTGGTGGTCGGGATTCATAGCTGATAAGGAATTGCAAGATGTCTCGTTCATTAAAAAAAGGTCCATTTGTTGCTGATCATTTGCTTAGCAAGGTTGAAGCATTAAACGCAAAGGGCGAAAAGCAAGTAATCAAAACTTGGTCTCGTTCTTCCACAATTTTGCCTCAAATGATTGGACATACCATTGCTGTTCACAATGGAAAGCAGCACGTGCCAGTCTATGTTAACGAACAGATGGTGGGGCATAAACTAGGGGAGTTTTCGCCTACGCGTACCTTCAAAGGGCACGCTGGGACAGACAAAAAGGCTCGCCGATAGAGGAGTTCTACTGGCTTGAGGCTAGTAATGGTCAGTTAAGGAGTAATGAGTATGACTGTTGAAACTACAACTGAAGTGAAGGCGATCGCTCGCTACATTCGGATGTCCCCTCGTAAGGTTCGCCGTGTCCTTGATCAAATTCGGGGTCTTTCCTATCGAGAAGCATTAATTATCTTAGAATTTATGCCTTATCGCGCCTGTGAGCCTGTTTTGAAATTGCTGCGCTCTGCCGCAGCAAATGCTGAACATAATCAAGGATACGACCGAGCAGACCTAGTTGTTAGCACTGCTTACGCTGATCAAGGTCCAACATTGAAGCGATTTAGACCTCGTGCTCAAGGTCGTGCTTACCAAATTCGTAAGCCGACTTGTCACATTACGATTTTTGTTGCTCCAAGCACTAGCGACGAATAATTTGGATCTCAATCAGTATTTTTGAATTTGTATTTTGTATAAGGAAGCATTTTGTGGGACAAAAGATTCATCCAACTGGCTTGCGTTTAGGCATTACCCAAGAACACCGTTCTCGTTGGTTTGCAGATGCTAGCCGTTATCCTGAGCTACTTCAGGAAGATTATACAATTAGACATTTCTTTCAAAAAAACCCCTTGAAACTGAAAGGGCTAGAAAGTCCTGGAATTTCTCAAATTCGGATTGAGAGAAAAGCAGACCAAATCGATTTAGAAATCCACACGGCTCGTCCTGGTGTGATAGTGGGTCGAGGAGGGCAGGGAATTGATGAACTGCGAACCGGATTGCAGAGGGTGCTGGGTGGAAGCGATCGCCAAATTCGCATCAACGTTGTTGAAGTAACGAGGGTAGACGCTGACGCTGCCCTGATTGGGGAGTATATTGCTCAACAATTGGAGCGGCGCGTTTCTTTCCGTCGTGTCGTGCGTCAAACCATTCAACGTGCTCAAAAAGCTGGGGTTGAAGGCATCAAAATTCAAGTCAGTGGTCGCCTAAACGGGGCTGAAATTGCCCGCCCTGAATGGACACGTGAGGGACGTGTTCCTCTTCATACTCTTCGTGCAGACATTGATTATGCTTACTGCACTGCCAGCACGGTCTATGGCACATTGGGCATTAAAATATGGGTCTTCAAGGGTGAGATTATCCCTGGACAGGAAGAAAAATCTCTACCCGCAAACAACCAGCCCAAGCGTCGTCAACAGAATCGTCGTCAGCAATTTGAAGACCGATCAAACGAAGGATGAAGATTAAAAGTGGATAGGTTATCTTCCGTCTTTCAATTTTCAAGTTTTGACTCCCTAAGGTAGTGAGCCATGTTAAGTCCAAGAAGAACAAAATTTCGTAAGCAACAGCGCGGGCGCATGAAAGGTCTTGCGACTCGCGGCAGTAACCTAAACTTTGGCGAGTTTGGTTTACAAGCTTTAGAGCCAACCTGGATTACCTCCCGCCAAATTGAGGCGAGTCGTCGTGCAATGACTCGCTACATTCGTCGAGGGGGCAAAATTTGGATTCGCATTTTTCCGGATAAGCCGATAACGATGCGTCCCGCAGAAACCCGTATGGGTTCTGGTAAAGGTGCTCCTGAATATTGGGTTGCAGTCGTTAAACCCGGTCGCATTTTATTTGAAGTTGCTGGAGTGCCAGAAGCGACAGCACGTGAAGCGATGCGGTTAGCCCAATACAAATTGCCAATTAAGACAAAGTTCATTACTCGTGAAACGGAGGAGTCATAACCGTGGCATTACCCAAGATTAGCGAGATCCGGAACCTAAATGAAGAAGAGCTTGACGAGCAAATCGTAGCTACAAAAAGACTGTTATTTGACCTACGTTTTCAAAAAGGCACTCGTAGACTGGAAAAATCTCATCAGTTTAAACATACTCGTCATCGCCTAGCTCAATTGATGACTGTTGAACGAGAACGTCAATTGCAAAAGGCATCATCTTAGGAATAGACAGAACGCTATTGATATGACAAGTAGTTTATAGCCTCCTATGGAGTGTATGAGATGGCGGTAAAAGAGAGAGTTGGTTTAGTCGTTAGCGACAAAATGGATAAAACAGTAGTGGTGGCAGTCGAGAGCCGTTCTGCTCACCCCAAGTATGGAAAAATTGTTGCGCGTACCAAACGCTACAAGGCTCATGATGAGGGAAATCAATGCAAAACTGGAGACCGCGTTCGTATTCAAGAAACTCGTCCCTTGAGCCGCACCAAACGGTGGCAAGTGATCGATGTTTTAACAACATCCGCTCAAGTTTAAAGGAGAGTGACTCATGATTCAGCCGCAAACCTATCTCAACGTAGCCGACAACAGTGGTGCCCGTAAGCTAATGTGCATCCGCGTCTTGGGAGGTCGTCGCCGTTATGCAGGTATTGGCGATGTTGTTGTCGCTGTCGTTAAAGATGCAATTCCTAACATGGCGGTCAAAAAGTCTGATGTAGTGACCGCAGTCATTGTCCGAACCCGTCATACTTTACGTCGTGATAATGGCATGAGTATACGCTTTGATGATAATGCTGCTGTTCTAATCAACAAAGATAAAAACCCTCGTGGAACTCGTGTTTTTGGTCCCGTGGCGCGTGAATTGCGTGACAAGGAATTTACTAAAATCGTCTCTTTGGCTCCGGAGGTGCTGTGATGGCAAAGACTAAAGCGGTTATTCGATACAAAATGCACGTTAAGAAGGGAGATACTGTCCAGGTTATATCTGGAAAGGACAAAGGGAAGGTTGGGGAAGTTTTGCAGACTTTGCAAAAGGAAAGCAAAGTACTTGTAAAGGGAGTAAATTTTCGGACGAAGCACATTAAGCCTCAACAAGAGGGTGAATCTGGGCAAATAGCGACTAGTGAAGCTCCGATCCACAGTTCTAATGTGATGCTTTACTCTGAGAAACAAAAAGTCGCTAGCCGCGTTTGCTATAGCTTTGATGCTGACGGTCGTAAAGTGCGAATGCTCAAGAAGACCGGGGAAATCATTGATTAGACTAATTTGTTTCCCTGACAAAGCCCAGGGATTTTAAGGAAATTGACTTATATGACACAGAAAATCAAAGTTCGCTATCAAGATGAAATTGTTCCAAAGCTAACGGAGCAGTTTGGCTACACGAACCCCCATCAAGTGCCCAAGCTGGTAAAGGTAACCCTAAATCGAGGTCTGGGCGAGGCGGCTCAAAACGCTAAGGCGTTAGAAGCCTCACTGGTTGAGATTGGGATTATTACTGGGCAAAAGCCTGTTGTAACTCGAGCAAAGAAAGCGATCGCCGGCTTCAAGCTTCGGCAGGGAATGCCTGTTGGCATTATGGTAACCCTACGGGCTGACCGGATGTATGCCTTTTTAGATCGATTTATCAATCTTGCGTTGCCTCGAATTCGAGACTTTAGAGGAATTAGTCCAAAAAGTTTTGATGGACGTGGAAATTACACTTTGGGGATTCGTGAGCAGCTTATCTTTCCAGAAATTGAGTATGACAGCATTGATCAAATTCGGGGGATGGATATTTCCATCATCACAACGGCGAACACCGACGAGGAGGGTAGAGCCTTGTTGAAAGAATTTGGTATGCCCTTCCGGGACAGCTAAGGCAGGTTTATCAAAGGGAAAATTATGGCGGTAAACGATACGATTTCAGATATGTTGACGCGGATTCGTAATGCGAACCTAGCGCGTCACCAAACCACTGAAGTCCCATCCACGAAGATGACTCGCAATATTGCTAAAGTCCTCAAGGATGAGGGTTTCATCACCGAATATGAAGAAACTGGCGAGGGCGTTAAGAAAAATCTGGTTATTTCTTTGAAATATAAGGGTAAAGGTAGAAGACCTATCATCAATTCTTTGAAGCGGATTAGTAAACCTGGCTTTCGGGTTTATTCAAACCGAACTGATTTGCCTCGCGTTTTAGGTGGTATTGGTATTGCCATAATTTCGACCTCAAGTGGCATTATGACCGACCGAGAAGCTCGTAGGCAGGGGTTAGGTGGTGAAGTCCTTTGCTACGTTTGGTAGCGACCTTGAGGCTAAACATCATCAGATTGTTTCAGCGATCGCAGTAGTAGGAGTAGACAACTATGTCACGTATAGGTAAGCGTCCAATCAATATCCCCGGTAAAGTGACTGTCGCCATTGATGGTCAGTCGGTTACGGTTAAAGGACCAAAAGGCGAACTGTCCCGTGTTTTACCTGCGGAGGTTGAGATCTTACAGGAAGGGGAGACTGTGTTCGTTAACCAGCGCGATGACTCACGCGCTGCACGTCAGCGTCATGGTCTAAGCCGCACCTTAATTTCTAATATGGTTGAAGGAGTATCCCAAGGATTTCAACGCAAGTTAGAGATCATTGGTGTCGGTTACCGGGCGCAAGTTCAAGGTCAAAATTTGACCCTCAACATGGGCTACAGTCACCCAGTTCAAATAGAACCCCCCAATGGTATTCAGTTTGCCGTAGAAGGTACCACAAACGTACTTGTCAGCGGTATCGACAAAGAAATTGTGGGCAACACGGCTGCTAGAATTCGAGCGGTTCGTCCTCCTGAACCTTATAAAGGCAAGGGAATTCGGTACGCGGGAGAAGTGGTCAAGCGTAAAGCGGGTAAGGCAGGTAAGAAGTAGTCATGAAAACAAGTCGCAGAGCATCAACTCGTCGTCGCCATTCTCGTGTGCGTCGTAAAGTACTCGGAACGTCGGAGCGTCCTCGGTTAGCTGTCTTCCGCTCTAATCAACATATTTATGCTCAGTTGATTGATGATACTCAGCACCACACGCTAGCATCTGCTTCCACAGTGGACTCAGACCTTAAGGAAAGCCTGGATACGGGAGCAAATTGTGATGCTTCTGCCCAGGTAGGAAAATTAATTGCTGAGCGTTCTATTGAAAAAGGAATCAAGCGGGTCGTGTTTGATCGAGGTGGTAATCTTTATCATGGTCGTGTTAAAGCTTTAGCTGATGCTGCCCGTGAAGCAGGACTGGAATTTTAAGGGATAATATTATGGCAAAGGGTCGTAAGAATACGAAAAGCCGCGAAAAGGAAACTGATTGGCAAGAACGAGTTGTTCAAATTCGTCGTGTTACCAAGGTTGTCAAAGGCGGTAAGAAACTCAGCTTCCGAGCGATCGTTGTTGTTGGCAATGAACGTGGGCAGGTTGGAGTTGGCGTGGGCAAGGCGGCAGATGTCATTGGAGCCGTCAAGAAAGGAGTAGCAGATGGTAAAAAGCATCTTGTTGAAGTTCCTTTAACCAAGAATAATTCTATTCCTCATCCCACGACTGGTCGGGGTGGGGGGGCGAAAGTGATGATACGTCCTGCTGCGCCTGGAACTGGAGTAATTGCCGGCGGCGCAGTTAGAACTGTGCTTGAGTTAGCAGGTGTCAAAAACATCTTGGCTAAACAACTTGGCTCTGATAACCCCCTCAATAATGCACGAGCCGCTGTTGATGCGTTAGGCACCTTGAGAACGTTTGCTGAGGTAGCTGAGGAAAGAGGTATTTCAATTGAAAATTTATATGCTTAATCAGAATCTAGCTTTTAGCTTTCACCTGATTCAGTAATAGGAAATTTTAGCGACTTGATCTTGAATTGAGAGTATTAACTATGAGACTTTACGATCTAGCACCCCAACCAGGTTCCAAGCGTCGTCGCCGTCGTGTTGGTCGGGGTATTGCCGCTGGGCAGGGTGCAAGTTGCGGCTTTGGTATGCGGGGTCAGAAATCTCGATCGGGTCGCCCAACGCGTCCTGGTTTTGAAGGTGGACAAACCCCTTTGTATCGTCGCCTGCCAAAGCTAAAGTATTTCACTTTGGTGAATCCTAAAAGTTTTACTATCATCAATGTGGGTGCATTATCTGATCTTGCAGCAAACTCTGAAGTTACTTTAGAGTCTCTAATAGAATCAGGCATTTTGACTACTAATGATGGTTCTCTAAAAGTATTAGGCGGTGGAGATCTGGCTGTTGCCTTGAACGTGAAGGCATTTGCATTTACCAAGTCTGCCCGCGCCAAAATTGAGGCTGCCAATGGAACCTGTGAGGTTTTGAGTGCTGATTAGTTTGTCTTGAATTTTTTAATGTGCTTCTTGGTAGATTTCTCTTGGAATTACCGTCGCACAACCGTTGATCAAAGCGTGCGTTAGGAGAATATTCCATGGTTGTTAACCGAGATAAGGCACCAAGTGCACAAGAGACATTTTCTCAGATGGCTCAGGCGGCTGGATTGCGGGGGCGCGTTCTACTGACTATTGGGATGTTGATCCTAGTACGTCTTGGCATTTTTCTTCCTATCCCTGACATTGACCGAACTGCATTTGCACAAAGCGTTCAGAACAATCCTGTAGTCAGCTTTCTGGATATATTTTCAGGGGGTGGGTTATCTGCACTTGGTATTTTTGCGCTTGGCATCCTGCCTTACATCAATGCGTCTATCATTCTACAGCTTTTGACTACTGCACTTCCTTCGCTAGAAAATCTTCAGAAGAACGAGGGTGAAGCGGGTCGGCGTAAGATTTCTCAAATTACCCGGTATGTTGCGCTTGGGTGGGCAATTATTCAAAGTGTGGGACTCGCTTGGTGGGTTATTAATAGTGGTGCAGCAAGAATAGGTGGAGATTTAATTCTTTCTCAGAAAACTTCGTCTGGATTTTCATTTGCGACTCAGGGGGGAGTAGAGGTCAGCCCTACGGCATTAATTCCCTTTATTGCTTCTACTGCGTTGGCTTTGACGGCTGGTTCCATGCTGGTGATGTGGATTGGTGAACTAATTACCGAGCGTGGCATTGGAAATGGGGCATCTTTACTAATCGTGATTAGTATTGTTTCAGGATTGCCTCGTTCTTTGGGACAAACTTTGGAACTGGCGCAGACGGGCGATCGCGGCTTAGTGGGTGGCGTAATTATGCTGCTTCTTGTTTTTCTGGTCATGATCGTAGGCATTGTCTTTGTTCAAGAGGGGACTCGACGCATTCCTATCATTTCAGCCCGTCGTCAGGTGGGTCGTAAAACTTACCTTGAACGGAGTAGTTATCTGCCGCTTAGACTAAACTCCAGCGGTGTAATGCCGATTATCTTTGCTTCTGCTATTCTTTTTCTGCCAGTTTACTTAGCTGAGTTCACTAAGAATCCATTTCTGAGTCAGGTTGCTAATTATTTGAGTCCAAGTGGTCAAGCCCCCTGGGTATATGTGATTTTCTATCTTGTATTGATCATTTTCTTCAGCTATTTTTGGACATCATTGACCATCAATCCTGTTGATTTATCCCAGAATCTCAAGAAAATGGGCGCTAGTATTCCTGGCATTCGTCCCGGAAAAGCAACGAGTGATTACATTGAGCGAGTCCTCAATCGACTGACATTCCTTGGGGCAATTTTTTTGGGTTTGGTTGCGATCGTTCCAACAGCCGTTGAAAGTGCAACACGAGTAACTACTTTTCAGGGATTTGGAGCCACTTCACTTTTGATTGTGGTCGGCGTGGCGATTGATACTGCAAAACAAATTCAAACTTACGTAATCTCTCAGCGTTACGAAGGAATGGTGAATCAATAGTGCCGCGATTAATTTTCTTAGGTGCCCCTGGAGCCGGTAAAGGAACTCAGGCAAGCTTAGTAGCAGACTGCTACGGCATCCTTCATGTGTCCACAGGAGATATTCTCCGATCTGCCGTTGCAAATCAGACTGCATTAGGTCTTCAAGCGAACTTGTACATGAGTAGAGGAGACTTAGTGCCTGATGAGCTTGTAGTTGCCCTCGTTCAAGAGCGGTTAAACAATCCTGATGTGCAAGAGGGTTGGATTCTAGATGGCTTTCCACGCAATGTGGCTCAAGCAAAGTTTTTAGACTCTCTCTTGGCTGATATTGATCAGTTTTGTGACTATGCTGTAAACCTTGAGGTGCCCGATGATGTTTTAGTTCATCGAATGCTTGAGAGGAAAAGAAGTGATGATACTGAAGAAGTGATTCGGAATCGATTAAAGGTTTATCGAGAGCAAACATCCCCTTTAATTGACTTTTATATGAAACAAAAAAAACTAGCTGTTGTGAATGGAAATCAACCGATGGAAGATGTGACAGCGGATTTGATGAAGCTTCTTGGAAAGTGAAGGTTGCTAGTTAAAAGAAATTTTTCAATTACCTATCTTTCAAAGAGTTTTCTACTAAACCGCTTCGTTCCTTTCTTAAGGAGAGTTCCTATTGCATAGTTTAAACTTAAGATAAAGCGGCTAACTTATATTTTAGCTAGTCATCATTCATAAAGCAGGAGAGTTCAATTGTCGAAGCAAGATTTAATTGAGATGGAGGGTACGGTAACGGAATCCCTGCCAAATGCCATGTTTCGTGTCGATTTGGACAATGGGTTTAATGTTTTAGCCCATATTTCGGGAAAAATTCGGCGAAACTACATCAAAATTTTGCCGGGCGATCGCGTAAAGGTTGAATTGACTCCATATGACCTCACCAAAGGACGAATCACCTACCGCTTGCGGAACAAAAAATAGCTTGATTTCGTGCACTTAACACTAAAGTATTTGTTAGAGTTGACAATCATAACAGAATTTTGCTAAAGTCTAGAGTTTGTAGCGTTGTCGAAACAAAATGAAAGTCCGAGCATCAGTTCGCAAGATCTGCGAGAAATGTCGTGTTATACGCCGTAAAGGGCGAGTTATGGTGATCTGTCCTAACCCAAAGCACAAGCAACGCCAAGGTTAGGGTTTAATGTTTTCTTGCCTCAACAACACACAGAGAATTTTGAAATTGGTCGGCGTTAGTTAAACACTAGGGGAGAATAGAGCGTGGCACGGATTGCCGGAGTAGACCTACCTCGAGATAAACGAGTAGAGATTGGTTTGACATACATTTATGGGATTGGACTTACCCGCTCCCAAGCAGTTCTAAAAGTGACGGGAGTAAGTCCTGACACTCGAGTCAAGGATCTGAGTGATGCAGAAGTTGCTGCTTTAAGATCTGAGGTTGAGGGTAGTTATCAGATAGAAGGAGACTTGCGCCGATTAGAAGCGATGAATATTAAGCGACTAATGGATATCGGCACCTACAGGGGACGACGTCATCGCTTAGGTTTGCCAGTTCGGGGGCAAAGAACCCGTACAAATGCACGGACTCGCCGAGGTGGACGGCGTACTGTTGCTGGCAAAAAGAAAGCGCCTAGCAAGAAGTAGTCTAGGCAATTGGCATGACAGTGTTTACCTGCCGCAGCAAGCTCATGCTACTGGTTCTAGGCAAGGTCAATTTTATTGTTCTTACAGCAGTAAAGCAATGAAAATATTTATTTAGACAGACTGACAGTTGACATAGGGATTAAAAAATGCCACCAAGACAACAGAAGCGGACTGGTTCACGCAAGCAGAAAAAAAATATTCCAAGCGGTATTGCATACATTCAGTCTACTTTTAACAACACTATCGTCACGATTGCTGATACCAACGGCGAGGTGATTTCATGGGCATCGGCTGGCTCTAGTGGCTTCAAAGGTGCTAAGAAAGGAACCCCATTTGCCGCCCAAACAGCAGCCGAAAATGCTGCTCGTCGTGCTGCTGACCAAGGAATGCGGCAACTTGAAGTAATGGTTAGTGGTCCTGGTGCGGGGCGGGAAACTGCTATTCGCGCGCTTCAAGGAGTAGGCTTAGAAATTACTTTGATTCGTGATGTCACGCCCATTCCTCACAATGGTTGCCGTCCCCCTAAGCGACGTCGAGTTTAGTCGAACCACTATCTTCGATGGTCAAACTTTCTTAGATGAGCTTTAGTTCATCAAGATACCTTTTATTTGCCCCAGGTTTTAATTAACCAGGATTTGTAATGGATTAACCTTCATAGTTTCGAAGGAGAGGACGATAGTGGCACATTTTCAAGTTGAATGCGTTGAATCAAAAATCGAGAAAGACTATAGTCAGATTAGTCGATTTGTAATTGAGCCTTTAGAGCGGGGACAAGGGACAACTCTTGGGAATGCTTTAAGGCGTGTGTTATTGTCTAATCTTGAGGGAGCAGCTATTACATCTGTGCGAATTGCAGGCGTTAGCCATGAGTTCGCTACTGTTCCTGGTGTGAGAGAAGATGTGCTGGATATTCTTCTGAATATGAAGAAGGTTGTATTAAAAACCTATTCTTCTCAGCCTCAAATTGGTCGCTTATTCGTTCAAGGTCCTGCGACCGTTACAGCGGAGGAGTTTGAGCTTCCCTCTGATGTTGAACTGGTTGATCCAGATCAATATATTGCAACTCTGTCACCTGGATCTGTCTTAGAAATGGAATTTCGGGTTGAAAAGGGTAAGGGCTACAGAGGAGTGGACAAAACTCGTGATGAAACTGCTGCGCTAGATTTCCTCCAAATTGACTCGATATTTATGCCTGTCCGAAAGGTAAATTATTCGGTCGAGGATGCGCGAATTGGTGAAGCGGTTGAAAAGGATCGCCTAGTCATGGAAGTTTGGACTAACGGTAGTCTGACTCCACAGGAGGCGTTAAGTCAAGCTGCCAATATCTTAGTGGATTTATTTAATCCACTAAGAGAAATTACGTTTGAACCAACTGAAAAGGATGAGGACGAGGACACTGATCCTACCAATCAAATTCCGATTGAGGAATTGCAGCTCTCTGTTCGAGCTTACAACTGCTTAAAGCGGGCTCAAATCAATTCTGTGGCGGATCTACTTGATTACACTCAAGAAGACTTATTGGAAATCAAAAACTTTGGGCAAAAGTCTGCTGAGGAGGTCGTTGAAGCTCTACAGCAGCGCTTAGGGATTACACTATCTCAAGAAAAGTCTTCTAAGAACAACCATTGATGGAGATCTTAAAGAATCTCTTAATTAATGTCGAGCCGAACAATAACTGTTATCCATTTATCGTCCTATGCGTCACCGTTGTAATGTCCCTTTACTTGGGAAACCTGCCGATCAGCGTAAGGCTCTTTTGAGAGCCTTGACGACTGAGTTAATTCGAAATGGTCGAATTAAGACCACTAAAGTTCGTGCACAAGCCGTTCGATCTGAAGCTGAACGTATGATTACCTTGGCAAAGGATGGCTCTTTAGCTGCCAGACGGCAAGCCCTTGGCTATATCTACGATAAGCAGTTAGTTCATGCCCTATTTGAGCAAGCGGTTGCTCGATATGGGGATCGTCAAGGGGGATACACTCGCATTATCCGAACTGTTCACCGTCGGGGTGACAATGCTGAAATGGCATTTATTGAGTTGATCTGATTATTTGAAGCGCTTGATATGATTTCTGTCGATTTTCAACCAACTCAGCGTATCGCCCTAGTTATTCAATATCTGGGCACTCACTTTCATGGTTGGCAATGGCAACCAAATCAGCGCACCATACAAGAAGAGATTGAGGTTGCGTTGCAAGGCGTTCTAGATTATCCGGTTCGTATTTATGGCGCAGGTCGAACCGATGCGGGTGTGCACGCGGCGGCACAAGTTGCTCATTTTAACGCGCCAGTGAGGATTCCGGCTCATCGGTGGGCAAGTATTTTAAATGCTCGATTGCCAAAGGATATCTTGATTCGAGCTTCAACTTTAGTACCCGATGATTGGCACGCTCGTTTCTCAGCAGTCTGGCGGCGCTACCGATATTTGCTATATACTGGCTCCCACCCAAATTTGTTTGTTCGCCCTTTTTCTTGGCATTACTATCACGCGCCACTCAGTGAATTGCTGATTCAAGAAGCCTTGAATCCTTTAGTGGGCTACCATCATTTAGCTGCCTTTCATCGAGCAGGATCTAAACGTGTTCATTCTTGGGTAGATGTTCATGCTGCCATATGCGATCGCCACGGTTCTTTTATCTCAATTGAGGTTCAGGCAAGTGGTTTTTTGTATGGCATGATGCGTCTACTGGTCGGATTATTAGTTCAAGTGGGTCAAGGATTGCGATCGCCCAGTAGTTTTACACGCTTGTGGACTGAGCAACGTCGTGAAGAAGTGAAATATTCAGCGCCAGCCCAAGGATTATGTCTTTTGCGAGTAGGTTATACTGAGTTTCCCTTGTCTCCAGAAATATGGTTTGATGCCCAGCCATCCTTTAGTTTTTCGCCGCTTCCTGAAACCTCCGACGTAGCTAATTATCCACTTTAATTAATAACCAATCTTTTTTATTACCTCTTTACAGGTTTCCATCATGAACAAGACCTATCTTCCTCCTGTCGATACCCTTGAACGCAAGTGGTATGTCATCGATGCAGCCGATCAACGGCTGGGTCGCCTCGCTAGCGAAGTTGCAAAAGTACTTCGCGGCAAAAATAAGCCAAGCTACACCCCTTTTATGGATGTTGGCGATTTTGTAGTCATCATTAATGCAGACAAAATTAGTGTGACTGGCAAAAAGCGGACTCAGAAGCTTTATCGTCGTCATTCCGGTCGTCCAGGTGGAATGAAAACCGAAACATTTGCGAAGTTACAAGCTCGGGTTCCAGAGAGAATCATTGAGCAAGCTATTAAGGGAATGTTGCCCAAAAATACTCTAGGGCGGCAGCTTTTTACTAAACTCAACGTCTACGCAGGATCGGATCATCCTCATCAGGCTCAAAAACCTGAAATTCTTGAAATCAATACCATTCCAGGAGAAGAGTCATAATGCAAGCTACGGAAGGACGCGTCGTATATATGGGAACAGGTCGTCGTAAATCGGCAGTTGCACGAGTACGTCTAGTTCCTGGAAATGGTCAACTCACTATCAACGGCAAGCCTGGAGATCTCTATTTACAGTTCAATCCGGAATATTTGTCAGCAACCAAAGCGCCCTTAGAAACCCTTGGCTTAGAAGGGGAATATGACATCTTGGTGAATGCTCACGGTGGTGGGTTGACGGGACAAGCGGATGCTGTTCGGTTGGGTGTTGCCCGCGCCTTGTGTCAGTTGGATCCAGACAATCGTAAGCCCTTAAAAACTGAAGGCTATTTAACCCGTGACCCCCGCGCTAAAGAGCGTAAAAAGTATGGTTTGCGAAAAGCGCGGAAAGCCCCTCAGTTCTCAAAACGTTAATGTTTTGGGTATGGAGCTTGCGAATGGCTGCTACTTCGTTGCTCAAACCGAATTGTTAGAATTGATGTAGTCAAGATTATAAAAGCGAGTAAGTTATGCCTAAGCAAGACATTCATCCAACGTGGTATCCAGAAGCTAAAGTCTACTGCAATGGTGAAGTCATAATGACGGTGGGATCGACCAAGCCTGAACTTAATGTGGATGTTTGGTCAGGCAACCATCCTTTCTTTACAGGTACCCAGAAGCTAATTGATACAGAAGGGCGAGTGGAGCGTTTCTTACGCAAATACGGCATGATTGACAATGCAGAGCCAGATCAAGCCCAGGAAAAAAGTGACAAGAAAGATTAGCGGGCTGTAGCGAATATCTTGCTAATTTTGGTTGATACGATGTTTGTCAAATGTTACATACATCCAATTACCTATTCACTTTGACAGGTCTTTTTGTATATGGCTGAAGCCTATTTGCTTGATAAACTCCAATCGGTCGAACAAACTTTTTCTGAGTTGACGCGAAGGTTGGCAGATCCTGATATTGCTAAAGATCCAACCGAGTTTCAAAAGATAGCTAAAACGCGCGCTTCTTTGGAGGATGTTGTTTTTACCTATGGAGTTTGGAAAGAGACTCAAGTTGCCCTGACGGAAGCACGGCAGATATTGAAAGAGTCGGGCGGCGATTTAGAGTTACAGGAAATGGCATCTTTGGAGGTTGTGGAGTTAGAGGAAAAGTCAAGCTTACTGGAGATTCAGTTAAAAGTATTGTTGTTGCCAAGCGATCCCAACGATGATAAGAACATCATGTTGGAAATTCGCGCCGGTACGGGGGGAGACGAAGCTAGTATCTGGGCAGGTGATTTGCTACGGATGTACTCGAAGTATGCCGAGAATCAGGGGTGGCGAATCAAGTTAGTGAGTGAGTCTCTTGCCGATATGGGCGGATTTAAGGAAATCATTCTTGAAATCCAAGGCGATCGCGTTTATAGCAAGCTTAAATTTGAGGCGGGTGTTCATCGGGTGCAGCGTGTTCCGGTGACTGAAGCGCAAGGTCGAGTTCACACTTCCACGGCAACGGTTGCCGTGATGCCGGAAGTGGATGATGTGGAAGTTCATATCGATGCAAAAGATATTGAAATGTCTACCATGCGATCAGGCGGTGCGGGCGGGCAGAATGTGAACAAAGTAGAAACTGCGGTTGACTTAATGCATAAGCCAACTGGTATTCGGATTAAATGTACGGAGGAGCGATCGCAGCTTCAAAACCGGGAGCGCGCCATGCAAATTCTGCGGGCAAAGTTGTATGAACTGAAGTTGCAAGAGCAACAAGAGGCTGTAAGTTCTGCTCGGAAAATGCAAGTAGGCACCGGCTCACGCTCCGAAAAAATTCGTACCTACAACTATAAAGATAGTCGCGTTACAGATCATCGATTAAACCAAAACTTTTCACTCCCCCCCATCTTGGAAGGAGACGTTGATATTTTAATCCAGACCTGTATTTCTCAAGACCAGCAAGAGCGCTTAGAACTGCTTGCGGCTGAGAGCAACGGTCAGGCTTCGGCTGTGTAGTTATGTTGCCACGAGAAGATCTGCTAAAACAGGCTGAGCATCGCGAAACGATCGCGCGAGTGATTGATCGAGCAGACCAGGCAATTAAAACTTGGGAAGTTGCGACCACCGATTTTCTTTCTCCTCCTGAGATAGCTGAGGTTCAAAAAATTTTTAGTCAGCTAGCGGAAGTTCATGTGATTTCTTGGGGGGGTTATCCTCAATCAGAACGTCAGCGGTTAGCGATCGCCCGCTCAGAAATTCCCCTCGATTTTCCTCAAATTGAACTCGCGGCACTAGAAATTGCTGGAAATTTTTTGTTTGATCCCGCCACTCACCGAGATTTTTTGGGTGCCCTACTGGGAACGGGAATTGTCCGAGACAAAGTAGGCGACATCATTGTTTTAGGTGAGCGAGGCGGACAAGTGATCGCGGTTCCAGAACTGGTCGATTTTTTCACAGCAAGCTTGACTCAAGTGCGTTCTGTCCCAGTTAAGACCAGACGCATAGAGTTGAGCGAACTGAAAATTCGTGAGCCTAAAAAGAAGGAGCTTGTGACCGTGGAAGCCTCCATGCGGTTGGATGCGATCGCCTCCGCTGGATTTGGGATGTCTCGCAGCAAGATGGTTGATCTGATCTCTGCGGGTGATGTGCGGGTTAACTGGAAAGATATATCCAGTACTAGCCATACGGTAAGAGCAGGCGACCTGATTGCAGTCAGCGGCAAAGGACGAGTTGAAGTGGGCGAGATCATGATTACTAAAAAAGATCGTTATCGGGTTCAACTAACCCGCTTTATTTAGAATTACAAATAAATAGCGACAGTCTGAACCGCCCTTTAGGCGCTAAAGTCTAACAGAAAGAATATTGCGCTCAGTATTTTCATTTCAGGAAATGAGCTTTTTTCTGATTGGATAGCGATAGACTCATGGTCAAGATGCTGTTGACCTAGTAGAGGAGCAGATTGATGAAAGACCTAAAAAAACTAAGAGTGCCCAAGTGGCTGATTACTCTATTGATATTGGGTCTATTGGGAGGAGTTGCCTATGCCGCGTACACTCAAATCACTGCTGCCAATCCTAAAGAAAGCAAACGTCGCGGAAAAACCGTATCGGTTGAGCAAGTCAACTTGCCGGTAACGATCGCGGCAAATGGCACAGTGCAGCCAGAACGCTCGGTTAACGTGAGTCCGAAAACATCAGGGAAGCTGCGAGAATTGCTTGTAAAAGAAGGCGATCGCGTGGAACAGGATCAAATTCTTGCCTACATGGATGATTCTAATTTTCAAGGACAGCTTACCCAAGCGAGGGGGCAAGTGGCATCCGCCCAAGCCACTCTGCAACGGGTGCTGGCAGGCAATCGCACTCAGGATATTGCCCAAGCTCAGGCTCGCGTTCGAGATTCCGAAGCCAGTGTAAGACGGACAGAGCAAGTCTTACGGCAAAATCAACAATTATTTAACACCGGAGCCATTTCTCAACGGGAGCTAAACAACTCCTTAGCCGATCGAGATAGCGCGATCGCTCAACTTGCTCAAAATAAACAGGCGCTTTCCTTACAGCAAGTAGGCTCTCGCCCGGAAGAGATTGCTGAAGCTCGTGCCCAAGTAACCACGGCTGAGGGTTCCCTGCAAACGGTACAAACTCAGATTGCAGACACTGTGATTCGTGCGCCATTTAGCGGCGTTGTCACCAAAAAGTTTGCCGATCCCGGAGCCTTTGTCACCCCAACCACCTCTGGAAGTGCAGTTTCTTCCGCCACGTCGTCTTCAATTTTGTCTCTAGCTTCTAACAATCAAGTTATGGCAAACGTGGCAGAGTCGAATATTGCCCAAATCAAGCTAGGACAACCGGTTGAAATTAAAGTAGATGCCTATCCCGGTAAAACCTTCACCGGGCGAGTGATTCAACTGGCGACTCAATCCACTACAGTGCAAAATGTCACCAGTTTTGAAGTGAAATCTTCTATTGCCGACCCCGCTAAGCTGCTTCGAGTCGGCATGAGTGTAGACGTAGAATTTAAGGTGGGCACGTTGAGTGATGTATTGGTCATTCCCACCGTGGCGATCGTCCGGCAAGAGGGAGCTAGTGGCGTATTGGTCATGACTGGGGAGAAAGATGATCGCCGCTCAGAATTCCGCCCCATCACCACGGGAGTGAGCGTCACCGATAAAACAGTCGTGCTGTCTGGGTTGCAAGCCGGCGATCGGGTCATGCTCAGTTTTCCTTCAGGAGAACGCCCCCAATCTAGAACACCGTCAGTGCTTCCAGGGATGGGCGGCAGTTCGGGCGGGGGCGGTTCACGACAGCGTTAGGAGAGTTTAAATGGCACAACCTACTCGAATTCGCCCAACCCCTGTTCCTTTGTTTGAAGTATTGGCTATGGCGCTCACTGCGCTTTGGAGCAATCGTCTACGGACAGCACTGACCATGTTGGGGGTCGTGATTGGCATCGCCTCTGTCATTACAGTCACCTCAGTCGGACAAGGCGTTCAAAAAGCGACCGAGCAGCAAATTCAAGCCTTAGGATCGAACGTAATGCTAGTGTTGTCGGGAGTTGCTCGTGCGGGGGGAATTAGCCAAGGAAGTGGGTCTGCATCCACGTTGACGTGGGAAGATGCCCAGGCAGTTGCCAGTCAAGCCCCTGCCGCCAAAGCGGTCACCGCTTTTCTTCAGCGTTCTACTCAGGTGGTTTATTCAGGAGAAAACACCTCAACTAGCCTTTTAGGGGTTGATTTGAATTATCCAGAGGTGAAAAATATTCACCCTCAAACAGGGCAATTTTTCAGTCAAGCTGACTTGGATGCTGCTAGACCCGTCACTATTTTGGGCAGTAAAGTGCGGGATGATCTATTTGGAGCGGGCGACAGTGCTTTGGGAGCCAGCATTCGCATTCAAGGGGGCAGCTACACGGTGATTGGGGTGATGGAGCCGAAAGGCTCAGTCGGCGGACAGGATCAGGACGACCGCGTTTATATTCCTTTAACCAATATGTCTGCTCGAATTGTGGGCAATAATGCGATTAACGGCATCTCTATCAATGGTTTTTGGCTCCAAGCAGAAGACGATGCTCAACTGGAAGCGGCTCAATTTCAGGTGACTAATTTGCTACGGATTCGGCATAATATCTATCCGCCTCAGCCAGACGACTTCCGGCTCAGTAATCAAATTGATATTATTAATGCCTTTGGTAACATTGTGGGGTTATTTACGGTGATGGTGGGGGCGATCGCTGGCATTTCTCTAGTCGTTGGTGGCATCGGAATTGCCAATATCATGCTGGTGTCTGTGGTGGAGCGGACTCGCGAAATCGGCATTCGGAAAGCAGTCGGAGCCACGAACAGTGCCGTACTCAGACAGTTTTTGACAGAGGCGATCGTCGTATCGATCATTGGCGGCGCAATTGGAATCGCTCTGGGTGTTGGGTTAGCCTATGCGGCGGCTCAACTTTTTCGGTTTCCCTTTGTGCTTTCTCTGTGGGCGATCGCCGCTGGTCTTGTTTTATCGACCACGGTGGGGTTAATCGCCGGAGTCATTCCCGCCCGCAATGCAGCTCAGCTTGATCCGATCGCTGCGCTCAGAAGTGATTAATTTTACGTCTATTCTAATTTATGTTTGTTTTATAACGGGCGGCTTGTACCCTCTTTCAAAGGCAAATCGAACCAATTGAGAGCGATTTGCTAAATCAAGTTTGTTCAAGATGTTACTGAGATGAGTTTGCACCGTGCGGGGGCTGACAAATAAGCGATCGCCGATTTGCTTGTTCGTTAAACCTTGTACAACTTCCCAAAACACTTTTTCTTCCGCAGGAGTGAGCGGTAAAGCAGGATGAGGCGGAGAGGTTGAACCGTCTAAATCTGCTTTTTGAATGAGTCGAATAATTTCAGAATGGATACGGCGCGATCGCTCCAACTGCCCTTCAATTTTTGCTAACAGTTCGAGGGGTTCAAATGGCTTCATCAGATAATCATCTGCCCCCATAGAATGCCCTTGTATGCGGGCTTCTACTTCTCCTTTGCTAGAGAGAAATATAAAGGGAATCAGTTGTCCCGTGCGCATTGCTCGCAATCGGCGGCAAAATTCAAACCCATTCATCTCAGGCATCATCACATCCGACACAATTAGATCGGGCGGATCGGCTTCCACGGCGCTCAGAGCTTCTGTCGCCGACCCTACACTTTGAACCACGTAACTCCGCTTTTCTAAATAACGAGTTAGTGCCACTCGCAGAGTCATATCATCGTCAACAACGAGTACTCGTTTCATTTAGATCCCCTGCATAGCCTATTTAGACAGCTTTCCCAAAAATGATTTTGATTGACCACTGGGGTCAAGGCTAAATTCCAGGTCGATAGCAACATTTTTAAACTCGTAATCCTTGTTGACGTGGCTTTGAAGTCGGTTTCAGCTACGCTCAACCCACTGTCTTTTAGGCTTCGCTCAGCGATAAACCCTGAAACAAACCGTCGAATGGTGTAAATAAATTTTGCCTTGTTTCAGAGAGTATTTTTAGCGGGAAATTTTACAATCTGCTCAAAAAATACAGTTCATAGAGCCTAACTTGAGATAACCTAACCGAGCGGTATGAAGCAGGTGACTCAAATTGGCAAACAGGCACCCGCTTCATATCCGTCGTTATACTGGAGCGACATCAATGACCTACGAAAAGATTAGCCCTCCCACTACGGGTTCTAAAATTACATTCAAGCATGGCGAACCTATAGTTCCAGATGATCCGATCATTCCTTTTATTCGTGGAGATGGCACAGGAGTTGACTTGTGGTCCGCCTCTCAGCGAGTTTTTGATGCAGCTATAGCAAGTGCTTATGGAGGAACACGCAAAATTTCCTGGCTGAAAGTTTACGCCGGTGACGAAGCGTGCGAACGGTATGGAACCTACCAATATTTGCCTGAGGATACGCTGACCGCCATCAGAACCTATGGTGTGGCAATTAAAGGACCACTGACTACACCGATTGGCGGCGGAATTCGATCGCTGAATGTGGCGCTCCGTCAAATTTTTGATCTGTATACGTGCATTCGTCCCTGTCGCTATTACGAAGGCACTCCCTCGCCGCACAAAACGCCTGAAAAGCTGGATGTGATTATCTATCGGGAAAATACAGAGGATATTTATTTGGGAATTGAGTGGAAGCAGGGGACGGAAATGTGCGATCGCCTGATCAAAATTCTCAACGAGGATTTCATCTCCGGAACGCCCGAACACGGTAACAAAAGGATTCCCCTAGATGCAGGGATTGGCATTAAACCCATTAGCAAGATGGGATCTCAGCGTTTAGTGCGTCGGGCGATGCAACACGCGCTAAGGCTGCCTAAAAATAAACAGATGGTGACCCTGGTGCACAAGGGCAACATTATGAAATATACCGAAGGGGCATTTCGCGATTGGGGGTATGAACTGGCAATTAGTGAGTTTCGAGCAGAGTGTATTACGGAGCGGGAATCTTGGATTTTAGGCAATAAAGAAAAAAATCCAGATCTCTCTTTAGAAGAAAATGCTCGAATGATTGACCCCGGTTTTGATGGATTAACCGTGGAAAAACGGGATATCATCTGCGCCGAAGTGAAACAAGTGTTGGACGACATTGGGGAAACTCACGGCAATGGCAAATGGAAGGAAAAGGTGATGGTGAACGATCGCATTGCCGATAGCATCTTTCAGCAAATTCAAACCCGTCCTGATGAATACTCCATTTTGGCAACCATGAATCTGAATGGCGATTATCTATCAGATGCCGCTGCCGCGATCGTCGGAGGGTTGGGCATGGGACCTGGAGCTAATATTGGGGATTCCTGCGCTATTTTTGAAGCCACTCACGGTACTGCACCTAAACACGCTGGATTAGATCGAGTCAATCCCGGCTCTTTGATCTTATCGGGTGTGATGATGTTGGAATATATGGGCTGGCAAGAAGCCGCAGACCTGATTAAAAAAGGTTTGGGCGAGGCAATCTCGAATCGTGAGGTGACTTATGATTTAGCCCGATTGATGGAACCGCCAGTGGAGCCGTTGAAGTGTTCTGAGTTTGCTGAAGCGATTATCAAGCGTTTTTAGCGATCGCGGGCTTCAGTATTCTCAAAAAAGAGCCAGATCTTATTAGGGATCTGGCTCTTATGGCTACTATTCTGCTTGAATTAATGCCTCATTCACCGAAGGGTTTTGCCCTTTACTTCGCTGCTGATTTGCGACGGCGAGCGCGTTTCAGCCCACCGATCGCGGCAATTCCCAAAGCTGCGCCTGCCATAGTCGTTGGCTCTGGTGCCGCCTCAGAGGAGCCTGAAAATGCTACTCCATCGTTGCCGCATTCGAGAAACAGGTTTGCCAGGAAAGAACCACCGGGTAATGCACCTCGATCAAAACTAAAGCCAAAAATGTTGTCATTTACAGCACCGCCCCCAAAGCTGAGTCCTAGTGAGGATAAGTTTTGAGCGCTCAGTAAATTGACTTCACTCACTTTGTTCCCAGAAGCGATGACGTTTTGAATGCTGCCAGTTGCGCCATAGTAGCTGTTGGCTGCGTCGCGAGTTGCGATCGCGGTTCCTTGGGTGTTTTGTTTGTTGAACTTGCCACCCGAAGTGGTGTAGTACTGGTCTAGGTTTTTGTACCCGCTGTTTTGTAGAGCAACGCTAGTGGTTTTCACGCCAGAGTAAACGCCCAGACCCACCTTAGAATCATTGGAACTCGCAAAGCGAACCCCAAGCAGTTGACCCGACGTTGCGGCATTGTTGAAGCTCTTGCCAGAAAAGTTGAAGAAGAGATCACCCCAACCGATGGTTCCGTTCAAAGCGGCATTGTCCTTAACACCTGATAAAGGCGTTCCACCGGTCAATGCAACCAAGAGCTTGTCTCCTTGAACACTCATTGCCATGCCTTTGATGTCATATTGGCTACCACCAGAACCATCTCCGACTGCATCATATTGGTAACTCCAACCATTGTTAATAGATTGAGCCTCAGCGCGATCGCCTAAAGCAGCAATCATACTCAAAGCGGCAATACTGCCAACAACAGTTACGACGGTCGCCTTCAACGTCATGTTCATAGAACTTACCAGCCTTATTAAGAATCAGGTGAGAGATAGTTACTGAGTGAAGAGTGTTCACTGTGAACTGTATTTATACTTCCCAAGCATACTCACTGGTCTAACAAGAATGGATAAAAATCCCGCTAAGAAGCGATCTGAAATGAAAAAATCCCGTGAAGACTTACCAAAAACCTGCCCGTAAATATACAGATGAATACGGGTAGGGTCAGGCAGATTTGAAGGTGCCCGTTTAATCTGGCTATTCCAGCCCAGGGTCGATTCCTCTACTTTGTCAATTCAAGGATCAGCGTCTCATCTGTCTTGCCAAATTGCGTGAAAAAGTTGGGTTCTTTTGCGTTCCTCAGTTTCTTAGCTGTGAGCCAAGCGTCGCTCTTCTAGAAAATTGCTATCTCGCCAGAAGAACGTGCGCTACTATGGGTTGTCTGACTTATCACATTGCCGGGATGTCTATGATTGTGACGCTTGAGGAAATCAACTACTTCCGAACAGAACTTTCAGAATATGCCGATGCGCTAGTTGCTTTGGATGTTTTGGAAGATTGCGAAGGAGACTTAGACGATGCCGCGATCGCCCTTGCCATTCAATGCGGGCAGCAACCCGACACCTCCGATCGCTGGATTGATGGACTCGCCAAACGCTGGCGGCATATCATCTGCCAACCTGAGCTAAAAGAACCCTTTGAAGATGGACTCAGTGGCAATGTTTTGGCAGCCTTAACCGCCAGTACTGATTTGCCCGTTAAGCTAGCAACGCCCGTCGCAATTTATGTGATCAAAATTGGCGCAAGTAATTTTTGCCAGCCGCTAGCAGAAAAACTATAGATCGACGATAGCAATGCCCAAAATCACCCATCAGCGATAGCAGAGTGCGATCGCGGCGTAATTTTCAGCAAGTGGAATTTAAACGAAGTCAGACTCTAGTAATTGAGGGTTGGAGCATAGTCGAAACCCGTAAAATGCTTATTCCTCTGGAAAGGTGCGATCGCTCACCTCTTGAGCAAACGCTTGAACTGCGCCTGTGATCGTTTCTCGTAAATTGACATAGGCTTTAGCAAACGGGGGTTGCCGCGACGATAAACCCAACAAATCAGCAGTGACCAATACCTGTCCATCACAATAGCGTCCGGCTCCAATCCCAATCGTTGGAATAGCAAGCTTTTGGGTAATGTGTTGGGCAAGCTCACTCGGAATGTGTTCTAATACGATCGCAAAAGCTCCTGCCTGTTCTAGGGCGATCGCTTCTGCCAAAATTGCTTCCCCCGCTAACTGGGAGGTTCCTTGCTGCCGATAGCCCAGCCGATGCACCGATTGCGGCGTTAGCCCCACATGACCCATCACAGGAATCCCAACTTGCACCAGTCGCGCCACCGTTTCAACCGCGATCGGGTTGCCCCCTTCTAATTTGACCGCTTGCACTCCAGTCTCTTTTAATAACCGACCGGCTGAGTGTAATGCCTGCGGCACACTTTCTTGGTAGGTCATAAAGGGTAGATCGCAGACCAGCAATGCTCTCTGTACTCCACGCCGCACGGCTTTTGCATGATGCACCATTTCATCCAACGTAATCGGTAGAGTCGTTGCATATCCCAAAGCAACCATCGCCAGAGAGTCGCCGATCAGAATCAAATCAACTCCGGCTTCATCTAACACCGTCGCCAAAGCAAAATCCCATGCGGTCAGCGCCACGATCGCGCGCCCCTTCTGTTTCCACTGCACAATTTGCTGCGTTGTTACTGGCATCAAATCATCTTTACGCCCTACCTCTCTAACCTACACTGCTTTCAGCGATCGTTGATTAATTCTCTAAGCAGGATCTTTGCTCACCGCCGCTCTCAGCGTTAGAGACTGACGATGACGATCTTGAGATTGTGATGTGATGCATATCTATATATGTAGATAAAAAATCTGTGAAATAGATAGAGAAAATGCTTTTTTTGATTTAGGTAGAAATGTGGCTCATCTCAACGCTTGTATTAAAGGGTGCACATTTCGCCCTGCGCTCAAAATTGAAACTCTCCCAACAAAAAATTAGACCCAATTAGTTTAATCTGAGGAGAAAATAAATGCTTCCGCCGGAAATTAGATGCAGATTTTTTAATTTAACAAACCTCAGAAGCAAGTATTAAAAAAAGCTATCAAAGATTCTTAAGATAGGGAAACGCTAAAAAGCAGTTCGTAGCTTATTAAAGAGTGCAACTTATTCTATGGTTCAGGTTGTTTTAGTCCATCCACAAATTCCTCCCAACACGGGAAATATTGCTAGAACCTGCGCGGCAACAGGTACAGAGCTACATTTAGTTGGACCTATGGGCTTTGAAATTAGCGATCGCTACCTCAAACGTGCCGGCTTAGACTATTGGCCCTTCGTAAACTTGACCTATCATTCCTCGATTGAAGAGTTTCAAAAAATGCCTCGGCAAACAGAGAGTCGATTGATCGGCTTTAGCACTTCAGGACGATGCAGCTATACAAAGTTTGAATTTCTACCATCCGATTGGTTACTCTTTGGCAGTGAAACGATGGGGCTGCCCAAAGATCTGCTGCAAACTTGCACTGAAACGGTTTATATTCCAATGACTCAGCCTCAGGTTCGCAGCCTTAATCTCTCTGTGAGTGTAGCTGTTGGCTTATTTGAAGCCCATCGGCAATTGGAACTAAGGCAATAGCATTAGAATGCGGTTTGAATGCACCCTGAATCGTGTGTCAGTTCAAGGAAGAGAGCGCCAACGGTTTACTTGCTTCTAGAGTGAGGAGCTACTCTGGCTAGCTTAAATTCAAACAGCGCTCCATTCTTATATGCGCATCTATATATTTAATCTGACAATCGATCGCAGATCTACCAAATTGCCCCTAGCTGAAATGGGAGGTGCATTGAGATATTCGTAGACTGGCTTAGATAAAAGTACCATTCCAAAAAACAAGTCAAGAAATTGACGAGTGAGTTAATTGGGCTATGAACTCAATACGAAACAATAAGAAATTTCTATGGTTTCTTAATACTTTCGTCCTATTGAGTAATTAATGTTTTAATGCTCTTGCAATTCCTGAAAACTATGGACAGCAAGCTTTTTAATTGCGGACGGTTAGTTTTCAAGATTAGGGTCAGACAAATTCAGTTGCCTGAGTCTGTGGTACAGTTCAATTTCTTGAAAGGTGGATTGGTCTATAGCACGACCAATTTTGAGGTGGGATGGTGAGGAGTGTTGATTGTTTAGATATTTGAGTCCTTTCTGAAAGGTGCATTTTTGTAGTTTTACTGCTGCTTTTTTGGATTATTTTTTTGGATGAACAGTGCAACGGTTTTACTAGATTTCTGTAAAGCTTGTTTTTTGAGATTGCTTGAATCACTGCTAATGGCTGGTGATGCCGGTAATTTTCCAAAGCTTTCAAAGATCGTTGTATTGGTGGGTTTGATGCTTGCTTTAAGTTTTTATTGGAAGTATGAACTTGTCTAAATTGAAAAAGCGGGGTAATCTTGCCTAAGTGTATTTGCCACATGTGATCTGGATCGCCCATAAGTGTGATTTAGAGTATTAGCACGGGGTATACGAATGGCTCAAGGACAGTTAAACGCTGGAAGTTTAGGAGGTCGTTTTTTGAGACGAACATTTCCGCAGAAGGTTAAGCCTGTTCCTTCCTGCATGAGCGAGCATGAGGAAACAATGGCTCAAGCAAAGCAGGCTTTCCCAGATACCAATCGCCGAGTTCGGACTTCGGCAGCTATGATTGGTCTGGCAATTTCAATGGGGGCTTATAGCCTGCCGATTTCTCGCCAAGGGGATAAGGCTATCGCGGCAGAGCCGCTCCAAAATGAATCCCCGACTTCGGCATCTTCTGCTTCCTTTGAAGCCGCTACGCTTTCACCTGATTCTGAGGTGATTGAATCGTCTGTTGCTAGAAGCGATCGCAAAAGCAAAATTAGTCATACGGTGCAAGAGGGTCAAACTCTTTGGGACGTAGCTCGATTTTATGCGACTGATGCTAATTCAGTCGCGTCGGAAAATGGGCTTTTGGTGACTGCTGTACTGCGAGTAGGTCAGGTTCTGTCCATTCCAACAGATGGACGTTTGGCACAAGCATTTGACGCTTCAGCCGCGCCTAATTCGCCTGGGTACTATGGTCTAGTGTCCGGTCAGGTTCAGGCATCTGACTCTCAAATTGATTCAGCAGATAGTGATGACCTGAAGAATAAGCAGCATAAGGCACTTAAAAACCTTAAGCAAAAAACTCAAAGCTTGCAGAGCGGTTTAGCCGCACTGAGTTCTAAAAAATATCAGGTTAATCCTCAACAGGTACAGCAAGCACCTCAAGTAGAGGCATCGGTTCAAGTGGTTTCCACTTTGCCTGTTAAGCGTGAAGCTGTTCAAGAGCCGACGTTGAAACCGTCGGAGTCTTCCGATAATCGGCAGCAGGTGGCATTTCGTTCTCCTGTAAATCCGCCGTTTCCGACATCTCCCGCTCAACGTAATGAAGCTTCTGCCTATCGGATTGCGGCTGGAGATACGTTGGTCGCGATCGCAAACATTCACAATATCTCTGTGAAGCAGTTGGTGGAAGCCAATCGAATTTCTGATCCGAATCGTATTTTCGTCAATCAGACGTTGATCATTCCGCCCCCTCCTAGCGCTGCTGTGCGCTCAACATACGGAGGCTCAATTGCTTCTGTGCCGATTGAATCCACTATTGCCAGTGCTTCATCTAATACTTATTTACCCCATTCGATCGCAAGACGCACATCCACTCGCTCGGTAGAACTGCAAGCTACTGCAACATCTTTTTCAGGTAACAGTCAGTCCGAAAGCAACGCAGTTAAATCAACGAGTAAATCTGAGTCTAGATTGGTACGCTACAACCACGTTGAGAACTTGAGACAAGAAATTGAACAACTTCGACAACGGTACCAAACTCAAGCGCTTCGCCCTCAAGCGGCTCCAACTTCAAAACCTCAAGTTGTGCCTTCTAGTATCGCTAGTAGCAACTATGCGCCTGCTTTGAGCGATCGAGTGAATTCAGAGTTTAGTTCTGATCGGGCTACCACGCTGAAAACTCAACTGCGAGAAATGCGTAGTCGAGTCAAGGTAAATTCATCTGAACAGACGAATACTCTGTCTCAGCAATCGATACCCATTCAACGCCAGCAGCAAGTTGTAGCGGTTGCACCTCTTGGCTCGGAAAGCTACGATTCACTGCTGCAATCTAAGATTGGTAAAGCGGTAGCACCTGAATTACCGTCTTTAGGAACTAGTGAATCCTACTTGCCTAAAGTGGGCGATCGCTTGGAAGGTTTTGTTTGGCCCACCAAAGGAGTGCTAACCTCTGGCTTCGGCTGGCGTTGGGGACGAATGCACAAAGGAGTTGACATTGCAGGACCAGTTGGTACGCCAGTTTCAGCCGCCGCCGAAGGTGTAGTTGTTACGGCTGGCTGGAATTCGGGTGGCTATGGCTATCTTGTAGAAATTCAACACCCGGATGGTAGCTTAACGCTATATGCCCACAACAGTCGAGTCTTAGTTCAAGCGGGTCAGCAAGTCGCACAAGGGCAGCAGATTTCCGAAATGGGCAGTACTGGTTACAGTACAGGACCTCACCTGCATTTTGAGGTTCATCCTTCTGGAAAAGGTGCTGTGAACCCAATGGCGTATCTGCCGCGTAGTTAGTTGGTTAGTGTTAGTTAGTTGCTTGACTGCTAATACTAGGCAGGAGTGAAGAGAAATCTTCCTCCTGCTTTCTAATTTTACTCGTCTGGTTAATCATTGCTTTGGTATTGATTACGATTGTGCTACTTTAATAAAGTACTTAATTTAAGGCTCAGTAGCTCAGTGGTAGAGCAGGGGACTCATAAGCCCAAGGTCGCAGGTTCAAACCCCGCCTGAGCCATTACAAAACAAACTTTAACAGCCAACTAAGGCTGTGCTTAATGTGAAAAGCAAAGAAAAATATAGTCCTGTAGAACGTGGAGAAGTAGGTGATCGCAAACCCAGCCATAATTGCAGCTACTTTCGGGGTTGAGTGCAAATCTCTAGATTGAAATAAAAGCTAGACTCCCAAGCTACAAAGTTTATCGAAGGGATTGGGCTAGAAGTTTGCCTCACCAGCCAGAAGTGTCATGTTTTTCGGGCGTTAGTCACTCTGCATTTCAAGGGCAAGGCGACCTCATTAGCTTCAGGATGCCAAGTCTGAATGTAGTTATCCTGCCTCAGGTTGCTGAGTTTTCCCTAATAAGCCATGTTGTCTCATGGGTTAGCATCATTGCTGAGTGAGAAAATAGCCCAGTTTGCAGGATGGATGAGCCGTTGAAGTTGATAGCCGACAGGTATATTTTCTCGCACACGCAGATTAAGCTTCTAGGAGGCATTGCGATCGGAGAAACAGCACAATCGTCTCTAGTACAACTGCTCAATTTGCTATCCGTTTCGGTTATAACCAATAGGAAAGACGCTGCGCCCAAAAAAACTCGCCACTTATGCAATTTTCTCGCTCTCCATTGAATTCTCTTTCTCCTATCCCTGCTATTGTGATCGGCACGGTCAAAGGTCCTGGCGAAAATGGCAATCAGTATGTGTTTATCACAGCCGATAATCGCTATGTAAAAATTGGTGAGTTTGTCTACTATGAGGTACAGGAAACCGATACAGGCGGCGAAATGCGGCAGATTTTGGGCAAGCTGTCGGCACGCAAATTAATTGATCACCTCCCCGATCGCATCTTTGCGGATACAGAAGTGAGTCCTGAAGCAGTGGCAGCCCTGATCGGCTTCACCGACACAAACCCAGAAATTTATGAAGTGACTGTAGATGTGATCGGCTATTTTGATGAGCGCCTGGGGTTTATGAACCCGCGCCGCACGCCCAATCCTGGCGCAAAGGTTTATTTGGCAGACGATGCCATGCTGCAACGGGTGTTGAATAAACGACAACCGGGGGCGATCGGCTCGGCATTTATCGGCGGTTTGCTGCTGCGGGAAGTGGGGGCAGTTCCTATCGCTTTGGATGTAAAGGAACTGGTTAGCACCCACATGACCATTCTGGCAGGCACGGGTTCCGGTAAATCTTACACAGCAGGGGTTTTAATTGAAGAGTTGCTATTGCCCCATAACCGGGCAGCCGTGCTGATTTTTGATCCCCATGGAGAATACAGCACCTTGTCTGAAATGCAGGGACATCCGCAGTTTCAAGGGGATGACGGCTACTCGCCTAAGGTAAAGGTGCTAACTCCCGATGATATTCGGATTCGCACGTCGTCGCTGGATTATGCTGACATTCTCACTCTGCTACCAGAGATGAGCGATCGCCAGCAATCGATTCTTAACAAAGCCTACGCGATCGTCAAAAAACATCGTAAGGGCGACTACCGCTGGGATGTACAGGATTTAATTGCGGCGGTATACGAAGCTGATACTCAAGTAGACGATGAAGGTAACGAAAAACCTGGTTCCTCGGCTCCAGCATTGGAATGGAAGCTAGAACGATTGGCGCGATCGCCCTACTTTCACCCGTTTCAACACCTTGCCCCGAAGGATTTGTTTGAGCCGGGTCAGGCAACCGTGCTGCAAATGAACGAAATCAGCCAGGAAGAACAGCAGGTCATTTGTGCAGCGGTGCTGCGGCAGGCAAATCAGGCGCGAATGAATACTCAAAAAGAACTGATTACCTCCGATGATGAAAATTACTTACCTTATCCCGTTTTTATCATCGTGGAAGAAGCGCATCGATTTGCCCCCGCCCATGAACCGTCTCGCTGTAAAGCAGTGCTCCGAACCATTCTCAGCGAGGGACGCAAGTTTGGCTTGGGCATGGGCTTAATTACCCAACGACCCGGCAAAATTGATTCCGATGTGCTGTCTCAATGTATGAGCCAGTTTATTATGCGCATCGTTAACCCGGTAGACCAAGAAAGCCTCAAGTTTGGTGTGGAAGCAGCCGGACGAGATTTGCTGAAAGAGTTGCCTTCTCTCACCAAAGGACAGGTGATTATCTCAGGAGCCTGCGTCAACACACCTGTCCTCTGCAAAGTTCGGCAGCGGTTAACCAAACATGGTGGCGAAACCTTAGATGCGCCTAGTGAGTGGCAGCGCCATTTTCAAACTCACCGGATTCAAGATCGCAAAATTCAAGAAGCGCCCGTGGCAGGGCGAGAGCGATCGCAAACTGTTCGTGGAGTCAGCATTGAATAACTAAATTGCCGTAGTATTTTTAGCTTCGCAGGTAGACAAAAGTCTGCGATCGTTGGCGCTCACTGATTGAATTTGATAATAGCCTGCTAGCCCAACTCTCTCCAATGAGGAGGGGATTGTGCTTGCTATCCGCGAATTGGCTTGTAGTGCAATGCTGTAAGGCGACTGAGTTTGCTCGTAGCTATCAGTGATAGTCAGCGCCAACTGATTGGACTGCACAATACCTTGAACACAATCGAAAGAAGATGCAGGTTCATAAATGGCTCCAGTCACAGCGCGATCGCGCACCTGTAGGACAAGATAAGTCTTCCCAATCTGCTCAGCTTTGGTAGCCTGACCATATAAGTAGGTTCCATCCCGCAATGTGCGCAACTGATTCACCCGAAGCAGTTTGGCGGGTCGGATGGCATCCCCGGAACCTATTTCAGAACTTTGCGCTGGTAAAGTTGCAGCGGTCACTCCAAGTGCAAAAGTTAGAACTGTTCCAGCAAGAAAGGTTGCAGCAGAAGACGCAACTAATGTTTGGGTCAGTGCAGTAGAGCAATTACGGGCTAATAACATCATGGCAGGAAATTCATGGGGGCGTTTGATGTTTGTAGTATCGAATGTTTTAATCAACGACCCGGTGATATGGAGGGTTGCTAAGTGGTGATTTTACTCTAGCGATGACGTAATTTAGCTCACCAAACATTGTGACTCGCATCACAGTCCTTCAAATTCACTCCAGTCTCTATCCCAAGACAGACTTATTTCGTAGCTCTTGATACGGAAATAATTCTATGATTATAGAAGGGAATTTTTTGTTGCCCATTTCCTCTATAAGGCTCCTATGGCTAATACTCTGCCAGTCCGCGATGACCAAATCCTTTCGAGGCATCGAGACAATATCTTGACCGCTCTCTCCCACCGTTTGCAAAGAGCAAAAAAGGCAAACGATCTTCGTCTTGTTCAATTGTTAGAACAAGAAAGACAGCAAATTGAACAAGAAGTGCCTCCGCTTAAATCGCGATCGCGTGGGTCAAACCCCATTCAAACTTGGCTAAATGGTATTTTATTTGGCAAAACTGAACTACAAGTCTCACAGTTTGTAGACAGTGCTAAGGATAATTGGTGGTATGCCTTCGATCCTCAAACTGGTCGTTGTGTTTATGCTGATTCTGAAGTCGAACTGCGCTTGTGGATTAAAGATAACTCCCAAAGTCAATAGGAAGTCAATAGAATTTTGCTTGTCTCAAGAATAAATTCGACGATTAATTCTGATGCGTATCAATGCCGAAGCCTGGAGTTTCGTAATCATCGGGCAAGTAGTTTTCAGGAATGGTGCTGTGGTTGCCATCCCTTAACGCAAGAAAGCCAGGAGACATGATTTCAATGTTCGCTTCATTGCACTTGTCTTGAATATTCTTGTGCAAGTTGGAGTAGATGACAGGAGATTGCGCAGGACAATCCGTATAGGCATTCAGTTCATAGCTAACGTTGAAGTCATTTAAGCTCGTTTGCAAAACAAAAGGCTCTGGGTCATTTGAAATTTGGGGTGTTATTTGAGCCGCTTCGATTAGGACGGCATGAACCTTCTGCCAAGGTATGTCGTAGCCTAAGGTAATAGTAGTGTGCAGAACTAAACCAGTATTGTCTTTCAGATCTTTTGCACAGGTGCTGTAGTTAATAATATTGCTTCCTAAAATAGTTGAGTTTGGAATAGTAATCACTACGTTTTTAGGGGTGCAAATTCTAGTAACTAGCACATCTTTTTGGAGCACAATTCCAACGAGATCACCAACTTTAATCATGTCTCCAATTTGGAATGAGCGGGTATATACGACGATGAACCCACCAATAATATTGGATACCGCGCTGGCGGCTCCTAGGGTTAATAAGGCACTCACGACTAAGGAAACTCCTTGAAAAGCTGGCGAGTTGAACCCAGGTAAAAAGGGCATTGCGATCGCGAGAGCTAGTGCAAAAACGAAAAAGCGCACCAGTTGAAATGTTGGCTGCACCCAATCCGCATAAAACCAGGGCAATGAGATATTACCAAGTTTAATTTCTTTGAAAAACAGGTGAATAAATGCCAGAATTTCACGCGCAATAAACACGATCAAAACCAGGGTAAACAGGTTAGGTAAATATCCCACAATTGCCCGTTCAACCCCTGCCAAAGTTGCGCCAATAATCGCCCAAAAATTAGTGCTTAAGCCCTGAGTCCAAGGGAAAAATCCAAAAATTAGAAACAGGTAGACACACGCCAAAAATAGGTACAACACATTTTGTCCTAGTTCTGCAAAATGTATCCCCACGGTGATGAAAGGCGTAATTTCCAATACTCCTTTATTAGAGTTTTTGAGGCGATCGCTGTACTCTGCCAACCAGTCTTTTAAGCGATCCAACGTCACTGCAAACAGTTTATTTAAAAGCTGAACTATGACCCAAAATAATAGTGTTACTAAAATCGCATACCCAATTCCTCGCAGAATATTATCTACACGGCGTTGTTCGCGAAAGGTGACGACAGAAGACTGAATCGCAGCCAAATAGTCTTGGGTCAGAGTCGCTTGCGCCTGTCCTTCAGATTTGGCATCTTCCGGCGTAATGGTGGCGATGTGAATATTTTCTTTGCCTGCCACAATCAGGGTGAAGCCTTGAGCCTTTTCTGCTCGGATAGATTCAGGTGAAATTTGTCCATTATTTGCGATCGTCGTTAACTTTTCGTTGGTCAGATTTGCTCGTTGTAGTGCTGAAAGCGGACCAAAATTGCTACGAATTTGAAAAAGGGTTTTCCCGTCTAAAACTACAGAGCCGGGTTCCGCCCCGACCTCCTGCTGAACACCAGCGGCGGGTGGCGCTTGCGATCGTGCTGGAGCCGCTCCTATCAGGTGCCATCCGAGGATGCAAACCACACCAACCACTAAGAGTTGGGTCAGAAAAGCCGTAAAACGATTGAGCAAAAGCGACACGATGGATATTAAGTAAAAGAAAGACTCATTCTATAGTTTTTGTCGAAGATTACTTAAAACCTTCAACGACCTTTTATGCCGCTTTAAATAAGCGGCTTTCCAAGAAAAATAATTTTCTGTCAACGCTGAAGGCATTATTGCATTTGTATTGCTCATCATTGCGTTACGGTCAGTTTATATTTAGTATTATTCTCTGTCAGATTTATACAAAAAAGGGAGCGATTCTATGGCTAACTGGGAGGGTGTTCTTCAAACGCGCCTAAAACTCATACTTGCGGTTGCAACGACCCCCGTTTTCTTCTCCTCTTCACTGATCGGGCTGGAACCGCAAAAAGCCGCAGCACAGACTACTCCAGCCGCGCCAGATTTTAACCTGCCCTCTTCTCTTCCCAGTGGTACTACGCTCAAAATAGACGGCTCCAGCAGCATGGAAGTCGTTGACGAATCGTTTAAGGAGCGTTACCAGAAAAAGTTTCCAGGAACAACGGTTGATCTCAAAAAAGATGGAACAGACAAAGCGCTGAAGGGCGTGGTTGACGGAACGGTAGATGTAGCGGCAGTCGGTCGTCCGCTGACTCCAGCCGAAAAAGCGCAAGGGTTGGTCGAAGCTCCCATGGGTCGAGGAAAGGTTGCCATTATTGTTGGACCGAATAATCCATTCAAAAAGAGCATTACATTTGATCAATTTGCTAAGATTTTTCGCGGCGAGATTACCGACTGGTCGCAGCTTGGCGGCGCACCGGGTCCCATTCGCATGGTCGATCGCCCCGACTCTAGTGACACTCGGCTGGCATTGAGTCAATATACGGTTTTTCAAGGCAGTCCGTTTGAAACGGGTGCTAATGCTATCCAAGTTGAAGAAGATAGCACAGAAGCGGTTATTAAAGAATTAGGCAACGATGGCATCAGTTATGCGATCGCCGATCAAGTGGTCGATCAGTCTACTGTGAAAGTGCTGCCTTTGCATGAAACCCTGCCCAACGACCCGCGTTATCCCTTCTCCCAGCATCGGGGCTATGTTTACAAAGGTGAACCAAACCCCGCAACCCAAGCCTTTTTGGGCATTGCAGTTTCAAGACCAGGGCAGGAAGCCGTCGCGGTTCCCCGTCTCACGGCTTCGCCTGCCCTTGAGCCTTCTGCCACTGTTTCAGCCGCCGTTGAACCGACGGCTGAAACTCAAGCCTCCGCGCCCTCTACCCCGGTGGATACCGAGACACGTTCATTTCCTTGGGGGTGGTTGCTCTTGCCTCTATTAGGGTTGGGAGGCTTACTAGCAGCCATGCGAGGACGGTCTACTGTCGTTCCGGCTGCGGTGCCCATTGCGGCAGTAGATAGCGATCGCAGCCGAATTATTTTGACCCCCCGCGATTGCCGCAATGCTTACGCCTACTGGGAAATGTCTGACAAAGACAAAGAAGCTTTTCGCAGTCAATCGGGGCGCAACTTAGCACTACGTTTGCAGGATGTCACTGATATTGACCTGAATCGGCAAGCAGCCCACAGCGTCAAACAGTTTGATGTGCGGGAGAACGAACCGGATCATCATTTGCCCATTGCTTTAGACGATCGCGATTACGCCGTAGAGCTAGGATATGAGACTGCCAACGGAGAGTGGGTCAAAGTTGCTCGTTCTGAGGCGGTGCGGGTTCCTGCTTGCACGCCTGCTGAAAAGATTGGCACGGCGGCAACGGCGGCAGCCGGGGGAAGCACTATTACCCCTACCCTGACCCCAGGGGCGATCGCGGCAGGTGCAGGAGCCGCTGCGTTAGCAGGTGTGGCATTGGCGGGTCGTTCCACAGCCCATGCCGCATCGGCAGCGGGTCGTTCAATTGCGCCTGATCCCGACCGGATTATTCTGGTACCTCGTGATGCTCACAGCGCCTATGCGTACTGGGAAGTTGCGGAAGAGCGTCAGGCAGCATTAAAACAGCAGGGCGGCGAAAACTTGACTTTGCGGGTTCACGATGTCACCGATATTGATTTCGATCATCACCCCGCGCACAATACCCAAGAGTATGGATGCAGCGAGTTAGATCGCGATCAGCATATCCCCATTTCTAAAAGCGATCGCGACTATGTGGCAGACTTGGGCTACCTCACTCAGGATAACCGTTGGCTCCGCCTCGCCCAGTCTGATGTCATTCGGGTGCCTTCTGACCAAGTGGCTCTCAAACCCGCCGCTTTGTCTGCTGCTGCCGCTGCTGCCACTTCAACGAAGCTTTCTGACATCACCCTAAACCGCGCCGCGCCGACTCAAGACGGTGACTCCAACCAATTTAGCCAGTCAGACAATGCAGTAGGCGCTTCTAAACCGGTTTCTAACCTGGTGGATAGTGCCACCCAAGCTGCTTCCAACCTAACCCAAGATGCGGGTCATAGGGCAGGCTCAGTGCTAGCCGGTGGAACCGCTGCGGTAGCGGGGATGGGTGCAATGGCAAAATCCTTTTTAGAGAAAGGAGCTTCCTCTGTAGAGGGCGATCGCGCTGAAAGTGAGACTGCTGCATTCGCTCCAGATTGCCGTATTATCCTTGCGTCTCGCACATCAAACCAAGCCTATGCTTATTGGGAAGTGGCTCATTCCTATAAAGAACCCTTGAGACAAGAAGGTGGAAAGCGGCTAACGCTGAGGATTCATGATGTCACGAACATTGACATTGATCACCAACCCCCTCACAGCACTCAAGAGTATCCCTGCCTAGAAACCGACCATGATAAGCACGTTCCCATCTCAGCAGAGGGGTCTTTTGCAGATCTTGGATACCGCGATTACCTGGCTGAACTCGGCTATCTTACCGACGATAATCGCTGGCTAAAGATTATTCGCTCTCTTCATGTGCGGATTCCTCAGAATGGCTAGTAGTCGGTTCCGGGGATTGGCTCAACGGAGGGGCATTGAGGCGCAGACAACCATACTGGCGTTCATCAGGGCTGAACCATTTGAGAATGGGAGACTTTTCGGTACTATAAATTACCGTCTCATCGGCTCTGGTTTTCCGCGCCGCCCCTGCCCATGATGATTGAAATTGTTCCCTTCACCTTTGAGGTTCGCTCAACCGCGATCGCGGGAACTAGCTTATGGTCACTAGCGCTTTATCTGGGCTTATCTTCGCTCAGCCAGCGGTTGATTGATCAACTCAACCGCTGGTTTAACTACGCCGAGCGATCGCTCTACTTCTCGGAAGAAGAGTTTGAGAGCGATCGCTCAGGTCGAGAGGCTCAAAATGCTTTTTATGCCTCTATTTTTAGCATTTTTCCTTTCTTCGTTTTGGGCGGGTTGTGCAATCTGGGTGTGGAACTAACATTGGGGCAAAATTGGGCAATTGGCACAGGCACCCTCATTTGTCTAAGCTGTGCCATTTATGAACTGGGGCGCAGAGATGGAATGGAGTGAAGAGATGGAATGGAGTGAGAAGGTGGAGTTTTGAGTTTAAATTCTAAATTTTAAGCGTTCCACTTCTCCCCCTTAATCTTTTGTCTGTCAATCACTGCTCCCCTAGCTTCAGCGCCTCAATCACCAACTGCACCAGCTTTTCAGCCGCACCCGGTTGTCCGCGAACGGCGCGGAGGTCTCTTCGCATTTGTTGTAATATTTCGGGATGCTCTAAGTAGTGCGCCACTTTTGCAGCAACCTCTTGGGGCTGAAACTTGCCATACCATTCGGGGACGATTTCCCGCTTTGCCCAAATGTTGGGCCACGCCCTCAACTTAGGGCGCAGAGAGACCAGCCAAGTGGTTACAGTCGCGATGCGGGTGCCGATCGCCGGGAGATTCACCAATAATCCAGGTAACCCATCCCAGGCTCGCATGATGTCGAGTTGGTGAAGGGGCATCAGCACGAGCATTGGAATGGCTAAGGCACCCAATTCAGCCGTGTTTGCCCCAATCGTGGTTATGCAAAGGTCACAGCGGGATAGGGCATCATAAGCTGGAAACTGTTGCCATAAGGTAACTTGAGTTCCAGAGGGAGTTTTTAGAAAGGGCAGTTGATCGGCTGCATCGGGAATCACTAGAGTTGCCGATGCCCAGCCCAATGTCTGAATGATTGGGTTTTGGGCTGGATCGGCATAGTCAGCAAGGGTTTGTAGGCTTAGGGAGGGTGCAACGGGAATCCCAAATTGGGCGGTGGGATAGCTTTGATGGAGGTGGTCGGCGATCGCCAGCGTCAGCGGCACTCCCAATGTGAGCTTCATCGGCTTGGAGCCGGGAAGCAGCCCAATGAGAAGGGGGTTGTTGAGTTCAGCGACTGGCTTGTTTTGATCTTTAACGCTCTCAACCCTGCCTGCTTCTGCCATCAAGTCGCCCACAACGGTAAACTTATGGGCATATTGGGGGGCAACGCGATCGCCCAGCGTGGAATTCATCACGCCAAAGCGATCGATGAGGGAATGCCAACGTGCCTCCCATTCGGCATAAATGACGGTGCGATAGCCCAATCGTTTGCCGATCACCACGGGGAAAAACTGATCACCGCCCAAAAACAGCACTACGCCTTTGGGTCGCCAATCCCAGTGATCCTGAGTTTTGCCCCGCAGCAAAAATGGAAAGAACTGAGCCGCTTCCTGAACGCGATCAATTTCAGTAAAGCGACGGGCGATCGCCCCTTCCTGTCCGCTAGCATTGGTGCAGGGCGACAACACAACCGAAATTCTCACCTGGCTGCGATCGTCTCCTAATTGGCGGCGCAGTTCTCGCACCACGGGATGCACCCAGGTTGCCACCTCCCCAGGACCATTCGACAGAATCAAAATATCAATCGGCTGATTCACCAATGCAAAACCCTTTCTTTCTGAAAGATAAAATATAGTCACTTTAGCCTTAACAAAGAAGCACCTCGCACATGACATCGAGCCAAATAACCGTCCGTGGGGCTATTCCAGGGGATGAAACTGTGATTTTCAGCCTCATTCGGGCACTCGCAGAATACGAAAAGCTAACCGATCAAGTTACGGGAAGTGAGGAGTTACTGCGATCGCATTTATTTGGCGATCGCCCCTATGCTGAAGCCATTCTGGCAGAAATAGACAGTACTACCGTTGGGTTTGCTCTATTTTTCTACAACTACTCTACTTTTCTCACCCAACCAGGCATTTATCTAGAGGATTTGTTTGTCCTCCCAGCGTATCGCAGTCAAGGAATTGGCAAGGCGCTGTTGATTCATCTGGCTCAACGGGCGATCGCCGAAAATTGTGGGCGGCTAGAATGGAGTGTGTTGGATTGGAACGAACCCGCCATTGGCTTTTATCGGCGAATGGGAGCAACCCTGCTTCCTGATTGGCGCATTTGCCGCGTCACAGGCGATGCATTAGAGCAAATGGCATTAGAAGGAGGAACGAGTCTATGAGGGTCTATCGAATTCCGGTTCTTTCTGACAATTATGTGTTTTTGCTGCATGATGCTGAGGCAAATATTGCAGCCGTAGTCGATCCGGCGATCGCGGAGCCTGTTTTGCAAAAGCTGAAAGAATTGGGCGCGGGGTTGGTGGCGATCTTCAACACTCATCATCACAGTGATCATGTGGGCGGCAATCTAACCCTGTTGCATCACTTTCCCGATGCGATCGTCTATGGGGGCGCAAAAGATCGGGGCAGAATTCCGGGGCAGCAGGTATTTTTGCAAGACGGCGATCGCGTTTCGTTTGCCAACCGCACCGCAGAGGTTTTCTTTGTTCCCGGTCACACTCGCGCTCACATTGCCTACTATTTTCCACCTGTGGTTCCGGGTGAACTGGGCAACCTGTTTTGCGGCGACACTTTGTTTTCTGGGGGCTGCGGCAGATTATTTGAAGGCACCCCCACTCAAATGGTGGACTCGTTAAGCAAGCTGCGAGATTTACCCGATAGCACTGATGTGTGGTGCGCCCATGAATATACGCTAAAAAATCTTCAGTTTAATTTGACGGTGGATAGTCGCAACCCGGATCTACAGCACCGATTTGCGGAGGTAAAACAGATGCGCGATCGCAACGAAGCGACCATTCCTGCCAATCTGGGCATTGAAAAACGCACAAACCCCTTTCTCCGCTGGGATGCCCCCGAACTGCAAACCGTGACTCAATCCGCCAATGCCATCCAAACCTTCGCCCGATTACGCGGTATGAAGGATCACTTTTGAAAAAGTGGGTGTCCAATGTCAGGCTTCGACGGGAAAACTCAGCAGATCGAGTTTAGATTGGCTGTAGGCGATCGCCAGTCTTCTCATGCCGTTTTGAGTTTTGAGTTTTACTCAGTCACGGTCTCAACCTTAGATCTATCGCATCCTTTATTTAAATTGGGATCAGTTTAAGATTGGCAGATGGAGTGCGATCGCTTTCGTATTTAGATCCCATCCGTTACTTATCCTTCAAGCAGACCCATTTCCACAAGGGGTGGCTGTTGCCCTGTTGTCGAATCCGAAGCACTTGCTGCTCCAAGCGCAGGCGATCGCGTTTGGGCAAACCAAACAGCCAGTTTCGCAGTTGCCATACCAGGGTGGATAGCGTGACTCCTAGGCACAAAAACAGACCCAAGGCGGGTAAACGGTTAAATACCAACCCATACCGCAGAGCAGCCCAAGTAAAATGCTCCACGGCTAAGGAAATGGGGTAGCGCAACCCCCAAAGGCTGAGCGTTCCCACTGTCAACCACAAAATACTCGCGAAAATCCAGCGTCCATAAACTGTTAATTGATGCAGGCGATGAACTTGCGCCCCAAAAAGCGGATCTTGAATGGCTTCTGTGGGGGAAAGCGATCGGTAGGGCTGATTCATAACAGCAGCAAGGAATGGCATACAAACCGATTAGGAGGATGTTTCATCGGAGCTAGCCACCTCTAAGCTAGGACTCGACAAGAAGGCTTGACCTGTTTTTTCGCGCCATAGGGCTAGTAAAGTGCTGGCAATAAAGATGCTGGAATAAGCGCCCATGGTGAAACCGATGATGAGGGCGAGGGCAAAGTTTTTGAGGGTTTCGCCGCCAAAAAAGAAGATTGAAAAGAGGGTGAGCAGTACGGTTAGAGTCGTGTTGATGGAGCGTCCCAGGGTTTGGTTGACGGCAGAATCTACAATATCGTTGATATGGCAATCGGGTTTTAAGGTAATTGTTTCTCGGATGCGATCGTAGATCACTACAGTGTCATTGACGGAGAAACCCACGATGGTCAGCAGTGCCACAATGAATAGCGAATCTGCTTCAATACCCGCGACCAATCCCAAGATAGAAAACACGCCGATGGTGATCACAATGTCGTGAAGCAGTGCCACGATCGCAAACACGGCATAGTCCAATTGAAACCGCAGGCTCATATAAACCGTAATTCCGGCAAATGAAACAAGCAGTGCTAACAGCCCTGAAGCAAATAGCTGCTGTCCCACCACCGGTCCAACCGTATCGATTTGAGTTTTCGTCGGATCAAAGTCTCCAATTTTCTGGCTGAGGGCAGTTTGCAGCTTGGTGCGTTCTTCGCCCGTTAAAGGCGCGGTGCGAATGGTAACCCCAACCGGTTTTCCAGTGCGATCGGTAATCGCTTGAATGCTGCTGTTTGCCTGTCCTGCGGTTGCCAGAACTTCTCGGACAACGGCAACATCGACTGGGCGATCGCAGGCTCCCGGTTTTGTGCAATCCAATTCAAATTGCAGCCGAGTTCCTCCAACAAAATCTAGGCTGGGACGAAGAGGCGCACCAAATTGCTGCCATGAGATGAACATAGCAGCTAATCCTGCCAGGATCAGCGCTGAAGAGAGCGCCCACCAAAGGTTTCTTTGACGAATAACTTGTAGTTTCATGAGCTAAGCTGTGCCTCCGATCTCGTCGTGGCTGGCAAATTGGGACAAAAATATTCAGGCTTACGCAGACTAGGAAACCCAAGCACATACAGCATTAAAGTTCGGCTACAGGTAATTGCCGTAAACATACTAATCACAACCCCCAATGCCAGGGTGAGGGCAAATCCTTTGACTAAACCTGCCCCTAGCCAAAACAACGCCCCGCAGGCAATCAGCGTCGTCACGTTGCTATCTAGAATGCTGGAAAAAGCCCGATAAAAGCCAGATTCTACCGAGCGATAGAGCGTTTTACCTGCTTTTAGTTCCTCACGGGTGCGTTCAAAAATCAGAATGTTGGCATCGACCGCCATGCCGATACTGAGAATGAATCCGGCGATTCCCGGCAGGGTCAGCGTTACCCCCAGTAGATTAAATGCTGCCAAGGTCAAAATGGTGTAAACAATCAAGGATGTATCCGCAATCAGCCCAGGCAGGCGATAGTACACCACCATGAAGATCAGAACCAAAGATAAGCCGCCCAGACCCGCATAAATGCTGCTTTGAATGCTGTCTCGCCCCAACGTCGCGCCAACGGTGCGGTTCTCCACCACTTCTACCGGGAAGGGTAACGCACCGCCTTTCAGTTGAATCGCCAGATCTCGCGCCGCTTCGAGCGGAAAGTTGCCTTCGATCACCGCAGAGCCGCCGTTAATCCCAGTTTGAGCATATTTAGCATCCACGGAGTAGGCAAAATTAGCGCTAATTGGCGCGCCGTCGAGGAAAATGCCGAGGGTGCGCCCCGTGCCAGCGATGCTTTTGGTGAGTTCGGCAAACAGTTCGCCGCCGCGCTGATCAAACTGAAGTGCCACATCCCAGACATTTTGCGAGTTGGTTGCGCCGGGGTAAGCATCTTTCAGGTTTTGACCCGACAGTTCAGTTTTTTCAAATAGTTCAGCGATCGCGGTGTTGGTCGCTTTTAAATCTGCCTGGTTTCGTTCGATCACGCTCACATCAGGAGATTTTCTCAACTCATCTCGCTTCGCAATTTTTTCGCGTAGCTGCTGCCGCTCGATTTGCAATCGCGCTTCCGTTCCAGGCTTTTGCTTGCGAAAATCAAGCTGGGCAGTCCCCCCCAAGACTCGCTCTGCCTGAATTGGATCGTTGACACCCGGAAGTTGCACAATCACTTGATTGTTTCCGGCAGTCAGTACCAACGGTTCAGACACGCCCAAGCCGTTGACCCGCCCTTCAATCACGCGCCGGACAGCATCCAAGTCGTCTGGTTTGATTTCCTTTACCTGCTCTGTAGGCTTGACCTGAATCGTCAGTTGTGAGCCACCGCGCAAATCCAAACCCAACTGGGTGGGAATTTTCCAAATCACCACCAGAGCGCCCATCACCAGCGCCGCAATAAAAAGCAAAATTAACCGCTGTCTTCCCATAGGTAATCCCCGCTACAAAGGCTATGATAGCGCTTAATCATTGGCAAAATGAGGTGAGGAGACAGTTGAGAACAGTATTACTCTCCTAGAGGTGATGTTGTGTAAGTAATGAATTGCATGAGATCATGCTCTGAACTTTTCCAGTCCGCCCAGCAAGGTTAGCCAAACCACGGCAATTAGCCAGTGAATGAATACCGCACTCCACAGTGAGCCACTCCGCAAGTAAGCAACTGTGCAGATGATTCCAATCATTCCAGCAGCAATTAAAAAAGCGCTGTCTCTAAAAAATGGAGGCGTGAACGGGTGAAGATGATAAGTCATAAACAAAACCCAGCTGATGCTCACTGAAAGCCATTTTGTATGTTCAGAAATGGCTTCTGTTGAATGGGGAATCAACAGAACTCGAAAGATCAGTTCTTCCAGTAGCCCTGGCATGAAAAATGAACCGACTCCTACTCCTAAAAGGGTGTACCAAGCCAATTCAGGTTGAAAGCGAAGGAACCCAAGCTTAAAGCCAAAGGGCAGATAAATTAGAGCAAAGAGGATTAGAAGCGCGATCGCATTATGCCAATCTTTGGCACGGGGGATGGTGCAACTGGCAAGGATAATCCGTTGGACGAGACGGTGCAGAATTTTCAATCACTCACTTCCTGAGTTTTCAAAGCTGTTTGTCCACGATTTTTTTGACGGCTTCTACAATTTGCTGGGGCTGCACAATCGTCAGGCTTTCCAGTGCGCCATTGTAAGGGGTGGGGATGTCTTGAGAAGAAAGCCGGATGACGGGTGCATCCAGTTCATCAAAAAAGCGATCGCTGATCGATGCCACCAGTTCCGCCCCAATGCCGCCCGTCCGCATACATTCTTCCACCACGACGACGCGATGAGTCTTGCGAATAGATGCGCCAATCGTTTCAAAATCCAGTGGTTTCAGCGACAACAGGTCAATAATTTCGGGATCGTAGCCCTCTTTTTCTAGCGTTTTCACAGCTTGCATGGCATGATGGCGCATCCGCGAATAGGTCAGCACCGTCACATCCGTTCCTGAACGAACGATTTCTGCCTTGTCTAGGGGCAAATAATATTCTTCGTCAGGCAAATCTTCTTTTAAGTTGTAGAGCAATACGTGTTCAAAGAACAGCACAGGATTATTATCTCGAATAGCAGATTTCAACAGCCCTTTAGCGTTGTAGGGCGTGGAACAAGCAACGATTTTGAGTCCGGGGACTGCCTGAAAGTAAGCTTCTAGCCGCTGAGAGTGTTCGGCACCCAACTGCCGCCCCACGCCGCCCGGGCCCCGAATGACCAAAGGAATCTTGAAGTTGCCGCCGGAGGTATACCGCAGCATTCCGGCGTTATTGGCAATTTGGTTGAATGCCAGCAGCAAAAAGCCCATGTTCATCCCTTCAATGATCGGGCGTAATCCCGTCATCGCCGCCCCGATCGCCATGCCAGTGAAGCTATTTTCGGCGATCGGCGTATCCAGCAGCCGCAAATCGCCATATTTTTTGTATAAATCTTTGGTGACTTTATAGGAACCGCCATAATGCCCAACATCTTCGCCCATGACCATCACGGTTGGGTCTTTTGACATTTCTTCGTCGATCGCCTCGCGTAGGGCGTTGAAGAGTAGGGTGTCTGCCATGGGTTCCTCTAAATGCTCAAATGATTGCTCAAAGCCAACCCTAATTCTAGAACAGTCGGCTGCGATCGCCCAGCGTCAAAGTTCACGAACCTCCCACAATTTATGCTTATCCTCTGATGATTTACGCTCTTTTCGGATTTACTGCCCTTTATATTTCCTGCTTTACCCGTTCAATTGCTAAATCTTATTGCTCTATTACCCGATTCCTAGAAAAAATTACTGTTTGGCAGGGCTAGCTCTGTTACAATATGCTCCGTTGTGCAGTCGGGGCAGCATCATTGAGCCAGTCCATCAACATTCCTAAAGTCGATGATTTTCTGCAAGAATTAGCCACAATTCAGCAGACGGGATCTAAGCGAATTGCGCTGCTGGGTTCCCGCCATGTGCCGATTACTCATCAAAAGCTAATTGAGATTATGAGCTACGCCCTTGTTTTAGAGGGCAACCGATTGATCACGTCCGGGGCAACTGGAACCAATCTTGCAGCAATTCGCGGGGCGATGCGGGCAGATCCCTCATTGCTGACGGTGATCTTGCCTCAAGGTTTGGATCGTCAGCCACGAGAATCTCGTGAGCAGCTTGAGCAGGTTATGCACTTAGTGGAAAATCCTGACAATGACAATATGGCTCTAGGGGAAGCGAGTGCTGTATGCAATCAAGAAATCATTTCGCGATGTCAACAACTGATTTGTTTTGCCTTTCACGATAGCGCCACTTTGCTCAAAACCTGCCAAGACGCGGAGGATCAGCGCAAGATCGTGACGCTGTTTTACTTTGATTAGTAGACAGAGGGCTGACTGCTAGGGTTATTAGGCAATACTGCCGCGTTTGCGGGCTTCTTTATAGGAAACGCCGACATTTTGCAGTCCGGCGCGGATCATTTGCTGCTCCAATAAAGCGAAGAAGCGGGTGCGATCGCCCCCTCTAACCACTGCCTGATTATGTGCTTCTGCTAAAGCGACGGGGTAGCCATAGCCCTTTTGCACTTGCGCCAGCACTAAGCTGAGCGCGTCATCTAGCAGAGTGCGATCGTCCAGCACCCAGCCTGGAAACTCGACTCTGGCAACTTCTGTGCCCACATGAACATAGCAAAAATAGACTCGGTGCTGATCACTATACAGATCTAAAATGCTGGCAGAACTGCGCCAAATAGGGCTGCGCTGACCGGGCTGTAGCTGCGTTGCCCACATTGCCGCATCTTTCAACGGTTCCAACATTTGACAAGGCGTATGATCCTTTTGTCCTATCTCATTTTTGCTGGAACAATGGGTCATGCAGTCGGGCACTTCAAACGGGCAAGCAGGCAACCGCAGAAAATTGACGGCTTCTCCACTGCGAGAGGCGCTGAGATAGCCCACTAGCGGAACTTTTGCCTGTCGTAACTGCTCCCAGGCTTCTAAAATTGGCTGCAAAATAGTATTTCGCGCTTCCGTTGGCAACTGCTCTAGAAACCAGTAGATTAGGGAACCATCGACCATTGCGAGAGTGGGAAGAACTTTGAGTTTTGTGCAGGTAGCGTCTCCGTAGCTTTGGCTTCCCGAAGGGTAGGAGATATTTTGAGTTTTAAGTTTTGAGTTTTGAGTTCGCAATTCATCATTCGCCATTCGTTGTTCGGCACTTTCTTTGACGTGTTGCCCTAATTCTGCGATCGCGACTGCCTCTGACACGGTTCTGCGGTAGCCCATCCATTCTTCGGTGCGAATGCCCCACTGCCGCGAGAGGTAGAGATCTTCGGGGCGATAAAAGACTTCTGGCAGGCTGTCTAGTAAGGGATGGCGACTTTGCCCGTAGTGCAGCACAATTCGCCCAATGTTAATCAAGTAGCAATAGGCAATTTCGTGGTGGCTGGGGGCAATTTGAGAACCATCGGTGGCGATGACGGTGTGGGCAGCAGGGGCGGTGGGGATGCTGACTCGTAGGTTGAGCGGTTCGATTGGGGTGGCGGCAGTGAAGGTGATGCGATCGCGCCACTGTGATTGCAACATCGTCAGTTCATCCTGCTGGCGATAGGCTTGATCCAGCAAGGTTTGCGATCGATCTAACCGCAGTCGGGTTGCCGCTGCTTCTTGGGTTAAGTGCTGGCTAATGCCCTGCATTTGTTGCGCCAACTGAGTCAAATCCAGCATTCACTACGCCTCAACGCTACCGGTCTACTGATAGCATAATTCACCCGTACTGGATTGAGCCGCGATCGCGGTTGTTAATTTTCTGAGAAGCTCTGAGGGGGGATGTTTTGGCTCTTTTCTTATAGCGGTTCAGGAGAAGTTTGAGGCGTTTCTGTGGGGGCGGCACCCTGATTTCGTCGTGCGACTTCTAAGGAAACTTCACTGTTTTTGCGATAAGTTGCCACTCGATCTTGAGCCGTTTTGTAACGATTATCGGTGCTAGGCACTGTTGCCATTAAGTCAGAGGCTTTTTGCCATTGAGCGGCTAAGCCCAGCCATTCTGCCGAAGATTTTGCGGATTGGCTGGCTTGAGAGGTGCTTTCTGCTAAGCGCACCGCTTCCACAAAGGCATCGGCTGACTCCCCAGAGCTAACCCGTGGAGACGGAGATGGACTGATGGAGTTAACCGCTTGAGGGGCAGTATTGGACTGGGCGGAGGTGGGATTGATCTCAGCTTGCCAATCATTTGCAGTCGAGGTGCCAAAACGGTTATAGAAAAACCACCCGCCTACCAGCAAAAGACCACTAACGATCGCGCCTCCCATCACGCCCCGGCGAAACTGGCTCTGTTCTCGATGTTTGCTGAGCCTAGGCTTTACCACAGAGGCTTTCGTCACATCAGACCTTGCCTGTTCTGCGCTGCGATCGCTCCAATCATCCGACCACTGCTTCAATCGGTTTGGTTTCTTGAGTACAATTTCTTCTGACCACAAAACTTGTTTAACCGGGTCGCGGCTAATCTCTTCTAGCCAAAGCAACTGCTGTTCTCGCACAATCCGGCTGTTGATGTTGACTCGACGAATATTACGCGGCGCGATCGCCTCCAAAATTTGCCGAATTCGCTCCACTAGCGGGGTCTGATCCAACTGTTCTAGCGTCACCCCTTCACACAACAATTGCAGCACGCCATCCACAAAAATAGCGCGAGTTCGCACGCCAGAATCCGCTAGTTTTTCATTCAGCACTTGAATGATGGCAGCAACGCTTCCTTGCTTTGCCTGCTTAAAAATGTCATTCGCCTCGTTCGTCATGGCTCATCCGTGGCAGATCACTACTGAATCAAATCTTTGTTTGAATCGTCTTGCTTGAACTATCGGTTTAAACGCCCGATTTGTTAGCCCAATCGCGCAAAGATTAACTGCAAACCCAAACCTTACCAGAATTGTAATCGCACCGACGCATTACTTATTTTACAGTTGATGGTCTAGGTGTGAATACGATAACTCAAGTTGGTAAAAATTTAATGCTTAACTTTGTAAATGCTGACAGTCGTTGAATCGATAGATTTGCCAAAGGTCGGTATTAAACCGATTTTGGTCGGTGCGGTCCCACCGATCGCGATCAATCCAAAACTCAAACAGGGCAGTATTATGGGCACGCAGCCGCCACGACCGATCACTGCTCATCAGTTCGGCAATCAAATGTTGCAAAATCCAACTATGGGTCACAATCCAGATGCGATCGCCATTCCGATGCTGTTGTAATACAGTTTGAATAAATTGCCGCGATCGCGATCGTGCGGCTTCCAGCGACTCTGCCCCCGGAATCAAAATCCAGTCTGGCGAACTTTCCAGCCTATGGCAAAAGTCAGGATAGCGGCTGACTGCCTCCGCCCACGTCAACCCCTCAAAAATGCCGTTTTGAAACTCCTTCAATTCATCCGCAAACTGAACCGGAATTGTGCGGCTAATCCCCTCTCCGCCATCTCCCGACATCGCCGTGGCATCAATCAAATCGCTCACCGCCGCTGGCAGAGGCGCAGTCAAAAAATAATCCACCAAAATCTGCGTCGTCTGCGCTGCCCGTCTTAACGGACTGGTGTAAACCTGTGACGGGTGCCATCCCTCCGTCAGCAACCGCCGAGCCAATTTTTCTGACTGCTGCCTGCCCCTCTCAGAAAGCTCAAACTCTCCATGCCCTTGCATTCGCTTTTCTTGGTTGCCCACCGACTGAGCATGACGAATAAACAGCAGCTTCAACACTCCATGCATAAGCACGTCCTATGAACTTCACAGCCTTTTAGTATTCATCAAAATTTATTATGCACATTTCGCACCTGTGCGATCGCGGTTTATTTTGGGCTTTATAAGAAAAATTGCAGCATATTTACATCCCCCCCACTTATGGCATTACTACAACATGGTTCTGATGTAGCCGTTGCAACTGCGATGGCATTCGCTCAAATGACTAGAGTCACCGATACACGTCCTTGGGGTTCCTTCACTGTTTTAGATGAAGGAGTGGGCTACAAAATTAAACGAATTGAAGTCAATCCGGGGCATCGTCTTAGCTTGCAAATGCACTACCATCGAAGTGAACACTGGATTGTGGTGTCGGGTACGGCAAAAGTTACTTGTGATAATCAAGAAATTATGTTGTGCAGCAATCAATCAACCTACGTTCCTCAAACCAAGGTGCATCGATTGGAGAATCCTGGGGTGATTCCTTTAGTTGTGATCGAGGTACAGAATGGCGATTATCTGGGAGAGGATGACATCATCCGCTTTCAAGATGATTACACCCGAAAATAAGTCAGTTTTGGCAGCAAATTAGGGATCTAGATGCATCACATCTCAATCCGGACGGCAAATATTCATCAGGCGATCGCGTTTTACGAAATGCTCGGTTTCATTGTAAACGAGCGATTTACCACAGGTTACACCCTCGCCTGCTGGATGGAAGGGTTGGGGGGACGGATCGAACTGATTCAAATCCCCCAGCCCAAACCCGCCCCCGATGCTTTTCACGACGAACATTATGTGGGGTACTATCATCTTTCCTTTGACCTCACCGACCACACTTCTGACCTTTCTATTTGGCTCAACACGCTCAAAGATCAGTTCAGCCAAGCCATTGCCGCTGATCCATCCCCACTGCAACCGCTTCAAATATTGCTAGAACCAGAACAACAAATGATCGGCGATCGCGTCTACGAAGTTGCCTTTATCGCCGACACCGACGGACTGCCACTAGAATTTATTCGGTTGATGAATTAGGGAGTAGGAGAGTAGGAGAGTAGGAGAGTAGGAAAGTTTTAAGTTTTGAGTTTTGAGTTTTGAGTTTTGTAATTCCTTCGGACTGGCTCTGCCCACGCGTAGCGTTGACCCAGGAGATATTTTGAGTTTTGTTCGCGTTGGCGCAGCGTGTGCATTGCACTCAGCGTCTCTGTAGGAGATATTTTGAGTTTTACATTCGTCATTGGCTATTCGCCTTTCGCCTCTTGCCTTTCTTATGAATATTGAGCCTTTTTTTGATAACTGGTGCTATTTGCGAACCGAGCTAGGCTGGCTGGATCGGGTGTTGGCGACGGCAGTGGCGCGGCAGCGAAAAGATACGAAAGAGATTGAACACGTGGCGCGATCGCAGTCTGATCGCGTAACAAGCCACTGGTGGAAGGGTATTGTTAGTTTAGAAAGCACGATTTCAGCCGATTCACCGGCGGATGTGCCTCGCAAAGGCGGCAGTGGACTGAGCTATCAGCAGCAGATGGAGTCAAAAATTCGAGTCAGCCAGCAGCATGGGGTTGCTCTAGGGTTGCCGACTCTGTGCCAACGGTTGAGCCTGACTCCTTTCGAGAAAAACGTAGTGCTGATGGCGCTAGCGCCGGAGGTGAGTCGGCGTTACGGCAAACTCTATAACTTTTTGCAAGAGGCGAATCAAACCAGTGGATCGGGCTTGCCGACAGTGGATTTATTGCTGCGGCTGCTGTGTCGCAATGATGGAGAGTGGCGATCGGCGCGGCTGGCGTTTGCAATGGATGCCACGCTGGTGCAGCGCGATGTTTTAAGATTACCCACCTCTAGCACAGAGTCCTTTTTAGAGCATCCGGTCAAGTTGGCTGATCAAATCGTTGAATACTTGCTAGCCGATCAGCCTGATGTGACGTTGCTCGATCGCTGGCTGCAAAAAAACAATGCTCTCAGCCCAGAGCTTCCCTTACCTGCTTTACAGTTAGACACTTGGGAGCCTGAAAGTCTGAAAGTCTCTAGTAAAGTTTCTGGTGTGAATACAGCAGCAGTTTTACAAATCCAGCCTGAACTTGAATCATCGCTGTGGTCAAAGCTCGTGTTGCCCGAACCGCTGCTGGCAATCTTGCGACATTTGGGCGATCGCGTTCAGTATGCTCAACCAGTGGATCAGCAGTGGGGCTTTCAGGCTGTCCATGACCCAGATTTTTTAGGTAGTGTCGTGCTGTTTGTGGGGGATCGCGGAACGGGAAAAACCACCGCCGCACAGGCGATCGCCCAACAGTTGCAGAGTCCTTTAATATCAGTTGATTTAGCTGACCTCAACCTGGCTGAACAGCGTCAATTGCTGGCGGACTGGATGGCTGAGACTCCGACCGTGCTGCTGTTGAAATCGGCGCACTGTTGGTTGGGCAGAGATGCCGTGCTGGCGGCGGAGCTACAGGCGTTTTTGGTGGCGCGACACCGAGCGATCGCCTTAACTATTTTTAGTGCCACACGCAAGGAACGGATCAAACCAAGCTGGCAGCGGCAAATGAGCCAGATTTTAACCTTTCCCCAGCCCAATCAAAGCAGCCGTTTGATCTTATGGAAACAAGCCTTTCCAGTCCAGGCACCCCTGGCGGATGACATCGACTGGGATGCCTTAGCGCGATTTTCTTTGAGTGCAGGAGAAATTCAAGCGATCGCCCGTGAAGCTGCAATCTGTGCAGTTGCGGATGGCGCTGTTTCGATCGCAATGGTTCACTTAAAGCAGGCGTGTCGGTTCAAAAGTATTAAATTGTAGGAGTGCAGAGTGCAGAATTCAAATTCCGCTCCACTATAAAAACGCTGCGGGGTCGGTGGGTTCGCCCTCTTGCCGGACTTCAAAATGCAGATGAGGTCCGGTGGAAAGCCCAGTTGAACCCACTGCCGCGATCGCTTGCCCCCGCTGAACATTTTGACCTTCCACCACATACAGTTCACTGCTGTGAGCATACAGCGTTGTCATGTTGCCGCCGTGATCGATGATGACTGCGTTGCCGTAGCCGCCATACCAGCCTGCAAAAATCACCGTGCCGCGATCGGCGGCGTAGATGGCGGTGCCATAGTCTGCGCCAATGTCTAATCCAGAGTGAAACCGTTCGTATCCCAATACCGGATGCATTCGCCAGCCAAAACCACTGGTAATTTCTCCGATGGAGGGCAGAATCAGTTGCCCTGTGCCGCGAAAGGCGATGTTGTAGCGATTTTGGGCGGTGTGGCGCTGAATCAACAGGCTAATCGTGCTGGAGTCTTGCTCTAGCTGCGACTGGGCAACTTCCATGGCACGGCGATCGCTTTTGAGCCGAGCAATCGAGGTTTTTTGATAATCAATTTGCCCTTCCGCATCTGCTTTTTGCGCCAAAAGCTCCTGAGTTAGCAAACCCACTTCGTTTTTTTTACGCTCCACTGCATCCCGTTGACGCTCCAAGCGATCGGCATCGCTTTTGAAAGTAGCCAACCGTTTGCGATCGCTTTGATATAAGCGCTTAAGCTGAGAACGGCGATCTAAAAATTCATTCAAGTTCTCGCTTTGTAGCAACACCGCCCAGCCGCGATCGCGCTTTTGGCGTTGCAAAAATTGCAGCCGAGCAATAGTGGAAAAGCGCTTTTGGCGATAGCTTTGCTCCGCAAAAACCAGTTTCACTTCCAATCCTTGCAGCTTTTGAATGGCAGCTTGTAACTGAGTTTGGGTGGTTTGCAGTTGGCTTTTAGTAACGGTGACGTTTTTTTGCAATCCTGTTAACGTGTCGCGTTCAAGGCTTTCCTGAATTTTGTTTTGAGTGCGCTCTTGGTTAAGCTGCGATCGCTGCTGATCTAATTGCTGTTGATGGCGCTGCAAATCTTCCACCGATGCCTGCGCCAAATATTGCCCCGCACTCGGCATGGCTTGGGTGGGTTGAGCCACCATCAGATTGATCATTAGGATGCAGACGGCGATCGCCCCCTGCCAGACAGCATTTCTGCGCCCTCGCGCCTGATTCTTAAGCTTTAATTTTTTCGGTCTAACAATCGGCATTGTCTAAATCACGAAAAGCACCCTGAATTTTACTCACCTATGGCAACAATGGCGACAAACTTTGGCGACGAACTTTGCGATCTTATCTAAGAATCAGTCCACTTCACATCGCGTAACTTATCTCACGACAACTTGATTCCTGGCATTAATTATTGGCTACGAGGCTGGATAAATTTACGAACACTGTACTCTGTCGCTTCAATAATTTTGTAGGCGTTCTGATCAAATGCTTGATGAAACTGCTTCTCAGTGGCATCCAAATAATCTTGCGGAATTGTTTTCCACGCCTCCCGCGTCTCCCAATGAATCACTAAAATGACTTCTTGAGAACTTTGAGGACTAATCCACACCTCTTTTCCTAAAAAGCCCGAATGCTTGGCGAGAGCCGCCGTCCAAATTTCTTCATCTTTTTGAATAAAGGCTTCCCGTAGGTCTTCTGCCACTTGAACCTTCAACCACTCAATCACCATACGCCATCCTCCTTTGTTACCTGTAGTCTACAGTCCGGGGTAATGCTGTGGTTAAGTTGAAGCCGCACTTTTGACTCTCCCACTTCCGCACTTTCACGCCCGCTTGCCAGGGTTAAGGATGACTCTGATGGACAGGAATCTCAATCATAAACTCAGCACCCAAGCCCACTTCAGAAACGCACTGCAACCGTCCTTGGTGTTGGTTGACAATGGTTTGATAGCTGACGGTGAGACCTAAGCCGCTGCCTTGCCCAACCTCTTTAGTGGTGAAAAAGGGATCGAAAATTTGGGATTGAATGGCTTGGGGAATGCCGCGTCCATTGTCAGTAATAATGATGCGGATCGTGGCAGGGTGTAGGGCTGTGGCGGGGACAAAATCGGTAGCGATCGCAATAGTTTTCTGCGATCCTTGCCAGTCTTTAAGCGATTCTGCGGCATTCAGCAAGATGTTCATCATTGCCTGATTTAACTGCTGTGGGTAGCAGGTCACCAGCGGCAACTGTCCGTAGTTTTGTAGGATTTGAATCTCGTCGCTAAACTGGCTGCGTAAAAATAACAGCGTACTTTCCAGTCCTTCATGAATATCCACAGGCTTGCACTGGGCTTCATCTAACCGGGCAAAGTTTCGCAGCGACAGCACAATTTGACGAATGCGATCGGCTCCCGACTTCATGGAGGTCAAAATCCGGGGTAGATCGGTCAACAAAAAATCAAGCTCCATTGACTCCCCTAGATGCTGAAGCGTGGCATTTTGGTCACACTGTTCTTGATAAATGCGGATCAAATGGGTCAAATCTTGAACGTAATTTTCGACATAGGGCAAGTTGCCAGAGATAAAATTAATTGGATTGTTGATTTCGTGGGCAACCCCTGCCACCACACGCCCTAAACTAGACATTTTTTCACTTTGAATCAGTTGAGTTTGGGTCAGCCGCAGTTGATGCAGCGTTTCCATCAAATGCTGGGTCTGGGTCTCACTCGCGGCGGCTTGCTGCTGAGTTTGAGCATACAAATGAGCTTGCTTAATCGAAATTGCTAGCTGATCGGCAACCGCTTGAGCCAGTTTTTGATCGTTCTTTGACCAGTAGCGAACTTCAGCACACTGATTGAGATACAAAATTGCATAGAGATTTTCGCCTGCCTGCACAGGAATGACTAAGGATGATTTGATGCCTGCCTGTTGATATTCCCAGTTGTGTTGCCCAATTCGGGGATCTTGGGCAACATCCGCGATCGCCACAGGACGACGATTTTCCACCACCCATTGGGTAATGGGACCACTCAAGTCGAACTCGGTAACCGACGGTAAGAAGGGGGGGCGGCAGACTTCATAGAGATGTTTTTCTCGCAAAATGGATTGCCGAGCGCCAGACGTATTCAGGTATTCAGCCGGGGCTACCGGGTCGGGCGAGTTCCAATCTTCAACTAAATGAACCAGGCAGCGATCGATGGCGAGGGCATTTAACAATTGAGCGATCGCGCCCTTTAAAATCGTTTCTAGCTCAAAGCTTTGGCGAGTTTGTGCCGTGATGGAGTTCACCAATCGTTCTCGCTGTGCCTGCTTTTGGCTTTTTTCATAAAGCTGCGCCTGTCCAATGGCAATTTCAAGCTGTTGGGCGATCGCTTGCAGCAATTCTACTTCGGCGGCTGACCACCGCCGAGGCTGCTCTGAAAAACAGGCAAGAAAGCCAATTGACCCAGCTTGAATTTTGAGTGGCACCAGCATATTGGCGATCGCGCCAAAAATCGGTGCTTTGGTAGGGCTAAATGAGCGCTGAAGAAACGGCAAATTCTGCAACCAAGCGCAGATTGGCGATCGCGCGGCTCCATGATTAATCACCAGTTCACCTTGGGCGATCGCACTGGCTAAACTGCCAAAGGTTTCCATTGGGTAATAACCCAAGCTAGACACTTTGAACACCGTTTGGGGCGAATGAATTCCAGACCTTCTAGATCGCACGCTTTCACACATCACCTGAACTCGGTGCGTGTCGTGAAAGTACCAGAAAAAACTACAGCGATCGACCTGCAATAAATCGGCAACTTCATCTACTGCGGTTTGCAAAACGACTTTTAGCTCCAGTGAAGTGCGGATTTGGTCAACGATCCGGCGCACTATTGTAGTGTGCGATCGCGGGAGCCAGAATCGATTGAATGAAAATCCAGCCTTCAAATGACGCGAAAAAGGCAAGGCGATCGGCGAGAAACCCATAGTTATTTTCTAAAGAAGCCTGCTTGTTCCCAGGAACCTATCTTGAGGTAGAGACTACCCCTTATCATGGGAATGATTTTCGATCAAGTTTGTAGTGTAGGCTATCAAATCGGCGATGCTAGCCCCTTGGATTCCTTCAATAGTGTCAGTAAAATCTCAGCGCTATGAATCTCAGCGCTATGAATCTCAACGCTATGAAGGGTTTTAACGTCCTCATCCTTTAGCTCAGGCTCACCTCATGAAGCTGCTTCAGTTTAGTACCTCGCACTATTGCCGTAAAGCTCGATTGGCACTGGGCTACAAGCAAATACCCTACACCGTGGAAAATCTCACACCCGGTTTACACGCCTTGCGCCTGAAGCCCTTAACGGGGCTGACGACGCTGCCCGTTTTACTTCCTGAGCAGGAGGGCTTGCCAACCGCGATCGCCGACTCTACCCAAATCCTGCGCTTTGTGCAAATCTATCAGCCGGAGCCTTCCTATGGGTTGAGTGATCCTGTCCTCCAATCCCAAGCGGAGATGCTGGAAGACTGGCTGGATGAAAGTATTGGCGTTGCGGCTCGGTTTGTTTATTACCAGTTTCGATCAGGGGAGGGCAAATCGCTTGATTCATCGTTATCCAGTCAGTTCGTGATCCAAGTGGTGCGATGGCAGTATGGAATTAATGCGATCGCCGTAGATTTGGCAACCCAACGCTTAGATATCGCCTTAACAGAACTGGCGCATCGCTGGACGCAGCCCTATTTGGTCGGCAATCAGTTCAGCGTGGCAGATATTGCCGCCGCTGCCCTGCTCAGTCCGCTGGCACGAATTCCCCATTATCGTCAAACCCATCCCTGGCTATTCGATCGAATTTCTGAAGTGCATCACCGCTGTGGAGAGGCGTTGCCGCCCGGATTAGGGGAATAGGGAATAGGAAAGATCGCGTAGGGTGAGTTTCGCTGCGCTCAACCCACCCTAACAGCATCTAAAAGTTGCACCCATCAATTGCATAAATGCATGAAATTTGAGCGATAACTTAGTATCTTCCTTAAAGCAGGTATCTCCAACCAATTTTCTTCAAAAACTCCATTGCAGTTGAGCATGAAGTTATCAGGGATTTGAGGCGCGATCGCACCCTGCTTTGGCGATCGCCCAGACTACCACCACCACTCCACAATTTTCCCTGTTTGATCAATCCCCCTGACCAGAGTCCATGGCTCATCTGGTCACCCATTCATGCGCTTGTACTTCACTGAGGAAAACGTTATGCCCCCCTTTGAACCCCAATCAACCCGTTCGTTCTTAGGTGCTACTCCAGACAGCACAGCACTGCAAGTAGCGCCCCAACGGTTTTCTACAGGCTCCGATGGGCTAGACGCTCCATTGCAAAGTGCGTTCAGAGCCAGCGCGGCTCTCCCCATTGTGCCCGATCTCATGCCGCCGCCACCTCATGGAGACACCCTCAGTGCAGCCACCAATATTGGCACTCTCAGTACCTACACCACGACTGGCGCGATCGATTGGACAGGCGACCAGGATTATTTCCGCTTTAACCTCAGCAGCACCAGCAACCTCAGCGTCTCTTTGACGGGTTTAGCCGCCGATGCCGACCTAGAAATTATCCGCGATAGCAACTTCAACGGCACTGTAGATGCTGGGGAAGTTCTTAAGTCCTCTCGCTGGGGCGGCAGCACCTCCGAGGCAATTAATTTGCAAGGATTAGGATCTGGCGGCTACTACGTTCGGGTTCATCCCTTCGGGAGTGCCGTCACCAACTACTCCCTGAGTTTGACAGCTAGCGCAGGTTTAGGATACGCCACCGAAACAAACAACACCCTATCAACCGCCTATGACATCGGCGGTTCTGGCTACTCTTACTCTTCCGGCAACCTGAACGGAAATCGGATTTTCACGGGTTGGGTTGGCGATAGTGATACTCAAGATTTCTACCGCTTCAGTCTCGGAGCTTCTAGCAACGTCAGCCTTGCTCTAACAGGGCTAAGCGCAGATGCCGAACTGGAACTGATTAGAGACGCAAATTTCAACGGCGTTATTGATACCGGAGAAGTACTTCGCGGCGGCTATCGCGGCAGCAGTGCCTCTGAGTCGATCAACTTCTCAGATTTGACGGCTGGCGATTACCACGTTCGCGTGAATCGGTTTAATTCCGCTAATACTAGCTACACGCTGAATATGGGCACTCCGTCCAGTTTCTTCAGCTACGCCAACACCTACGATGCCTCCAGCGACAACACTTACAACACCGTTTTTGAAGGGGGGGCACTCCGCTTTAACTATAGTTTGGCGACTGGAGTGGGTGCCTCTAGTGTTGGATTACAAGCCAGCAGCAGCACCGGAGCCGTTACTAGCCTGGGCAGTTGGACTGGCAGCAGCACTTACAACGCGGTCGTCAACTTGGCAAGCTTCCCTGGATTAACAGCCGGCAATTACACCCTGCGGGCGGTGGCGTATGAATCGAGCGGCAACGCGGTTTACTCAAGCTCAAGCGCTCTGAATGTATTGGCTTGGGGACGCAGCACGGGTGCCTTTACGGCTGACACCTTCAACTACTCGGCAGCCGCAGGCACAGGCACCATGATTCAAGGACGGGGCGGCACCGACACACTGAATTTGGGCATCGATCGCGCTCAAGTCACGAGCATTAATGGCTTAAGCCTCAGCAGTTTTGATCCATCAACCAACTCGACCTGGTATCAGGCAACCTTCCGAGGCACTGCCTTTGATTACGTCACCCTAGCGGATGGGCGCGAAATCTACATGCAAGGAATTGAGAATCTACGCTTCTCAGACGGAAGTCGGTTTGAACTGCAAGCCCGCGCCAATGACACCTATTACGGACAGCAATGGAACCTGCATGTTTCTGATGTAGACAGCGCTTGGCGGTTTACCCAAGGGTCTAGCAATGTGCTGTTAGCGTCTCTCGATACTGGCGTACTCAACGTTTATGGTGTCGATATTCCTGTGAGCCGCCTGATTACCAATGCCGCAACCGATGATGTTGCAGATTCCGATCATGGACATCAAGCGGTGAGTGTGATGGCATCCACAGCCAATAATGCGTCTGGGGTGGCGGGCATTAACCGCAACAGCAGTATATACGTGCAGGACGTGTACGGCGGCGTTAACTTGCAGACGGCGATTCAGCAGGTGATCACGTATGCTCGCGATCGCAATATGCGAGTGGTGTTTCAGGGTGGAATTCAAGGCGAATCCTGGCTCAATAACGGCGGCACCCAGACTCAGTTGCAATCGTTGATCTCCAATAATGCTGACATCGCAGTCTTTGCAGTGGCGGCAGGAAATGGCAATGTCTCTCTCAGTGACGCAACCAGCAACCCGGTGTATGGCGCTGGGGTTGCCCGACTGCAAAGCACGCTCGGCAATGTGATGGCGGTTGGAGCGTTGGAGCATACTTCAACGATGGTCAACGGGCTAGACAACGCTAGCGCAGTCAATCGGGCTTCGTACTCTAACTACGGTACGGGCATAATCATGGCTGCCACTGACTCACCTGCAACCACTCAGGGCGGCGGCATGAGCTTCTTTAGTGGCACCTCGGCGGCAAACCCCAACATGGCGGGGATTGCGTCTCTAGTGTGGAGTGCGAATACAAGCCTATCAGGTTCTCAAGTGCGTCAAATCATTTTTGATACCGCAATGGATCTGGGCGCTCCTGGCGCAGACAGTACCTACGGACGTGGGCTGGTGAATGCGGATGCAGCGGTGCGCCGAGCCTGGGCATTGAGAAACAACTCGGATGTGGCAAATCTACATTCCGGTAGCTCGATGCTGGCATAACCGATTGATTCCAGAGAGTTTGGCTTGACTGAACTACTCAATGAAA